>NZ_JBEYTJ010000001.1:0-498147 GCF_040642995.1 Nonomuraea sp. NPDC047529 | reverse complement strand
TTCTCGCCGCCGCGTGCTCGCGCGACAACCGGCGGGGGCACCCCCCCGCGCCCCCGCGCCCCCCCGCGCGGGGGGCCGCGCTTTTCGAGCCGGATCAGGGCCTGTGGTGAGACGCCTGGTCCGTCTTGTTCTGCACGTTGGACGCCATCCGGTCCGCCGACTGCGCGGACCTGTCCGCCTTCTCGCTGACCCAGCGTGACGCATCGGAGGCAGAGTCCTTCATGTGCTCGGTCCACTGCTGGGCGTTGCGGCGGTAGGCCATGTAACCGATCGCGCCGACCGCAAGACCGGTCAGCAGCACCATCGTCGGCCACCGCCGTGACCGGGACGGTTTCGGGTCGATTCGCTTGGCCGCCGCCGTCAGCATCCTGCTGACCTTGGGGGCGACCTGATCCTCGAACCCGTGCGCCGCGGCGTCGAGCCTAGGCGCCGCCCAGTAACGGGCGTCTTCGATGCGCTGGGCGGTGGCCACCTTGGCCTGGTCCGCCATTGGCGCCATGCGATGGCCGGTCTTGACGGCCTGGGCCTTCATTCGGCCCATCCACGTGGCGGGTACCTCTATTACCACGCGGCGTCTCTTCAGTGTCAGGGACACGACAACCTCCCCTGTCGTTGGGGCCCCGCGCTTGACCTTCCCTGGACAAGGCGGCTCAATCATGGCGGTCCATGGGAGGATGGCCGAGGAGGCCGAACGGCCATATTCCTCAGGACATCACATACAACCCTGTACATAGAGGGGGGCAGCTGTCTCGTGGCTGAGAAGCTGATCGCTAATTTGAAGACCAATCGCGGCGACATCAAGGTCGAGCTTTTCCCGAACCAGGCGCCGAAGACCGTCCGGAACTTCGTGGAGCTCGCCGAGGGCACCCGCGAGTGGACCCATCCGGAGTCGGGCGAGAAGAGCACCGCCCGTCTGTACGACGGGACCGTCTTCCACCGGGTCATCTCCGGTTTCATGATCCAGGGCGGCGACCCGCTCGGCCAGGGCATCGGCGGCCCCGGCTACGAGTTCGACGACGAGATCCACCCGGATCTCTACTTCAACCGGCCCTACCTGCTGGCCATGGCCAACGCGGGCGTGCGGTTCGGCAAGGGCACCAACGGCTCGCAGTTCTTCATCACGGTCGTGCCCACGCCGCACCTCAACGGCAAGCACACGATCTTCGGTGAGGTCGTCGAGGGCCAGTCGGTCGTCGACGCCATCGCCAAGACCGACACCGACCGGCGCGACCGGCCCGTCCAGGAAGTCGTCCTGGAGTCGGTCACCATCGAGCGCGTACAGGGCTGAGCCGATCCCTGCGGGGGGCGGGCCACTCTCGGGTCCCGCCCCCTGGGGAAGCCCCGGAACCCCTGATCGACGGCACACAGCTGGGTCTGGTACGTCATAGGCTCTGGACATGACCAGCCAGCCGCCCAGCCCGCCCTCGCAGCCCGAGCAGCCCGCCGAGGCGGTCCCCACGTGCTTCCGGCACCCCGGCAGGGAGACCTGGGTCCGCTGCCAGCGCTGCGACCGGCCCATCTGCCCCGACTGCATGCGCGACGCCGCCGTGGGCTTCCAGTGCCCCGAATGCGTCGCCCAGGGCAACCAGGGCTTCCGCCAGGCCCGTTCCACCTTCGGCGGCCAGGTCGTCAGCACGCCGTACGTCACCTGGGCCATCCTGGCCCTCAACGTCCTCGTCTTCGGCGCCCAATACGTCATGCCCACGGTCACCGGCACGCTGCAGATGTGGCCGGCCGGAGTGGCGGTCCTCGGCGACTACTACCGGCTGGTCAGCGCCGCGTTCGTGCACGCGGGCGTCTTCCACATCCTGTTCAACTGCTGGGCCCTCTACGTCGTCGGGCCCTACCTGGAGCGCGCCTTCGGCCACGTGCGCTTCGCGTCGCTCTACCTCATCAGCGCCGTCGGCGGCAGCACGCTCAGCCTCTGGCTCGACCCGCTGAGCCAGCCGACGGTGGGCGCGTCCGGAGCCATCTTCGGCCTGTTCGGCGCCATCTTCGTGGTGAGCCGCAAGCTCAACATGGACGTACGCGGCATCGCCATGCTCATCGTGATCAACCTGGTGATCACCTTCGTGTTCCCCGGCATCAGCTGGACCGGGCACGTCGGCGGCCTGATCACCGGCTCGCTGCTGGCGGGAGCGATGGCCTACGCCCCCAAGAACAACAGGACCCTGTGGCAGGTGCTGGCGATCGTGGGAGCGCTGGCCGTGCTAGCCGTGCTCGTGATGGCCCGGACCTCGGCGATCCTGAGCTCGATCTGACTTCCCCAGGCTGTGGAAAAGACTGTGGAAAGAACTAACGCCAGCGGGTGGAAAGAACCACACCGAAGATGATGAACACAAACCCGATCAGCAGGTTCCAGTTCTGGAGGTCGCTGAAGAAGGGCGCCTGCGGGGCGACGTAGTAGATCGCGATCCACAGGATGCCGATGATCCACGACACCACCATGGTGGGCGCCAGCCAGCGCGGGCTGACCTTGATCTGCTGGGACTTCTGCGGCGGCGTGTAAACCGCCTTCTTGCGAGCCTTGGACTTGGGCACTGGGTAACTCCTGCTGAGGGCCTGGGCTTCCGGATCGTCCACAGGCTCTTCGTTAAGCGTAGTTGAAGCGTGCCCCAGGATAGTCGCCACGCGCACGCCATGGCGATCCCCCGCGTCGGGAGATGTGACGAATACGCTGACGACATGCGGTCCATCTTCCGGGCCGTGGGGGAGCTGAGCATCACCGCCGGCCTGGTCCTCATGCTGTTCTGCGCCTACCTGCTCTGGGGCACCGGCGCCTACACCAAGAGCCAGCAGTTGCTGCTCCAGCGCGAGCTGGCCGCCGAGAAGGCGGAGCACGACCGCGGCCGCATCGACAAGATCGAGCTCGGCAAGGCCGTCGCCATGCTGAGCATCCCGAGACTCGGCCACGACTACCGGTACGCCATCGTCGAGGGCGTGGACGCCGAGCACCTGAAGAAGGGCCCGGGACACTACCCCGACAGCGCCATGCCCGGCCAGATCGGCAACTTCGTGCTCTCGGGCCACCGGACCACGTACGCGGCCCCGTTCAACGAGATCGACGAGCTCGAACGCGGCGACGAGATCATCGTGGACGCCCCCGAGGCCCGCTACACCTACCGCGTGACCTCTCAGGACATCGTGGAGCCCACCGAGGTGGACGTGCTCGCCCCCGTGCCCGGCAAGCCCGACATCCGCCCCATCCGCGCCTACATCACCCTCTCCACCTGCCACCCCGAGTACTCCGCCGCCCAACGCCTCATCGTGTACGGCGTCCTCAAGAAGACCGAGCTCAGAAAGGAATGACATGTACGGCTGGATCTGGCGCAAACTGCCCGGCGACCCACGTACCAAGGTGCTGACGGCCGCCTTGCTGGTCGTGGTCGCGGGGGTCGTACTCTGGTATGCCGTGTTCCCGCTCCTGGAGCCCGCGGTGACGCTCGACGAGGTGACCGTAAGAAGATGACCCGCCTGCTGGTCGTGGACAACCACGACAGCTTCGTCCACACGATCGTCCAGTACCTGCGCGTCCTGGGCGCCGACTGCGACGTCCGCCCCCGCGACGTCGTCGGCGTGCGCGACGGCGACGGCTTCGACGGCGTCCTCGTCAGCCCGGGGCCCGGCACGCCGGAGGCGGCCGGCGTGAGCGTGCCCCTGGTGCTGCGCGCCGCCGAGCGCGGCACGCCCCTGCTCGGCGTCTGCCTCGGTCACCAGGCCATCGCGGTCGCCTTCGGCGCCACCGTGGCCCGCGCGCCCGAGCTGGTCCACGGGCGCACCAGCCCGGTGTTCCACGACGGCAAGGGCGTCTTCGAGAGCCTGCCGTCGCCGGTGCCGATGACCCGCTACCACTCGCTCGCCGTGCTGCCGGAGACCGTCCCCGAGGTCCTCGACGTGACCGCCCGCACCGACGACGGGGTCATCATGGGCCTGCGCCACCGCCACGCGCCGATCGAAGGGATCCAGTTCCACCCCGAGTCGGTGCTGTCCGAGCACGGCCACCGGCTGCTGGGGAACTGGCTGCGCGGGATCGTGTAACGCCCGGCTCGCGCAGAGCGACTACCAAATGAGCGCCCCCGCCGTTGCCCCCGAGCGGCGGGGGCGCTCTTCGCGCCCGCCCCTGGACGGCCGGCGCCGCGGAACCCTTCCGGGAGAACGACGAGGGCCGCCCTCCCCGTGGGGAAAGGCGGCCCGTCGTGCTTCGTCAGCCGTCAGAACTCGTCGTCGCCGATCGGGTTGTCCTCGGTCGGCTCGTCGGACGGGAAGTCCGTCTGGTCGTCGGTCGGCTGCTGGGTCGGCTGCTCGTTGGTGGGCGGCGGAGCCGTCTCGGGACCGGTGGACACCACGATCGTGATCGTCGTGCCCGGCATCAGCTTCTGGCCCGCGGGCGGGTTCTGCTGGATGACCGTGCCCTCGGCCTGGTCGTTGGCCTGCGGCGAGACCTTCACCTTGAAGCCGGCGCCCTTGAGCGTGGCGGTGGCGTCCTGCTGGGTGTAGCCGGTCACGTCGGGCAGCTCGGTCAGCTCGAAGGGCACGTAGAGGGTGACGCTGGCGTCCTTCTCGATCTCGGTGCCGGCCGCCGGCTTGGTCTCGAACACCTTGCCCTGCGGCTTGCTGGACTGCTTGGTCTTGACCACGCCCTTCAGCCCGACGTCGTCGAGGGCCTTGATCGCCTCCGTGGTGGTCATGCCGATGAGCCCGTCGGGGACGGCGACCTTCTCCTTGCCCTTGGAGACGAACAGCTTGACCGTGGCGCCCTTGTCGACCTTCTCGCCCTCCGCGGGCTCGGTCCTGATCACCGTGCCCTTGCCGAACTCGTCGCTGGCCTCCTGCACCACCTCGGGCTTCAGGCCCAGGCCGATGAGCGCGCGCTGAGCGGGCTCCAGCTTCTGCGTGGCCAGGGCCGGGATGGGGATCCCGGCGTCGGTGGGCGAGGCCTTGGTGCCGAACACCAGGTAGCCGACCGTGACGAAGGCGCCGATGACCAGGAGCGGGATGACGATCCACAGCGCAGTCCTGAGCGCGTTGCCGCCACCGCCGCCGGACGCCCTGCGCCGCCCCACGCGGCTGCCGCCGTCGCCGCCGTCGTACTCGTACGGCGGGATCGCGCCGGTGCGCTGCGTGGCCGGGCCCTGGGCCGCCTGGGTGGCGGTCATCATGCGGGTGCCCTGGTTGAAGTTCCCGGTCATCGCCATCGTCTGCGCGTCGACCGGCATGCCGGACATGGCGCGCTGGATGTCGGCCCGCATCTCGCCGGAGTTCTGGTAGCGGTGGGCCGGGTCCTTGGCCATGGCCTTGAGCACGATCGCGTCGGCCCACGCCGGGATCTCACGGTCGATCTGCGAGGGCGGGATCGGGTCTTCGCGGACGTGCTGGTAGGCGATCGCCACCGGGGAGTCGCCGGTGAACGGCGGCTGGCCGGTGAGCAGCTCGTACAGCACGCAGCCGGTGGAGTAGATGTCGCTGCGGGCGTCGACGCGCTCGCCGCGGGCCTGCTCGGGCGACAGGTACTGGGCGGTCCCTATCACCTGCGCGGTCTGGGTCATGGTGGCGGCCGAGTCGGCCATCGCGCGCGCGATGCCGAAGTCCATCACCTTGACGTCGCCGGCGCGCGTGATCATCACGTTGGCCGGCTTGATGTCACGGTGGACGATGCCGCCGCGGTGGCTGTAGTCGAGCGCGCGCAGGATGCCGTCGACCAGCTCGGCCGCCCGCTCGGGCAGCAGCCGCCGGTCCTGGCGCAGCAGGTCGCGCAGCGTCCTGCCGTCGACGTACTCCATCACGATGTAGGGCACGGGGGTGCCGTCGGTGACGTCTTCGCCGGTGTCGTAGACGGCGACGACGGCGGGGTGGTTCAGCGAGGCCGCCGACTGCGCCTCACGGCGGAAACGGGCCTGGAAGGTGTGATCGCGCGCCAGGTCGGAGCGGAGGGTCTTGATCGCGACTATGCGGTCCAGCCGGATGTCTCGGGCGCGATACACCTCGGCCATGCCGCCGCGCCCGACGACACCGTCGAGCTCGTAACGACCTCCGAGTAGCCGAGGCTGAGTCATTTCCTGCACTGTCCCTTACCGTTCATCTTGGGTACCGGCCTGCTCGGGGGGCCGCCGGTGTCCATCATCGACCCCGTAGCGCATCACGTCTCCTCCTGCGGCGGGTTTGTACCACCCGGGTCCGGCGAAGCGGTTGGTGTCGGAGTTGTCGGTGTCCTGCTGGGCGTTGGGGTGGTGGGGGTGGGAGTCGGGGTACGGGTGGTCGGGGTTGGCTTCGGTGACGGCTTCTTCGTAGGTGCAGCCGACTTGCTTACCGTAGCCGACCGCGAGGGTACCGGCCGCGTCGACTTCACCGGAAGCGCGGGTGGTCGGCGCGTGTGCTTCTTCGTCCGCGTGGGCCTGAGCAGCTCAGGCGACTGCATCGGGGAGTGGCTGGGTTCGGCGATCTCCGGAAGCGGCGGCGGCGTCGTATCGCGATTGGCGAACGTGATCGCGCTCAGGCCCACCGCGGCCACGCAGCCGGCCGTGGCGACCAGCGCCAGCGTCCTCGCGCCGCGGCGGCTGCGGGCCGGCGGCTCGGGCGGGCTCTGGACCGTCGTCGCCGGGGCGAGGTTCTCGGTCGCCTGCTGGTCCTCCGTGGCCGGCTCGCGCACCCGGAAACCCGCGGGATCGGTGAACATGCTGAGGACGGCGCCCTGCTCGACGCCCTCGACCAGCGACTGGCGCAGCACGTACGCCCGGTCGGCCGCCTCCAGCGCCGAGGCCGGACGCATCCCCGGCTCCTTGGCCAGCAGCGTCATGACCAGATCGCGCACCGGGACGGGCACGTCCGCGGTGAGCGGCGGCGGCTGCTCGTTGAGGTGCAGCAGCGCGATCGCCACCTGGCTGTCGGCCCGGAACGGCGTGTGGCCCGCCAGGCACTCGTAGGCCACCACGCCCAGCGAGTAGAGGTCGGTCGCGGGGGTGAGCGGGAAACCCTGGGCCTGCTCGGGGCTGACGTACTGGGCCGTGCCGAGCACCGTGCCGGTCTGAGTCACCGGCGCGGCCTCCAGGGCGCGGGCGATGCCGAAGTCGGTCACCTTGATCGTGCCCTCGCGGGTGACCAGCAGGTTGCCGGGCTTGACGTCCCTGTGGATGATCCCGGAGGAGTGGGCCGCGTGCAGCGCCTTGGCGGTCTGGTGCACCACGTCGAGCGCCACCTCGGGCCCGAGCGCGCCGTTGCGCGCCAGGATGGCCGACAGCGGCTCGCCGTGCACCAGCTCCATCACGAGGTAGGCCAGGTCGCTCTGCTCGCCGTAGTCGAAGATCTGGGCCACCCCGGGGTCGGCCAGGGCGGCGGTGAGGCGCGCCTCGTTGCGGAAGCGCTCGCGGAACGTGGGGTCGGCGTGCATGTGGCTGCGCAGGATCTTGACCGCGACCTCGCGGCCCAGAAGCTCGTCACGGGCGCGCCACACCTCTCCCATACCGCCCGTGGCGATGCGGGAGAGCAGGAGATAGCGGTTACGGAGCCGCATGACCCAGCACGTTACCGTCATTCACTTGTTCAGCACCGCCTCCAGCACAGCCTTTGCGATCGGGGCGGCGGTGTGGCCGCCCGTGGCCTCCGCGCCGACGTTGGCGGCGCCGGACTCGACGATGACCGCCAGCGCCACCTTCGGGTCCTCGGCAGGCGCGAAGGAGATGAACCAGGCGTGCGGCGGCGCGCCGTCGGCCGTCTCCGCGGTGCCGGTCTTGCCCGCCACCTGGACGCCCGGCACCTGCGCGAGGTTGGCCGTGCCGTTGTTGACCACGCTCACCATCATGTCGCGCAGCTTGCCCGCCGTCTCGGAACTGACCGCTTCGGTCAGCTCCTCGGGCTTGGCCTCCTCCATGACGTCGTTCTTGGAGTCGGTGATCTTGTTCACCAGGTACGGCTTCATCACCTTGCCGTCATTGGCGATGCCGGCCGCCACCATGGCCATCTGCAGGGGCGTCATCCGGTTGTCGCGCTGGCCGATCGAGGCCATGGCGAGCGCCGCGTCGTCGTACTTGCTGCCGAAGTCGCTCTGGGCCACCGACATCGGCACGCCGATCTGCTTGCCCATGCCGAACTTCTCGGTCTGCTCGTTGAGCTTGTCGTAGCCCAGCTGCATGCCGATCTTGGCGAACGGCGTGTTGCAGGACTTCTCCAGCGCGTACACGAGCTGGACCTGGCCGGCGCCGCAGGCCGCGCCGCCGTAGTTGGGCAGGCTGATGGTGGTGTTGGGCAGCGGCAGCCGCTGCGGCGCCTCGACGGTGGTGCTCGGGCCGCGCGAGGAGTCGTCCTCCAGGTACGCCGCCGCCGTCACCACCTTGAACGTCGACCCCGGCGGGTACGTCTGGGCGATGGCCCGGTTGAGCAGCGGCTGGCTCTTGTCCTTGTCCAGCTCGTTGTAGCGGCCGAACACCTTGCCCTTGTCGGTGCCCGACAGCTCGGCGGGGTCGAAGGTGGGCAGCGACACCATCGCCAGGATCCCGCCGGTCTTCGGGTCGAGCGCCACCAGTGCGCCGCGCTTGCCGCTTGAGCGCAACGCGTCGTAGGCCGCCTTCTGCGCCTTGGGGTTGATCGTGAGGTCGACGTTCGCGCCCCTGGTGGGCTCGCCCGTGAACAGGTCGATGCTCCGCCGCAGCAGCAGGTCGGCGCTGGAGCCGTCGAGCAGCTTGTTCTGGGTGCCCTCGATCGCGCTCGCGCTCTCGGGCGAGAAGTAGCCCGTGACGTGCGCGTAGAGCTTCCCGTCGGCGTACTTCCTGATGAACCGGAAGTTCTTGTTGTCGGTCTCCACCGACTGGGCGATCACCTTGCCGCCGGCGGTGATCCGGCCGCGCTCGACGGCGTAGCGCTCGTAGTAGTTGCGGCGGTTGCTCGGGTTGGAGCGGTAGTCGTCGGCCCGGACCGCCTGGAGGATGTTCACGTTGATCATCAGAAGCGCGAACATGACCAGGCAGGCCACGGCCGCGCGCTTCAGAGTGCTGTTCATCGCTGGAACACCTGGGTGAGTCCTTCGTTCTGGATCGCCTGGGGCGGGGGCCGTCGCGCCGCGTCTGACATGCGTACCAGGAGCGCGATAAGGATCCAGTTAGCCAGCAGGGCCGAGCCGCCCTGCGACATGAACGGGGTGACCAGGCCGGTCAGCGGGATGAGGTTCGTCACGCCGCCGACGATGATGAACACCTGCCAGGCGAGGATGAACGACAGGCCGCCCGCCAGCAGCTTCGAGAACGGGTCGCGGGCCACGAGCGAGGTGCGCAGGCCGCGTTCGACCAGCAGGGCGTAGAGCATGAGCAGCGCCATCAGGCCGGTCAGCCCGAGCTCCTCGCCGGTCGCGGCGAAGATGAAGTCGGAGAAGCTCAGCGGGATCAGGTCGGGGTGGCCCTGGCCGAGCCCGGTGCCGAGGATGCCGCCCGCGCCGAACCCGAACAGCCCCTGCATGATCTGGTAGCTCTTGCTGCACATCGGGTCGCCCGGCGGGTCCTCCAGGCAGACGGGGGCCGTGCCGAAGAAGACCGGGTTGCTCGGGTCGAGCCAGGCGGCGAAACGCGCGCCGACGTGGTCGAAGACCTGCCCGGCGAGGAAGGCGCCGCCGACGAAGAGCAGGATGCCGATGAGCACCCACGAGGTGCGCTGGGTGGCGATGTAGAGCATCGCGATGAACGTGCCGAACACCAGCAGCGAGGTGCCCAGGTCCTTCTCGAAGACCAGCACCAGCAGGCTGAGCCCCCAGGTGACCAGGACCGGGCCGAGGTCTCTGGCCCGCGGCAGGTCGATGAAGAGCAACCGCCGCCCGGCCAGGGCCAGCACGTCACGCTTGGCCACCAGGTAGCCGGCGAAGAAGATCACCAGCGCCAGCTTGGCGAACTCGCCCGGCTGGATGGAGAAGCCGCCGATGCGGATCCAGATCTTCGCGCCCTGCACCTCGCTGAGCGAGCCGGGCAGCAGCGCCGGGATCGCCAGCAGCACCAGGCCCACCGCGCCCGCCGTGTACGTCAGGCGTTGCAGCATGCGGTGGTCGCGCAGCACGACCAGGGTGATCGAGAACATCACGACGCCGACCCCGGTCCACATGATCTGGTTGGTCGTGGAGGCGCCGCCCATGTCGGCCGACTCCAGCCGGTAGATCATCACCAGCCCTAGACCGTTGATCAGCGTCACCAGTGGCAGGATCAGCGGGTCGGCCCAGGGTGCGAACTTGGCCAGCACCAGGTAGGCCGCCAGCATCAGGCCGCCCAGGCCCAGCCCGTAGGCCAGCATGCCGGCGGGAACCTTGCCGTCGACGGCCAGGCCGACGTTGGCGTAGGCGCCCATGATGATCAGCACCGCCAAGGCGAGCAGGACCAGCTGGGCCATCCGCCGTTTGGCCGGCATCGGGACGGGGGTCGCGAGCATTTCTGCCATTTATTGCGATTTCGTCTTGGTGGCGGAGGGAGTCGGGGACGTGGCCGTGGTGGAGGTCGTGTCGCCCGTGTCGCCCTTGTCGTCCTGGGAGAACTTCAATCCGTTTATCTTCGTCACGCCTTCGTCGACGTCGGTGACGGGGATGCCGCTCTTGATCAGGGCCTGGTCCGCCGGGGACAGCTTGGAGAGCGGACGGCCCGTGCGCTTCTCCACGTGGAAGAACTCGATCGGGCCCACCTCCTGCTTGATCCCCTGGAAGATGACCACTTCGTCGCCCCTGGCACCGACGAAGAACTGGTCCTGGGTCCACTGCCATCCGAGGTAACCGCCGGCGCCCAAGGCGACGACGCCCACCCCGAGCACGGTGACCAGCACGGGCCACACACGACGACGCCGCCCCGAACGCCGGGTCGCCTGCGCGACCGGCTCATCGAAGTCGTCGCCGTCGGTGATCGCCGGCTGGGGTGCGGTCACCGCGCTCACTCGCCCCGGCTGGGTCTCCGGGGCGCCTCCTCGTAGCCTGGTCATCCCCGCGGCGCCGACCACCGCGGGCTCCGCGGGAACCTCCTGGCCGTCGGTGATCTCCAGCACGTCGGCGAGCACGCACGTGATGTTGTCGGGCCCGCCGCCCCGGTTCGCCAGATCGATGAGCTGGCGGACCACCTCTTCGGGGTCGTCGATGTTGGTGAGCGTGGCGTGCAGCGTCTCTGCGCTCACCACGCCCGACAGGCCGTCGGAACAGAGCAGGTAGCGGTCGCCCACCTGCGCCTCGCGCAGCGTGAGGTCGGGGTCGACCTCGCCGCTGCCGTCGAGGGCGCGCAGCAGGATCGATCGTTGGGGGTGCGTGGCCGCCTCTTCGGGCGTGATGCGCCCGTCGTCGACGAGCTGCTGCACCAGGGTGTGGTCATGGGTGATCTGGTAGAGCTCGCCGCGTCTCAGGAGGTAGGCGCGCGAGTCGCCCACGTGCACCAGGGCGACCTGGGTGCCGTTCCAGAGCATGGCGGTGAGCGTCGTGCCCATGCCTTTGAGGCTGGGATCCCGCCCGACCATCTCGTGCAGCCGGCGATTGGCGTCGCGTACCGCTGCCTCGATGGCGTTGAGCAGGTCACCCCCCTGTTGGGCCTCTTCCAGAGAGGCCATGGCGGCGATGGCGACGGAGCTCGCCACCTCGCCGTGTGCGTGCCCGCCCATGCCGTCGGCGACGGCCAGCAGGCGGCCGCTAGCGTACGCCGAGTCCTCGTTCCCTTCGCGGAGGAGGCCGACGTCCGAGCGGGCGGCGTAGCGGAGTGCGATGGTCATTTGCGCAATTCAATGACTGTCTTGCCGACACGGATCGGAACACCGAGCGGCACCGGGGTCGGACGGGTGACTTTCGAGCGGTCGAGATACGTGCCGTTGGTCGAACCGAGATCTTCCACGATCCACTGACCGTCCTGAGGGAAGAGCCGGGCATGCCGGCTGGATGCGTAGTCGTCGCTGACTACCAGCGTGGCGTCGTTCGCCCGGCCAATGGTGATGGGCGTCTCCGTGAGGTTAATGGTGGTGCCCTGCAATGGGCCACCGGTAACGATGAGCTGGCGTGGCTCGCCCTTCTTGCTCTTGGGCTTGGCCACCGGTTTGGCGGGCTTCACGGCTTTCCGTGGGCCCGCGGGAGCCGTGCGTGAACCGAACAAGTCAGTCCGGATCACGCCGACTGCGGCAATGACGAAGAACCACAGCACCGCCAGGAAGGCGAGCCGGATCAGCAGCAGCGTGAGCTCGGACATGGACCGTCTGTCTACCCCTAATCGCGCCGGAACACCAGAGTCGTGCGTCCCAGCGTCACTCGCGTGCCGTTCTGGAGCTCGATTCTGCGTACCGGCTGGCCATTGACGAAGGTGCCGTTCGTCGAACCGAGATCGACGAGGGCCACGAGCTGGCCCTCGACGCGCAGCTCCGCATGATGCCGCGACACTCCCGGATCGACAAGACGAAGATCGCAGTCGGTGCCCCTGCCGAGCAAGGTCACCGGCGTGGTGAGCTCGTAGGAGCGGTCGCCCTGCGGGTCGTCCTGGGTGGAGACGAGCAGCCTGGGCCGCCCGTTGAAGGCCCCGGGCCTGGACGGGGGCAGGTCGCTCGCCGGCTGGCGGATCTCGTCCTGCTCGACCGTCGCGCCGCGGATGACGCCCGACCGGATGCGGAACAGGCCCACAGCCAGGTCTCCGGCGGTCTCGAAGCGCACCCGGACCGGTCCCACGAAGGAATAGCCCTGTTCCTTGGCATACTCCCTGGCGAGGTTGGCCAGTTCGTGGCTGATGCTGTCGGCGTAGACCTCAAGCCTCTCGCTGTCGGTCGTGGACAGCTCCACCACGAAGTCGTTGGGCACGAGCGTGCGGCCCTGTGCGACGATCGCCGCCCGCTCATCCATCTCCCGCTGAACCGCGCTGGCGACCTCGACCGGCTGAAGGTCAGATTTGAACGCCCGCGCAAAGGCCCCCTCAACCAAGCCTTCGAGCCTTCGCTCGAAGCGCTGAAGGACTCCCACCGGGTACCTCCCTTCTTCCCTGCATATGATCGCGGCCCCAGACGCTTCCGGCGCCCGGTTTCCGCTCGTCCCACGTGGCGGCGTCGTGCGCTCGTTGCCAGTCGCGCCCAGCTCCTCCGCTTCCGTGTCTTCTGCGATCGTATCCGGGTTCAGTACCAGTGGCTGTTCCGTGCTACTGTTTCTCCGCACCCACAAACGGGCGGGTGGCGGAACGGCAGACGCGCACGGTTCAGGTCCGTGTGTCCGAAAGGACGTGAGGGTTCAAATCCCTCCTCGCCCACTTGGTGACTAGGGGATCCTTGGTCGCCGACCTTACAGGTCGGCTTCCTCGGGTCCCCTCGTCATATCTGCCCGGGGATAACCCCCGGACCCCCAGGGGGACAAGCTTCGGAGGATACTCCCCCGGGCCCCCGTTCATGGTGGTTGCCCTCTCGCCTCTTTTGGACTGGCCCACCGTTTCGTACCGTGTCTTGGTTCGCAAGGGTCCTGTGGTTTCTTTCTTGTGACGTGGCTCAAACGACTTTAGATCGGGGTCCTTGCAGGGGGCTTTCGGGTGGCTTGCGTGATTTAGGTCACATTGGTTTGGTGGGCGGGTTCGGGTGATCCTGGGGGCTACGGCAAACTGTGGCCGCTGGGTTCCGTTCAGGGGGGTTGCCGCTCATGGATGACTCGATGGTTCAGTTGCTCACGCCCTCCGGCGAGCGCGTGGAGCATCCGGAATATCCGTTGCTTATCTCGGATGATGAGATTCGCAGTCTTTATCGGGATCTCGTGATCGTCCGGCGGATCGACTCCGAGGCTGTCGCGCTCGCGCGGCAGGGCGAGCTGGGGCTGTGGACGTCCCTGCTCGGTCAGGAGGCCGCCCAGGTCGGTTCCGGGCGCGCCGTCGGCGATCTGGACGCCGTCTTCCCCTCGTACCGGGAGCACGGGGTCGCCTACTGCCGCGGGATGGACCCGCTCGACGTGGTCGCCATGTGGCGCGGCGTCAACCACGGCGGCTGGGACCCGGCCCGGCACAACTTCTTCCTCTACACGATCGTGATCGGGACCCAGGCGCTGCACGCCACCGGATACGCGATGGGCATGCAGCGCGACGGCGTCATCGGCACCGACAAGGCCGGGGCGACCATCGCCTACTTCGGCGACGGCGCCACGTCCCAGGGCGACGTGAACGAGGCGTTCGTCTTCGCGGGGGCCTGCCACGCGCCGATCGTGTTCTTCTGCCAGAACAACCAGTGGGCCATCTCCGAGCCGCAGGAGCGCCAGTCGCGCATCCCGCTGTACCGCAGGGCCGAGGGCTTCGGCTTCCCCGGCGTCCGGGTCGACGGGAACGACGTGCTGGCCTGCCTCGCGGTCACCCGCAAGGCGCTGGCGGACGCGCGGTCAGGGCAGGGGCCCACGCTCGTCGAGGCGTTCACGTACCGGATGGGGGCGCACACCACCTCCGACGACCCCACCCGCTACCGGGCCAAGGACGACGTGGAGGCATGGCGGCGGCGCGACCCCATCGAGCGGGTCAGGGCGTACCTGACCGCGGCCGGCACCGGGGAGGACTTCTTCGACGAGGTCGAGGCCGACGCCGCCAAGATCGGGGCCGAGCTGCGGAGGCGCTGCCTCGAACTGCCCGACCCCGTTCCTTCTGCGATGTTCGAGCACGTCTACGCCGAGCCGCACGCGCTGATCGAGTCCGAGCGGGCCCAGCACGCCGCCTACCTCGACGGGTTCGCCGCCGGGGAGTAGGCGCGCGAGGCGGCCTTGGTGTCCAGGAGCTCGCCCAGCAGGTCCGTGAGGCTCACCATGCCGATGACCGCGCCGCCCTGGCCGGTGACCAGCGCCAGGTGCGCACGGGCTTCCTGAAGGGCCGTCACGGCCTCGGGGACCTGCGTGACGCAGGCGAGCCTCGGCAGCGGCCTGGCCAGTTCCCCGGCCGTCAGCGTGGGCTGCAGGAGGGCGTCGCGGGCGTGCAGGACGCCCTCGATCCCGGCGGGGCCGCCCACCAGCAGCCGCAGGTGGCCGCTGCCCGCCGCCCTGGCCCTGATCTGGGCCGCTCCGGCGGTCGGGAGCACCTTGACGGCCCGGTCGATCGGGACCATCAGGCGCTCGATGCCCTCGGCCTGGAGCCGCAGCGCGCGGGTGAGCAGGTCGTGCTCCTCGCGGTCGAGCAGGCCCATCCGGCCCGACTCGCCCACCAGCATGGCGAGCTGCCGGGGAGTGCGGGTGGTGGCCAGCTCGTCACGCGGCTGCACGCCGAACAGCCGCAGTATGAGGTTGGTCAGCGCGTTCAGCGACGACAGCAGCGGGCGCATGAGCTGCGTGAACCCGCGGAACGGCAGCGTCAGGACCAGCGCCGCCCGCTCGGGGTGCGTCAGCGCCCACGACTTGGGCGCCATCTCGCCCACCACCATGTGCAGGAACGTCACCAGCGCCAGCGCGATCGTCAGCGCGATCGGCATGCGCAACGACTCCGGCACGCCGACGGCCGCGAAGGCCGGCTCCAGGAAGTGCTCGATGGCGGGCTCGGTGACCTGGCCCAGGCCCAGCGTGCACAGCGTGATGCCGAGCTGCGCGCCGGCCAGCATGAGCGAGAGCTGACGCCCGCCGCCCACGGCCGACTTGGCCGCGACCCTGACCAGGCGGTTGCCGCCCGAGGCCATCTCCTCCAGGCGGTGCCGTCTGGCGGAGACGAACGCGAACTCGGCGGCCACGAACAGCGCGTTGAAGAACAGCAGCGCGAGGCTGATGAGGATCATCGTCATCGGGACGCCTCCGCATGCTGCACGGGCGCGAGCCGCACCCATTCGGGGACCCGGCGGTTGAGCGACATGACGGTCAGCTCCGCCAGGTGCTCGGCCGCGTCGTCGGCGAACGGGTCGGTGTCCCCCTCGATCGGTACGGTCACCACGTCGCCGGGGTCGGGCATCCGGCCCAGCCGGGCCAGCACCAGGCCGGCGAGGGTGTCGTAGTCGTCGCTCTCCGGCAGCGCGACGCCGGTCGCGCGCTCGACCTCGTCGAGCCTGAGCCAGCCGGGCACCTCCCAGACGCCGCCGGGACGCTCGACGGCGCCCGCCGGCTCGGGGTCGTTCTCGTCGACGAGCTCGCCGACCAGCTCCTCGGCCAGGTCCTCGACGGTCAGCACGCCGGCCAGGCCGCCGTACTCGTCGATGACGCAGACGATGTCGTCGTTGGCCGCGCGCATCCGGTCGAGCACGGCCGGCAGCGGCAGCGAGTCGGGCACCAGCAGCGCGGGACGGGTGACGCTGCCGACCAGGCCCTCGTCCAGGCCGGACTCCAGCAGTTCGCGCACGCCAGTCACGCCCACCACGTCGCCGTCGTCGCCGACCACGGGGTAGCGGGAGTGGCCGCGTTCGCGCATGACGTCAAGCAGGTCGGAGATGGGCTGGGAGTCGCGCAGCGCCACCACGCGGGGGCGCGGCACCATGATCTCCTCGGCGTTGTGGTCGCCGAACTCCAGGGCGCGCTCCAGCAGCTCCGAAAGCCTCGGGGGCAGCTCGCCCGCCTGGGTCGACTCCTCGATGATCCGGGACAGCTCCTCCGGGGTCGCGCCGTGCTCGACCTCCTCGACCGGCTCGATGCCGACGCGGCGCAGCAGCCCGGTGGCGGCGGAGTCGAACAGCTTGACGACCGGTCCCACGACCGCCAGGTAGACCAGCGTGGACCCGGCCAGGAACTTGGCCACGGTCTCGGGCCTGGCGATGCCGAGGTTCTTCGGCGCCAGCTCGCCGAGCACCATCTGCACCACGGTCGCCACGAACACACCGGCGGCCACGGACAGTCCCGTGATCGCGGCGTCGGGCAGGCCCGTGGTGCCGAGCCAGGGCCGTACCAGGACGGCGATGGCGGGCTCGGCCAGGAAACCGACGAGCAGGGCCGTGACGGTGATGCCGAGCTGGGCGCCCGAGAGCATGAACGAGAGCCGGGAGGTCACCTGCAGCGCCTTTTCGGCCGCAGGGTCACCGGCGGCGGCCTGCTCGCGCAGGAGACCCCGGTCGGCGGCGACGAAGGCGAACTCCTGGGCGACGAAGTAGCCGGTGGCGGCGGTGAGGAGGAAAAGGGCCAGCAGGCCGAGATAGGCGCTCACCAGAGTGAGCCCTCAGAGGAACCCGTGCCGAGGCACGGGCCAAGACTCCACGAGTCCGGAGCGGACACGATCATCCCTTCGATAGAGGTCGTCCATAACGCTAACGACGCAGTCCGCGTCTATGTTTCCGCAGTGACTCTCCGCTAGTTCTGTGTACTTGTCCGTGGGAGAAACTTGGTGAGATGTCTTCACTGCAAGGGGGTTGGACGTAGCGTCTATGGCAAACCGAAGGGAAGAAGGCGAAGTGTCTGAGGACGACCGTACGCGGGCCATGCGCTCGCCGGGCGACGGCCGCCCGCTGCCACCGAGGCCCGGCGACGGTCCCCGCTCCGGTGGCGCACCCGCCCACCAGGTTCCGCCGGGCGTGCCGAACGCGCCCACCCACAAGCTGCCCGCCTACTCCGACGAGCAGCAGTCCCCGCCGCCTCCCAGATCGGGCGGCAAGGTCTACGGGCGGGAGCGCGCCGGGAACAGCCCGGTCAAACCGCTCAGGTCGTCGGACGACGAGCCCACGCCGGAGAGGCCGCGCGGGCCCAGAAGGCCACGGGTGCGCGGCAGGACCGTGCTGAAGATCGTCGCCGGCCTGGTCGCGCTGCTCCTGGTGGCGGCCGTGGGCCTGTTCTTCTGGGTCGACTCCAGACTGGCGGGCATCGACGGCGTGCTCGACGAGTACGAGGGCCGTCCCGCCGACACACCCGGCACCAACTGGCTGCTGGTCGGCTCCGACAGCCGCAAGGGCCTGACCGCGGCCCAGCGCAAGAAGCTGGCCACCGGGCGCGCGGTCGGGCAGCGCACCGACTCGATGATGCTGCTGCACATCTCCGACAACGGCGACAAGCCCACCCTGGTCAGCCTGCCGCGCGACTCGGCCGTGACCATCCCGGGGCGGGGGCGCGACAAGCTCAACGCGGCGTACGCGTCCGGCGGGCCGAAGCTGCTGGTGCGCACGGTCGAGACCGTCACCGGTGTGCACGTCGACAACTACATGGAGATCGGCTTCGCCGGGTTCGTGGGCATCGTGGACGCCGTCGGCGGCGTCGAGATCAACGTCCGGGCCGACGTGGACGACCCCAAGGCCGGGCTCAAGCTGAAGAAGGGCAAGCAGGTGCTCAACGGCTCCCAGGCCCTCGGCTACGTGCGCACCCGCAAGGGCGGCGCGCTGCCGGACTTCGAGCGCACCAAGCGGCAGCGGCAGTTCCTCGGCGCGGTGGTGAAGAAGGCCGCCAGCCCCGGTGTGCTGATCAACCCGTTCACGTCGATCCCGCTGGCCATGAGCGCCACGGACGCCGTCGAGGTGGACTCGAGCACGGGCGCGTTCGACATGCTCTCGCTGGGGCTGGCCATGGGCGACAGCCCGGTCACGACCGTGGTGCCGTTCGGCGGGAACGAGATCGTCGCCGGCGGCGGCGCGGCGGTCAAGTGGGACCGGCTCAAGGCGCTGGCCCTCTTCGACGCCCTGAAGGCCGACAAGCCGGTGCCGAAGGAGATCGTGGACGCGGGCTGACCCGCCCCCTGAGGCGCGCTCCCGGCGCGCCTCACAGGACTGCGGATCAGCTCGTGGCGGCGACGGTCGCGGCGGTGGTGGTGGTGAGGATGACGGCCGCCGTGATGGCGCTGATCGTCTTGGCGACCGCCTGGCCGGCCCACTCGCCCTCGGCGATCTCCTTGACGCGCCCGCGGTCGGCGCCGGGGAACGCCTTGAGGTCGAGCTTCGCGGCGTACATGATCGCGATCAGGGTGGCCGTGCGCTGGTCGGGCTCGGCGCCGGCGAGGACGGCCGTCACGCGTTCGCGCACGTCGGCCTCCACCTGAGGGTCGGACTCCGGCCAGCGGGTGGTCGGGAAGATCCCCAGGACCTTCCTGCGCTCCTCGGCCAGCACGCCCGACTCGGCGAGCCTGGTGAGCAGCCGCCGGCGCAGCTTGCCCGACTGCAACCGCTGCACCCACCACGCGGGCTTCCTGGCCTTGCCGTCCTCGGCCATGCGGGCGAGGGCGGCGTCGAGCTCCTCGTCGCCCGGCGGGGCCGGGTCCTTGACCGTCACCTTGTCGTCGGCCAGTTCCACGCGGCCCGCGGCGGCCAGCTCGGCGAGGATCGCGCCGCCGAGCGCGGGGTCGAGCTGGATGCCCCCGATGAGCTGCCTGCCTTCCTCCTCGCCGTAGGCGAGCAGGAGGAGTTCTTCGGCGATCGTCACGGTCATGCCTCGACACTAACCTCCCAGCATGAGCATCTCGGAAAAACTTCACGCGATCGGACGTCCGCTGCTCCAGGCGCAGCTCGACCATCCCACGGTGGCCGGGATCGGGCGTGGCGACCTGCCGGAGCCGGTCTTCCGGTCCTGGCTGGAGCAGGACTACCTGTACCTGCTCGACTACGTGCGGGTGTTCTCCAGGCTGGCCTGGCAGGCGCCGGACGGGCATCTGGGGGACCTGGTGGATCTGGCGCACGCGACGTACCACGACGAGTTGCGCCTGCATCGGTCGTTGTCGGCGGAGTTCGGGGCCGACCTGGACAACGCGGTGAAGGGGCCGGCGTGTGTGGCGTACACGGCGTTCCTGTTGGAGGCGGCGGGGTCTTATGGGGAGGGGCTGGCCGCGCTTTATCCGTGCATGTGGGGATATTCGAGTCTTGGGAAGATCCTTGCGGAGAACCCGCCGGCCGAGCCGCGTTACCGGGCCTGGGTGGACACGTACGCCGATCCCGGGTTCGCGGCGCTGACCGTACGGATCGGGCAGATGATCGACGAGGCCGACCCCGACCCCGTACGGGCGGAGGCGCTGTTCACCGAGGGCATGGCCCACGAACTCGCCTTCTGGGACGTGCCGTAGTCGCGTGACGGCCCGGCGCGCGCCATACCCTGGTGGCATGCCGGAACTTCCCGAAGTGGAGTCGCTCACCCACTTCCTGCGCGAGCGGGCGGTCGGCCGTTCGATCGCGGGCGTGGACGTCGTCGCCTTCCAGGCGCTCAAGACGTTCGACCCGCCGGTCACCGCGCTCGGCGGGCTCACCGTCACGGGCGTGTCGAGGCACGGCAAGTTCCTCGACCTCGACTGCGACGGCCTGCATCTGATCATCCACCTGGCCCGCGCCGGCTGGCTGCGCTGGCGTGACGACCTGTCCGGCGCGCGGCCGGTGCGGCCGGGCAAGGGGCCGCTGGCCGTACGCGTACGGCTGGCGCCCGACGACGACGGCCTGGCCCCCGGGTTCGAGCTGACCGAGGCCGGCACGCAGAAGCGGCTGGCCGTCTACGTCACCGACAAGCCGGAGGACGTCCCGGGCGTCGCCGCCCTGGGCCCCGACCCGCTCGACGACGCCTTCACCGTCGAGGCGCTCAAGCGCATCGTGGGCGGCAACCGTGCCCAGATCAAGGGCCTGCTGCGCGACCAGAAGGTGATCGCCGGCATCGGCAACGCCTACTCCGACGAGGTGTTGCACGCCGCCAGGATGTCGCCGTTCAAGATCGCGGCGACGCTGACCGACGCGCAGATCGCCGACCTGCACGAGGCCATCGTGACGACGTTGCACGACGCCGTGGAGCGGGCGCACGGGCTGGCGGCCAAGGACCTCAAGGCGGAGAAGAAGTCCGGGCTGCGCGTGCACAACCGGGCGGGCCAGCCGTGCGACGTGTGCGGCGACACGATCCGCGAGGTGTCGTTCGCCGACTCCTCGCTCCAGTACTGCCCGACCTGCCAGACGGGCGGCAGGCCGCTGGCCGACCGGCGGATGTCGCGCCTGCTCAAGTAGGGTCCCGGGCGCGGGATGATGGAAGCATGACCGTTCCAGAGATCGAGGCCACCGCCGTTCCCGACGACGCCTACCTGCTCGACGTCCGCGAACAGGACGAATGGCTGGCCGGCCACGCCCCCGAGGCCGTGCACATCCCCATGTCGCAGATCCAGGGCCGCGTCGAGGAGGTGCCCGCCGACCGCACCGTCTACGTGGTGTGCCGGGTGGGCGGCCGGTCGATGCAGGTCACGGCGTGGCTCAACCAGCTCGGGCGCGACGCCGTCAACGTGGGCGGCGGCATGCAGTCGTGGGAGTTCGCGCGCCGTCCGATGGTCAGCGAGACCGGACAGCAGCCGTTCGTGGCCTGAATGCCCCACTGTGGCGGTTCTTCCGCCACTGAGGCATGATGAGGGCGCCAACTGCATAGTCGCGGGAGCTCGGGGTGCCGGGCTGAGAGGGCAGCAACACAGCCGCTGCCGACCGCCTGAACCTGTCCGGGTAATGCCGGCGTAGGGAGTGTGCGATGACGCATGTCGTCGACGAAGTACCGCTGACCCTTGACGGCGCGCCCCCCAAGACCCTCGGCGTCCTCGACCAGGGCGCGCTCTGGGCCAACCTCGGCGTCAGCCTCCTCGGTTTCTCCGGGGCGCTCATCCTGATCGACCCGCTGGGCGGCGCCCCGCTCAGCCTCGTGGCCGCGCTCACGGCCGCCGTGGTCGGCAGCCTCATCGGCACCGCCATGGTGGGCCTGTCGGCCATTCCCGGCACGCAGACCGGGCGGCCGGCCATGGTGCTGCTGCGCGGGCTGTTCGGGGCGAAGATGTCGTACGTCCCGTCCGTGCTGAACATCGTGCAGATGCTCGGCTGGGGGGCCTTCGAGCTCTGGGTGATCGCCAAGGCCGCGAACGCCATCTTCGGGGACGTCCCGTACCAGGTGTGGGTGGTGGTGGCGGGCGTGCTGACCACCGCGCTGGCCGTCTGGCCGCTCGGGTCGATCAGGCTGCTGCGCCGGTACGTGACCGTCGGCGTGATCGTGTCGCTGATCTGGTTCACCGTGTCGTTCCTGGGTGAGGCGCCGACGTACACGGGCGGGTCGTGGACGGCCTTCGCCCCGGCCGTCGACTACGTGATCGCCCTGTCGGTGTCGTGGGTGCCGATGGCCGCCGACTTCGCCAGGCACTCGCGCTCCAGCCGGGCCGCCTTCACCGGCGTCGTCGGCGGCTACACCGTCGCCCAGGTGGCCTGCCTGGCCCTCGGCGTGTACGCGGTGGCCATCGCGGGCGCCCAGGCGGTCCAGGCCGACGGCATGGTCGTGTTCCAGCCGTTCGTCGTGGCGCCGCTGGGCGCGCTGTTCTTCGGCATCCTGGTGCTGCGCGAGACCGACCAGTCCTTCGCCAACGTCTACTCCACCACCGTCTCGCTCCAGAACCTCATGCCGAAGGTCGACCGGCGGGTCGTCTCCACCGCGATCGGCGTGCTCACCACCGCGATCGCCCTGGTCGTGGACGTCACCTCCTACGGCGCGTTCCTCGGCGTGATCGGCGCGGTGTTCGTGCCGATGTTCGCGGTGCTGGCCGTCGACTACTTCGTGCTCGGCGGCGCCGCCCGCTGGAACACCGCCGAGGACGCGCCCTCGCGCTGGCTGATGCTGCTGCCGTGGGCGCTCGGCTTCGCCGCCTACTGGTTCACCACCTCGACGCCCACCGTCGCCGGCTGGGACGACTTCTGGGCGGCCGCCCGCGACGCGGTCGGCTTCACACGGGAGATGTGGATGAACGGCGCGCTCGGCGGCGCGCTCGTCGCCGCCCTGGTGACCCTGCTGATCGGTGGGCTGACCGGTGGACTGACCGGTGGGCTCACCAGGGGCCTGCGCCGGTCAGCGGGCCGTTGAGACGCGGCGCTCGACGTTGAGCAGGTGCTGCTTGGCGGCCACGCCTCCGGCGTAGTCGCCGAGCTCGCCGTCCTCACGGACCACCCGATGGGAGGGCACGATCACGCAGACGGGGTTGGCGCCGACCGCGTTGCCGACCGCGCGCAGCGCGCGCGGCCGTCCGATGCTCGCGCCGATCTCCTCGTACGTCGTGGTCGTGCCGTAGGGGACGGCCATGGTCTTCTGCAGCACGCTACGGGCGAACGGCGTGGCCAGCGCGAGGTCGACCGGCGTGGCGAACGTGCGCAGCCGCCCGGAGAAGTACGCGTCGAGCTCCCGGCGCACCGGGTCGAGACGGCGGGCGTCGGGCCCGATGAACGTGCCGACCTCCTTGGCCACCCGCTCGTACACGACGTTCTCGGACTCGAAACTGCAGGCCGCGATGCCTTTGCCGGTGACCGCCAGGACGAGCCTGCCCACGGCGCCGTCGTAGGTGCCGAACGCGATGTGCGGCGGGCCCTCGCCCTTGTAGGTGTTGGAGGTCACTCTCAGCAGGGCATCGAGGTCGCTGCTCGACATGCCTCTCACCCGTTTCAGCCACCGGAATCTTCGTGAGCGCAGCGTATCGGACGGATCGCCCGTCAGACCCACCACGCCACGTGCACTATGGAGGTGTGGGGGACACATGGGTCGGCAGTGACGAGGAGATCGCTCGCGCTGTGCTCGCCGGTTCCCCCAACGCCGTGGTGGCGCTCGACCGCGACCAGAGCGTGCTGGTCTGGAACGCGGCGGCCGAGCAGCTGTTCGGCTGGACGGCCGCCGAGATGCTGGGGCGCCGGGCGCCGATCGTCCCCGACGAACTGACCGCCGAGCACAACGCGGTGCTGGAGCGCGTACGGACCGGGGGGCAGGTGTCGTTGCGCACCAAGCGCGTCCACAAGGACGGCGGCGCGCTCGACCTGCGGGTGGACATCAACGCCCTGCGCCTGGGCAACTCCGTGGTCGGCTACGTCTGCGTCCACCATCCCGCCCGGGCCGACGAGGTGGCCGGGCTGCGCATGGAACGCCGGGCCAGGCTGGTGCGCCGGCTCACCGACGTGGTCGGCGACATCAACTCCGAGCTGGAGCTGCCGGCCGTGCTCGACCGGATCTCGGCCAGCCTGACCGAGCTGACGGGCGCGGACGCTGGCGGCTTCGTGCTGATCGAGGGGGAGCGGCTGCGGCTGGTCAGCACGTACCGGCTGCCGGAGACGCTCAGGGGCACCACCACCGGCCTGCGGACGAGCCTGGTGGACAAGCTCTTACGCACGGGCAAGACCGTGATGCTGGAGTCTCACGGGCTCGACGACCTGGTGTGGGCCAGGCTCAACGGGCTGCACACGATCGCGCTCGGCCTGGCCGCGGTCGGCGGACGCCCCTACGGCGCCCTCTACGCGCTGTTCGCCGGGGCCGTCCCCGGGCACCTGGAGCTGGAGCTCCTCGAACTGCTGGCCGGGCACGCCGGCATCGCGGTCGGCAACGCGGTGGCCTACCAGGAGGCGGTACGGCAGCGGGCGCACGAGCGGGCCGTGTTCGACGCCAGCGCCGACGGCATCGCCGTGCTGGACGACGCCGGCCGGGTCGTGCGCTGGAACCCCGCCGCGGCCGAGCTGACCGCCTTCCCTGCCGACGTCGTGATCGGCGGGCCGCCGCCGTTCCCGCTGCCCAGCCCCGGGGAGAAGCTGACGTTCCAGATGGAGAACGGCCGGTGGCTGGACGTGGTGAGCGCGAAGATCGAGGAGACCGGCGAGGTCGTCATCGACTTCCGCGACGTCACCCAGGCCAAGGAGCTGGAGGAGGCCAAGGACCTCTTCCTGGCCACGACCAGCCACGAGCTGCGTACGCCGATCACGATCGTGCGGGGGTTCGCCAGCACGCTCGACGCGCGCTGGGACAAGATGAGCGACTCCGAACGGCGCTCGGCCGTGCACACGATCGCCGAGCGGGCCGGCTCGCTGGGTCAGCTCATGGACCATCTCCTGCTGGGGGCCAGGGCGGGCGCGGACGAGCTGGCGGTGCGGATCGAGGCGTTCGACCTCGCCGCCCGCATCCACGCGGCCACGCTCGGCCTTCCCGTGTTGTCCGACCGCCACCGCGTCGAGGTCCGCATTCCGGACGGATTGCCCCCGGTGCTGGGCGACGCCCTGGCAACCGACATCGTTTTGGGGCAATTGCTGGAGAACGCGTTTAAATATTCCCCTATGGGTGGATTGATCTGTGTTGAAGCTTGGTCCGAGGGCGACGACGTGGTCGTAGTGGTGGATGACGAGGGGGTCGGAATCTCACCGCCTGACCGCGAACGGATCTTTGAGCGCTTCGTCCAGGTGGACAGCGGGGACCGGAGGCGCTTTGGTGGAGTGGGGCTCGGGCTCTATATCGTGCGCGGTCTGGCCCGGGCGCAGGGGGGAGAAGTGAGTGCTCAACCGAGGTCCGGAGGGGGTACGAGGATGCGGTTGGTGCTGAGGCGCGCTTCCACTATCCGATCCGACACACCGATGCGGTAACGAGGTGGTCACAGTTGAGCTGATCTATCGTCCAATGTGTACAAGCTGTGATCGAGATGCGGTTTCTGCGATTGGCTAACGGGGCATTTCGGTCGTACCGGGGAGTGTTCCCGCGGGGGGCACAGGGAACGGGGAGGTGGGTGTGTCAAGCGTGGTGCTGCTGCCGTACGCGCCGTCCAGCGTCGCCGTCGCCCGCCAGCGTCTGAGCACTGACCTGCAGGATTGTGGGGTCTACACCGCCGCGATCGACGATGCCGTGCTGGTGGTGAGCGAGTTGCTGAGCAACGCGCTGCGGCACGCGCATCCGCTGCCTTCAGGCATGGTGAGGGTCGCCTGGATGCGTAGCGACGATCACATCGAGGTGGCGGTGAGCGACGGGGGTGCGGCGACAGAGCCGCGGGCGGGCCGCCCGACCCTGTCTTCGCTCGGGGGCCGGGGGCTGGGAATCGTCGAATACGTGGCTGAGAGCTGGGGGGTTCGTCACGACGGGGACACGACGACCGTGTGGGCCATCCTGCCCGCACCCAACGGCGCGTCGGTGAACGGGCAGGTCGCGGCCCTGAAGGAGGCCGGTTAGGCGGCCCTGGCCGCTAGCACGGCCCGTTCGGTGACGGCCCATGCCGTGGAGACCACGAGGTACAGGCCGCCCGCCAGGGGGAGCACGAGCGCGGCCAGCGCCGAGCCGTACGGAAGCAGCGGCATGACCTTCCGCAGCAGCTCCGGCTGGTCCTCCGAGACCTTGATCGAGCGTGCCGACAGCCATGCCAGCAGCACGAGCCCCGCGATCACGACGACGAAGACCGAAACCGGCCAACTGATCAGACCGAAATTGGCCACCACACCCGCGATCTGCTGCCCCAGCGGAGCTCCGAACAGCGTGTGCCCGGCCAGCGCGGTCGGATGCGTGGCCACCCTGAACATCAGCCACATGAACGGCAATTGCGCCAGCATCGGCAAGATCCCCGCGAACGGCGACGTGCCTTCCCGGGCGTACAGCGCGGTCAGCTCCTTGGACAACCGCTCGGGATCGCGTCCGTGACGCTTCTGCAGCTTTCGCAGCTCCGGCGCGAGCCGCTGCTTGACCCGGTTGGTACGCGCCTGGCGGACGTTGAGCGGCAGCAGGACCAGGCGTACGGCGAGGGTGAACAGCACGATGGCGAGCGCGGCGTTACCCCCGGACACGCCGATGACGAACGTGACAAGTGAATCGATCATGAGCCCTTCAGACATGACGACGGATCAGGGCTCACAGGTGATGAGCCCCGCTTGACCGGAAGCGGGGCTCGGCTAAGGCGCTCGTGGACGCGGGCGTCCGGCCGCGTCGGGATCGCGCAGCCGCTGGAAGGCCGTGCGGCGCGCGTAGGACAGCGGGAAGCCGGAGTGCTCACCGCCGAGTGCGGGCAGCAACGTGGCTGCCCACGTGGCCAGCAGGAGGATCGCCATCATGGTGATCCCCACCAGCCACGGATCGAACAGGAACGACGTCACTGTGACGAACGGGACTTACCGACGATGGTGACCGCGATGAAGACGATCAGTGCGACCACACCGACGATCAGGACGAGCTTGAACAGACCTGCCAGCAGGGGCAGAACGAAGGTGAACAGCACGAAGAGACCGAGGATGGCCCCTAAAACGAGCATGACGACTCTACTCATGAGGCCACCGTACGTCCTCCGAGGATGATCCGCGAGGCTTACGAACCTGTGACGTACATGTCCCCTACGTGGGGCTCAGCCGTACGGTGAGACGGTGAACACCCGCATTCTGGTGGTCGACGACGATCCGACCGTGTCCGAGGTCGTGGCGCGCTATCTGGAGCGCGACGGGCACGAGGTCGAGTGCGTGGACGACGGGGCCGAGGCGTTGCGCAGGGCGCTGGCCGATCCGCCCGACCTCATGGTGCTCGACCTGATGCTGCCCAGGATCGACGGCCTCCAGGTGTGCAGGAAGCTCAGGGAGCGGTGGCCGGTCCCGGTGATCATGCTGACCGCGCTCGGCGAGGAGATCGACCGGGTGGTCGGCCTGGAGACCGGGGCCGACGACTACGTGACGAAGCCGTTCAGCCCGCGGGAGCTGGCGTTGCGCGTCCAGTCGGTGCTGCGCCGGGCGCGGGGGGCGTCCGTCACGGCCGGGACCGGCGTGCTGCGCGACGGCGATCTCGTCGTCGACGTCGGGGCCCACGAGGTGCTGCTGGGCGGCCATCGGGTGCTGCTGACGGCCAGGGAGTTCGACCTGCTGGCCTACCTCATGCGCAACCCGCGGCAGGCGTTCAGCAGGTCGGCGCTGCTCGACCAGGTGTGGGGCTGGTCGTTCGGCGACTCCTCGACCGTGACCGTGCACGTGCGGCGGTTACGGGAGAAGATCGAGGCGGACCCGACGCAGCCGCGGCGGATCGTCACGGTCTGGGGCGTCGGATACCGGTACGAGCCACTGGAGATCGCGCGGTGACACCCGCCGAGCCGTGTCTGCTTGAGACGTGCCCGGAGGTCGTGGTGTCCGTGAGCGAGCTGCCCATGGTGGTGGCCGTCTCGGCGGTGCTGGGGCTGCTGGTCGCGGCCGCCGGCGTGTGGGCGATGGGACGGCTGCGGACCAGGTCGATCGGGGTGATGCTGGCCGTCGTCGTGGTGGTCGCCGTGGCGGCGACGCTGGCGGGCGTGGTCGCGATCACCATGAAGATGATCATCGAGGGCGCGGTCAAGGACTTCGTGCTCAGCGTGGTGGCGGTTGGCGGCCTGGTGGGGCTCGGGGTGGCGTTCGTGCTGGCCAGGCGGGTGGTGGGCGAGAGCAGGCGGCTGGTGGCGGCCGTGCGGGAGGTGCCGTTCAGGGCGCCGCAGGGGTTGCCGGCCGAGCTCCAGGAGATCGCCGGCACCCTTGAGGAGGCGTACGCGCGGGAACGCGCCCTGGAGGGCGCGCGCCGGGAGCTGGTCGCCTGGGTGAGCCACGACCTGCGCACGCCGCTCGCCGGCCTGCGGGCCATGGCCGAGGCCCTGGAGGACGGGGTGGTGGCCGACCCCGCGACGGTCACGCGCTACCACGCCCAGATGAAGCTGGAGGTCGAACGGCTCTCGGCCATGGTGGACGACCTGTTCGAGCTGTCGCGGATCCACGCGGGCGCGTTGCGGCTCTCGCGGGCCAGGATCGGGCTCGCCGACCTCGTGGCCGACACGCTGGCCGGGGTCGAGCCGCTGGCCAGGGCCAAGGGGGTGGTGCTCACGGCGGAGGCGGCGGGGGCCGTGCCCGTGGAGGTCGACGCGGCCGCACTGGGCCGGGCCCTGCGGAACCTGGTCGTCAACGCCGTCCGGCACACGCCCTCTGACCGGGCCGTGGTGCTGCGGGCCGCGGTGGACGGGCAGGGGATGGCCTGTCTGTCGGTGGCCGACGGTTGCGGGGGGATTCCCGAGGAGGATCTGCCTCGGGTGTTCGAGGTGGCGTTCCGGGGGGAGGCCGCGCGTACGCCCACCGCCGACGGCGGCGCCGGGCTCGGGCTGGCGATCGCCCAGGGGATCGTCGAGGCGCACGATGGGATGATCGGGGTGGTCAACGAAGGACCGGGGTGCCGGTTCGAGATCCGCCTGCCCCTGGTGCCCGGAAGTTGACGTTCCCGCACGGTGTCCTGCCTCGATCTTCCGCTTGTGGCTCCGCTCCTCGATCGTGGGCTGCCCCGTCTGGCTGCGGGGTCAGGCGGGTTCGGGGAGCGCCGTGTCGCGATGGCCGAACGACTCTGACATCGCCCGGAATGTCGGGCAGGGCCAGCGCCACATGCAGCTCCGGCACCGCAGGATCGGGTTGGCGGTGTCGCTCGTGATGCCACCCGCGTCGCGCGGCTGGTGCAGGTCGAGCAGCCGCAGCCCGAGCTCGGCGAACCTGAGCAGGTCGGCGCGTGAGCCGGCCAGGAAGTCGAGGTCTTCGCTCGCCAGCCTGGTGCGGATCGGGACGTAGCCCTCGTGGTTCAGCAGCCCGCGCAGGCGCGCCGCTTCGTCATGCCATGACGTGGCCTTTTCTGTGCGGATGAGGATGGTCTCCAGACGCTCCCGGAGCCCCTGACGCTGTGGATCTTCAGGTTTCTCTGCATTCATCGATACGAGGCCCATGGGGCGGGCCCCAGCCCCTCCTTCTCCGTGAAGCGTTGCCGGTTCCGGTGTCACGCTGTCAAGCTTCGCGTACTCTCCGTTTTGATGGAGCCCAAACGGAGGACAAAAACCTGTCGTTCCCCTCTCGGCGTGACAACGTGACCGGAAGCCTCCGCGCCGCTAGCCTGCCCATGTGGAGCTCAAGGTCTCGACTCGATCACATGCCGGGTGCGCACTCGTTGCCATCACCGGAGAAATCGACCTCTATACGGCGCCTCACCTGCAGGCCGAGTTCACTCGGCTGCTGCAGGACGGGCCCAGCCGGGTGGTCATCGACATGTCCGCCGTGGATTTCTGCGACTCCACGGGGATGAACGTGCTGCTCTCGGCGCTCAAGCGCATGAAAGAGCGGGGAGGCGTGCTGGAGGTGGCCGCGCCGCGTCCGGCCGTCCGCAAGATCCTGCAGGTCACGGGGCTCGTCTCGGTGTTCACCGTGCATGACGAGCTGCCGCAGGAGTTCCTCATCACCGAGGGATCATGACGCAGGCTGACACGGCTGTCGTCATTCCCGCGGTGAACGAGGGCGACCGCATCGCGGCCACCGTCGCCGCCGCGGCCGGCCTGCTCGGTGTCGATCTCGTCGTGGTCGTCGACGACGGCTCGACGGACCGCACCGGCAAGGTGGCGCGGGCGGCGGGGGCGCGGGTGGTCCGCCACAGCCGCAACCGGGGAAAGGCCGCGGCCATGGAGACGGGTGCGGAGGCCGTACGCCTCCTCGACGAGGACCGTACCCCTCGCCACCTGCTCTTCCTCGACGCCGACCTGGGTGACACGGCGCGCGCCGCGGCGCCGCTGGTGGAGCCCGTGCGCGAGGGCAAGGCCGACATGACGATCGCGGTGTTCGGCACGCGGGTGAAGCTCGGCGGCCACGGCTTAGTCGTGCGCGTGTCCAGAGACGGCATCCGTCGCGCCACCGGCTTCGAGGCCGCCCAGCCGCTCAACGGCCAGCGCTGCCTGACCAGGGCCGCCTTCGAGGCCGCGCGGCCGCTGGCGCACGGGTTCGGTGTGGAGACGGCGCTGACGATCGACCTGTTGCGCAAGGGGTTCAGGGTCGTCGAGGTCGAGGTGGAGATGTCCCACCGGGCCACCGGCAACGACTGGCGCGCCCAGTTGCACCGGGCCCGGCAGCTGCGGGATGTGGCGCTGGCTCTGGCGAGTCGCGAGCCGGTGGTCGTGGAAAACCTTGGCAAACTTCTTCCGAAGCGCTGATTTCGGGCTCCGGGTTATCCACAGGCGTGGATGATCTGGGGCTGGGGTCGTCATGAGTGTGCTGGAATTTGCGGGTGACTTCGGAGAGACGCCGCAAACAGGCACAAGCGCGACCCTTCTGGGTGGCATCGCTGCGTCTCCCGTGGTCCGGCGGCTCGACGAGCATGTCCGGCCTCCTCGCCGACGGCGACGGGCGCCGGTTCTCGCCGGCCCCGATGGCCTGGATGTCCGGCGCGGGTGAGTGGGCCGCCGCGCCTCGGCGGGATCGGCCGGTCGGCGCGGTCCGGGAGCGGCTGGCGTTCCCCGGGCTGATGATGATCGCGGTCTCGGTGCTGCTGACGATCACGATCGGGCTGCTCGGGCCCTCTCCCATGGTTCCCGCGCTAGGCGGGTCGGGGTGGCAGCCGCCGTACTCGCTGGCGGCCGGGCCTGATCCGTATGTGGTGATCGTGCTGGCCGCTGCGGCCGTGGTCATCGGCGGGCTCGGGTTGCTGGCGGCGCTGGCGGCCGGTCCGCGTCCTGTGCCGAGCCCCCGGCTCCTGGTGCTTCTCGGGTGTCTCGCCGCGGGGGTGCTCGCGTTCCTGCCTCCTTCGGGTTCCGGCGACCATCTCAACTACGCCGCATATGGCCGGATGGTCACGTTGGGGGTGAACCCCTACACGCACGGCGCCGACGACCTGCCGGGTGATCCGATCGCCGACGCCGTCGAGCGTCCCTGGCGCGAGGAGCCCAGCGTCTACGGGCCCGTCGCCACCGCTCTCCAGGCGCTGGCGAGCTGGATCGGCGGCGACTCGCTCCGGCTGACCATCTTCGTGCTGGCGGTGTTCAACGTCGCGGCCTTCGTCGTCACGGCGCTGCTGATCGACCGGTTCACCAGGCACGACCCCGTCCGCCGGACGCGTGCCGCCTTGTTGTGGGCGGTCAATCCGCTGCTGCTCTACCACCTGGTCGCGGGCATGCACGCCGACACCCTCGCGATCGCCTGCATGGTGGCCGCGTTGCTGGCCAGGGCGCATCCGGTGAGGTCGGGGGTGCTGCTCGGGCTCGGGGTGGCGACGAAGCTCAACGCGGGGCTGGTGGCGCTGGGGCCCGCGTGGGAGCTGCGCCGCCGTCCGGGGCGGCTGGCCGTCATGGCGGTGAGCGCGCTGGCCGTGGTGGTCGTCGGCTACGCGATCGTCGGGCCCGAGGCGATCGCGCCGGTGACGACGACCAGCAAGGCGATCTCGCACGCCTCGTTCTGGAAGCTGGTGCAGGGGTGGCTCTGGGCCCTGGTCGCCCCCGGGAGCGCGTACCGGGGGGAGATCCAGGTCGGCGCGCTGGTGGTGCTCGCCCTCGTCGCCTGGCCGTTGCTCCGGCTGGCGTCCCGGCGGGCCTCGGCCGGTCAGGGCGCGGGGGCTGCCGGGGGGTTGCAGGCGCCCGTCGTGGCGGCGGCGCTGGTCGTGGCCTACCTGTTCGCCACGCCGTACATCCTGCCCTGGTACGACGGGCTGGCGTTCGGGATGCTGGCCCTGGTGGGCGCCTCGGCCGTCGACCGGTTCATGGTCGCCCACCTGCTGGTCCTGTCCCTGGCCTACCTGCCCGCCCGGGTGGACGGGCAGCCGCCGGGCGTCGAATGGCTCAGCGGCGTCCTCAGGCCTCAGATCGCGTGGGCGCTGCTGGCGTTGACCGTCCTGCTGGTGGTGTGGGCGTGGCGAGCTGGAGGGCCCGTACGCAGGCCGCGAGCGTCAGCGGCACCGCCACCGTGAGCGCCATGGCCGGGATGGCGATGCCCGAGTCGTTCATGAGGAAGCCCAGGAAGGCGCAGGTGAGCGTCCCGAGCAGGCCGGCCCTGAGCGGCGGAGCCAGCGCGTACGCCTGACCGAGCGCCGAGGCGCCCCACCGCGACGGACGGGCCAGCACCAGGAACAGGAACGCCAGCGCGACCAGCGAGAGAAGGGTCAGCGGCCAGTTGCCCACGGTCACGCCGATCATGGCCCCGAACTTGCGTCCGACGACGGTCCACGCCTGGCCGTCGATGATCTGCTGCACGAAGGCGCCGAGGTGGGTCCGCCTGTCCGCGGGGCGCATCCAGTCGACGAACGAGATGGCGGCGATCAGCGCGACCGCGACCGCTCCGACCAGGAGCAGTTTCAGCACCGACACGCGCCTGCCGGACAGCAGGATGAGAAAGACCGCCACCCCGATCACGAACGCCGGAACGCCGCCGAAGTCCGCACCCCACGAGGGTGAGCCGTCCGCGAAGACGGCGAACGCGCCGTACAGGCCGCACAGCGCCACCACGATCGTCCGGGAGACGCCCCTGCCGAGCAGCCAATGGGCCACGCCGGCCAGGCCGAGGATCGTGCCGGTGGCGTAGACGGCGAAGGCGATGTTGCTGAAGCCGTAGAACCGTCCTCCGGTGACGGGTTCGTAGCCGGTTACGGCGTTCACCTGGAGTGCTGAGCCGGTCATCACGTCGATGAGGAGGGCGAGCGAGGTGACGGCGGCGACCACGGTGAGCGGGCCGAGCACGTGCGTACGCCAGGGGCCGGCGAAGGCGAGGGCGGTGATCAGCGCGGCGATGGCCAGGATCGTCACGATCACCGAGACCATCGGCATCGGCAGGCTCCACCACGGCACGAGCTGGGCCAGGAAGGTGGAGACGGCGACGGCGCCGCTGACGGTCGCCACCACCTGGATGGCCGCCAGCAGCTTCGAGGCGTCGGCCGGCTCGCCGTCCGCTTGGGGGGCCGGGTGGTCCTTCGCCGTGGCGGCGTCCGCCGGGGGCGCGTGGCCGTCGGTGGACGGCGTGCTCTTCCCGGCGCGGGTGGAGCGGCGGCGGCGGAGCGCCAGGGCGGCGAGGGCGTAGAAGATCAGCTGGACGGTGACCAGGACGGTGAAGAAGGGCCCGCGTACGTCGCGGAGCACCTGGCTGGCCAGGTCGCCGTCGGCGAGCCGCGTCACCGTGGCGGTGGCCGGGGCGGGGCCGTTGCCGTCGGGCTGCCAGGCGCGGCCGACCACGTCGCGGGGGGCGGTCAGGCCCAGGAGCTGGATGGCGGTGGCGGTGAGGTCGGTGATGGTGACCAGGGCGTCCTGACGGGTGGAGGAGGCCGTGAGGTAGCCCTGCGGGTACGGCTGCCCGGTCGGGGACGGTCCCGTGGCGATGGCCGCGTGGAGGTGGGCGTTGGGGCTGACGTCGGAGGTCCCGGCGAGCAGGAGGGTGGTGTTCGGGGGCAGCTTGCCGATCAGGGCGGCGATCTGCTGGTCCGCCCGGGTCGCGGCGGCTTGGCGTTCGGCGGCCGGGAGGGAGCCCGGGACGCCGGCCTCGTCGGGCACGCCCTTGGTCCAGGCGGTGGCGAGGTCGGCGGCTTCGAAGACGATCAGGTTGTAGGGGGTCAGGTCGTTCAGGCCGTCGAGGGTGGGGGCGTATTTAGTGATTTTTCCGGCTTTGTCGGCGGCGGCGAGGGCGGCGCCGGGGCCGATCGCCGCCACCTTGCCCCCGCCGTCGGCCACCAGCTGGCCCAGCGTGCCCAACTGGGCCGCGTAGCCGGTGTCGGACTGGAAGGCCACCAGGTCCCGCCAGTTGGGGACGGTGGCGCCTTCGCCGGCGGGCTGGGGGGACGCCGGGGAGGGACAGCCTCGGCCGGGGGCGCCGGCGCGCTGGCCCGCGGAGATGGTCAGCCAGCCGGCGATGGGACAGGTGATGCCGCGGTCCGGGGGCGGGACGGCGCGGGTGGACAGCGATGCCGAGCTGCCCTGGGTGACGAGCTTCCACAGGGTGGGGGTGCCCGACTGGCTGAAGTCGCTCCACTGCAGGCCGGGAACCCCGACCAGCGCCACCCGCCGACCCTCCGGACCGGCTGGGACGTGCATGCCGCCTGCGGCCGTCGCGGTGGCCGGGCCGTCCAAGCTGCCTGAGGTCGTTGCCGCGGCGGCCGGGCCGGGGAGGAGGACGGTTGCGAGCAGGAGGCCGAGGATCACGGTGACGAGCGGGCGGCCTGCGCGAGGTCCCACCGCCCTGAGCCGCTGCCGGAGGGCGGGGACATCCGAAGTCGGACGGAGGCGCGGCAGGAAGCCGGGGGCGGGGGCGTCCGAGGTCGGGGCGAGGGGTGGCAGAGGGTGGGGCGTGGGGCGTACGCGGGGCTCTTGGTGCTCGGCCCCGAGCGTGGCGTAAGGCATGTACGGAACCCCCAGTGTCTGCGCCCTCGATGAACAGCCACGGTAACGTGCCACATCGTGACAAGAGGCGAGGTGCGGGTGATCCGGCGGCAGTGGTGGGCGTGGGTCGTCGTGGCGCTCGTCGTCGCGGCGGCGGCGGCGCCCCTGGTGCACACGTGGCTGACCAACCCGGACGACCAGCGGCTCGTCGACCTCGACGTCTACCGTACCGGCGGCCAGATGCTGCTCGACGGCCGTCCGGTGTACGACTTCTTCACGCCCGCGCCCCAGCTGCTGCCCTTCACCTATCCGCCCGTCGCGGCGATGCTCGCCGTGGCGCTGGCCGAGATGTCCTGGGGCACCGCCCAATGGGTGTGGACGGCCGGGATCTTCGTGGCGCTGGCCGTCACCGTCTGGTTCGCCTTCCGGCAGGCTCTGCGGGCCTACGTGCCGTGGGTGTTCGCGCTGCTCATGGTGGCCTGCACGTACCTGATGCCGATCCGCGACCAGGTGCGGTTCGGTCAGGTGGACATCCTGCTGGTCGCCCTGTGCCTGGTGGACTGCGTGGCGCGGCGGCCCTGGCTGCCCCGGGGGTTCCTGGTCGGGCTGGCCACGGCCGTCAAGCTGACGCCGGGCGTCTTCCTGATCTACTTCCTGGTCACCAAGCAGTGGCGGCCGTTCTTCATGGCGGCGTTCGTGGCGGCGGTGCTGACGTTGCTGCCGTTCGTGGTGATCCCGCAGGACGCGTCCGCCTTCTGGTTCTCGGCGCTGCTCGATCCGGAGCGGCTGGGGGCGAACACGGCCACCACGAACCAGTCGATCCGGGGCATGCTGCTGCGGCTGTACATGCCGGATTCGCTGACGTTCGTGATCTGGGCCGTGATCGTGGCGGCCGTGGCCTGGTACGGGTTCCGGGCGGCGCGGGCGGCGTACCAGGCGAAGGACGAGCTGACGGCGGTCGCGCTCACGTCGCTGATGGCGGTGCTGCTCTCGCCCGTCGCCTGGATCCACCATCTGGCCTGGGTGGTCGTGGTGCTCGGGGCGATCGTCGGCGACGGGCGCGATCCGGTCAGGCTGCGGGTGGCCGCCGGCGTCTGGCTGTTCTACGTGGTTCCCGTGCCGTGGTGGGGGGTCTCGCTGATCGCCGCCAAGGTCCCGGGGGTGAGCCTGGTGCTCGGGAAGATCGTCCAGGACGGGTTCGGGCTCGGGGCGCTGGTCCTGGTCTGGTTGCTGGCGTCCTGGTTGCCCAAACGGCGGCAATTGGCTTGACCGAAGTATTACCCTCTGTGGCGTGCTCATTACCGCGTGGGTAGTCGTGGGTCTCGTGGCCGGGGTGAGTGGCGTGTTCATCGGCTACATGGGGCTCAGGCAGGCGAGGTCCGCCGTCGACGACTGCCTGCGCAGGGTGGCCAGGCAGACGAGCGAGGGCGCCGGCGATCTCAAGGCCATCAGAGACGTGGCCGTGTGCCGCTACGACGCGCTCGCCGAGATGAGCGGCAGGCTCTCATTCTCGGTGGCCATGATCAACGGGCTGGGCGACGGCATCGTCCTGACCTCGATCAACGGCACCAGCGAGACGCGCACGTACGTGCGGCCGGTGGTGGGCGGCAAGGGGCAGCAGCCGCTGTCGCCGGAGGAGGAGCAGGCGGTCCGGGCGGCCCGGCTGGGGCTGGGGCCGCTGGTCCCGCCGCGGATGCTCAAGAGCTCACACTGAGTGTCCGGACGGGTGCCGTACGCGGTCGGCGAAAGGGCGGCGTGCTGCGGCCACCTGCGGATACTCTGGATGCATGCCCAGACTCGCCTATCTCGGACCGGAAGGGACCTTCACCGAAGAGGCCCTGAGGCTCCTCGACCCCGCCGCCGAGCGCCTGCCGTGCGCCACGGTCAGCGCGGCGCTCAACGCCGCCCGTTCCGGTGACGCCGACGGCGCCGTCGTGCCGCTGGAGAACTCGATCGAGGGCGCGATCACCACGACACTCGACGAGTTCGCCTGGGGCGAGCCGCTGACGATCACGGCCGAGCTGCTGCTCCCGGTCCAGTTCTCGCTGCTGGCCAGGCCCGACACCGAGATCGTGCACATCAAGCGGGTCTACACGCACCCCGCGGCCATCACGCAGTGCCGCGCCTACATCGCCCGCGAGCTGCCCGACGCCGTGGTGGTCGCCGCGCCCTCGACGGCGGCCGCGGCCCAGGAGGTCTCGCTGCCCGGCTCGCCGTACGACGCGGCCATCGCCGCGCGCATCGCCGGCGAGCACTACGGGCTGGTCCCGCTGGCCGGCGACATCGGCGACCGGTCCGACACGGTGACCAGGTTCGTCAAGGTGAGCCGTCCGGGGCCGCTGCCCGAGGCGACCGGGTCCGACCGCACCACGCTGGTGGTCTTCCTCGCCGACGACCACCCGGGCGCGCTGCTGGAGATGCTGACCGAGTTCTCCGTGCGCGGGGTCAACCTGACCCGCATCGAGTCGCGGCCGACGGGCGACGGCATCGGGCGCTACTTCTTCCACTTCGACTTCGAGGGGCACATCGCCGACGCGCGGGTGGGCGAGGCCGTCTCCGGCCTTCACCGGATCTGCGGCGAGGTGCGCTTCCTCGGCAGCTACCCCCGCGCCGACGGGGTCGCGCCGCAGATCAAGAGGGGCACGGCCGACACCGAGTTCGCCGGGGCCGCCGACTGGCTGGCCCGCGTCCGGTCCGGGCAGGTCTGACCCGCCTGGGGGTGCGTTCAGGCGGGCCGTCCGGCTTCCGAGCGGCGTGCCGGGGAATCCGGGGGCGGGTCGGGGGCGCGCGCCGGTAGCCTTTCCTTGTGATTGACCTGCGTACCCTTCGTGAGGATCCCGACCGGCTACGGGCGTCGCAGCGTGCCCGCGGTGAGGACGACTCCGTCGTCGCAACGCTGCTCGACCTCGATGAGCGTCACCGATCCGCGCTGACCTCGTTCGAGTCGATGCGCGCTGAGCAAAAGAGCATGGGCAAGTCGGTCTCCAAGGCGCAGGGCGAGGAGAAGGCCGCGCTGCTCCAGCGGGCCAAGGACCTCGCGAGCCAGGTCAAGGCCGCCGAGGCCGAGGCGGAGAAGCTGGCCGCCGAGCTCGACGAGCTCATGCAGACGGTGCCCAACATCGTCGAGGAGGGCGCCCCTCCCGGTGGCGAGGACGACTATGTCGTCCTGGAGACGTCCGGCACGCCGCGCGAGTTCGACTTCGAGCCGAAGGACCACCTGGAGCTGGGCGAGGCGCTCGGCGCGATCGACATGGAGCGCGGCGCCAAGGTGTCCGGCTCGCGGTTCTTCTTCCTCAAGGGCGTCGGCGCCCGGCTCCAGCTCGGCCTGCTCAACATGGCGATGCAGCAGGCGATCGAGGCCGGGTTCACGCCGATGATCACGCCGGTGCTGGTCAAGCCGGAGACCATGCAGGGCACCGGCTTCCACGTCGCCCACGACAAGGAGATCTACCGCCTGCCCGAGGACGACCTCTACCTGGTCGGCACCTCCGAGGTGGCGCTGGCCGGCTACCACGCCAACGAGATCGTGAGCGGCGACGAGCTGCCGCTGCGCTACGCCGGCTGGTCGTCGTGCTTCCGGCGCGAGGCCGGCTCGTACGGCAAGGACACCCGGGGCATCATCAGGGTCCACCAGTTCGACAAGGTGGAGATGTTCTCCTACGTCCGTCCCGAGGACGCGCACGAGGAGCACCAGCGGCTGCTGGCCTGGGAGAAGGAGATGCTCGCCAAGATCGAGGTCCCCTACCGGATCATCGACACGGCGGCGGGCGATCTCGGCATGTCGGCGGCGCGCAAGTTCGACTGCGAGGCCTGGATCCCGACCCAGGGCCGCTACCGCGAGCTGACCTCGACCTCCAACTGCACCGAGTTCCAGTCCCGCAGGCTCGCCGTCCGTTATCGGGACAAGGACGGCAAGCCTCAGCATCTGGCCACGCTCAACGGCACGCTGGCCACCACCCGGTGGATCGTGGCGATCCTGGAGAACCACCAGCAGGCCGACGGCTCGGTGGTGGTTCCCAAGGCACTGCGTCCCTACGTGGGGCTCGACGTGCTGGAGCCGTCCAAGTAGGGGTGGCGGCGGGCGTCGATCGCGATGACGGCGGCGCCCGCCACCACGACCAGGCAGGTCAGCACGGCCGCCAGCGCGGCGGCGGTGCCATGGGTCTCGGGCGTGCCGATCGCCCAGCCGCGGAAGGGCAGGTAGACGGCCGCGTAGACCAGCGGCGCGGCCACCAAGCCGACCGTCGCGCTCACCGCCCGCGGCTTTCCGTCCCAGGCGAACATGACGCATGCCACCCCGGTCGCCAGCGCCACCGACCAGCCGAACAAGCCGGTGAGGTTGACGAGCAGCACCTTGTGGGTCTCGCTGTCCAGCGCGGCGTACATGGCCAGCGCGCCGATCACCCCTGATCCCGCGAACCAGCCCTGGCGCCTGCGCATCCCGGCGCCGACGCCGCCGAGCAGCATGCACACGGCCAGGAAGAGCGCGATGTTCCGTTCGGGCGTGAGGTCCACCTCGTCGGCCTGCACGGCGTCGGCGCTGTAGGACCAGCCGAGGCGGCGCCAGGCGCCCGACACGTCCCGGACCAGGATGCCGTCCACGCCGTTGGCGACGACCACGACGTGCCCTCCCGGCCTCGCCTGCACCGCCAGGTCGTAGGACCTGAGCGAGCTCTCGTCCACGTCGTACTGCCTGGCCAGCCGGTCCTGGGCGCCGGGGGACGGTGGCCAGGAGGGCTGCCAGGTCCGGCCGCCGTCGTCGGACTGGTCCACGCCCAGGCGGTCCTGGCGGACGCGGTAGCAGCGGGTCACGTGGCCGGGGACGCACTGGGCGCTGATCGACGTCCGCGTCGAGGCCGGGGCCGTGCCGTCGGTCCAGGTGGTCCCGCCGTCGTCGGAGAGGCGGGAGTCATGTACGGCGGCGGTCGTCCGTACGACGATCTTGCCCGAAGCGGTCACGTCCACGGACACGGCCTCAAGCGGCGAGACGGGCGCGGCCGTGGCGGTCACGGCCAGGACGGCCAGGGGCACGGTGGCCATGATCCGCCGGCGCGGGGAGTCCGTGGTGGCGCTGCGCCGCCGTACCCACCAGGCCAGGGCGAGGGCGGGCAGGGCGATCAGGTCCGTGGGGTCGGCCAGGACGCGCGAGGGCCCGGCGACGAGGCTCCAGGCTTGGGAGGCGAGCTCGGCGCCCGTCCCGGTGGTCTTCACGAACGTGAACAGCAGGCCGGTCAGGACGGTGGCCGCCAGGTCGGCGCGGCGTCCGAGGAGCAGTGCCGCCAGGGCGGGGGCGACCACGAGTCCGGCCAGGTCACTGAGCTTGCCGGTGAGGAAGCCCGGCCAGAGCGGTTTGAGAAGGTGGTCGTTGACCAAGAGCACGATGACCCCGGTGATGGTCACGGGGTGACATAACCACGCGTACCTCATATACGGGTGGATGGCGGAGAGTGGCGGGAAGTTGAGCTTTCCGCAAGGCCGTGACTGACTTGTGAGGCTTCCCGGTCACGGCAGGAGTTTTCCACAGGATGACGCGCACCTGTGGATGAACAATGCCTGTGTGGCGAACCGGCCCTGTGAGGGCTTCAGGTGGCCCTTACGCGCGAGCACATGTCTGGACAATGCAGGAGACCGGATGACACCCGTCAGGGCCACCACGGCGTTGTGAGGCTCGTTCCGAAGGCATGGATGCGGTTGTCCGGAAGCTCGGTCGGGGTGAGAAGCAAAAAGACCGGAGTCCGCTGGAATGCGGACCCCGGTCTTACTTGTCGAACTACGAACTACAGGTCAGAGGGCACGGACCTGGGAGGCCTGCGGCCCCTTCTGTCCCTGCGTGATCTCGAACTCGACCCGCTGGCCGTCTTCAAGGCTGCGGTAGCCGTTGCCGACGATCTCGGAGAAGTGCACGAACACGTCCGGCGCACCGCCGTCCGGGGCGATGAAGCCGAAGCCCTTCTCGGCGTTGAACCACTTGACGGTTCCCTGAGCCATAAAAGCTCTCCCTCAGGATGTGAATCTATGGGATCCACACCTCGTGGATCCCGGTGTGTCGTACAGCAAGCACCCGGGGTGGCTCAGACAAAGTCATGCTGGTTTTCACTACGGGATCAGCTAATACAACGCCATCACATCTAACACCATTCTGGCGCGTTGGTGTTCCCGTCCCTACGAAGATTTCTGTCAGGCGGCATCACCGGGCAAACTGGAACCTGTTATGCGAAGCCTTGCACCGCCGCGCCTAGTGGCCACCGACCTCGACGGCACCGCTCTGCGCGCCGACGGAACCGTGTCTCCCCGGACGGCTGCGGCCTTCGCGAAAGTCGAGGAATCCGGGGCCGCGCTGGTCTTCGTGACCGGCCGGCCGCCGAGGTGGATGAGCGGGGTCGCGGGCGCCGTAAGGCACCGTGGCCTGGCCATATGCGCGAACGGTGCACTGATCTACGATCTCCATACCGAACGGATAGTGGAATCTCACCTGATCGAAGCCGACGTACTCGGGGAAGTCGTCGCTCAGCTACGAGCGAACGTGTCCGATCTCGCATTTTCGGTCGAGTATGAAGGTGGTTTTGCGCATGAGTCAGATTTCAGGCTCGGCGGGCTGGATCGCAAGGGGGTCGGAGTTGTCCGGATTGACCGGGACGCGCTGACTGCCCGGCCATGCGCCAAGCTGCTCGCCCTTCATCCCGACATGGGCGCCGACGAGCTGCACGCGGCCGTGCACGACCTGGTCGGGCACCTGGTGACCGCGACCCATTCCAGCTCCGGCGGCCTGGTCGAGATGAGCGCCCAGGGCGTGACAAAGGCCACGGCGCTGGCCGCGCTGGCCGGGCGGCACGAGATCAAGCCGGCCCAGGTGATCGCATTCGGCGACATGCCGAACGACCTGCCCATGCTGAGCTGGGCAGGCACGTCGTACGCCGTCGCGAACGCCCACCCCGACGTGCTGGCGGCGGTCGATCACGTGACCGCGTCCAACGACGAGGACGGCGTCGCTCAGGTGCTGGAGCGGCTCTACAGGTAGGGGCCGGAACCGCTCGGCGGCCGGTGGCCCTCGTCACCCTGCGGTACACCGGGCAGCGCCCGACGCATCTGCTCCAACTGCGCCCTGGCCGCCATCTGCTGGGCGAAAAGGGTGGTCTGGATACCGTGGAACAAACCCTCCAGCCAGCCCACGAGCTGGGCATGCGCGATACGCAGCTCGGCCTCGCTGGGCGGCGTGCCGTTGTCGTCGGTGAACGGGAGCGACAACCGTTCCAGCTCGTCGACCAGCTCCGGCGCCAAACCGTCCTCAAGCTCCTTGATGGAGGACTCGTGGATCTCCTTCAAGCGCTTGCGGCTGGCCTCGTCGAGCGGGGCCGCGCGCACCTCCTCCAGCAGCTGCCTGATCATGCTGCCGATGCGCATCACCTTGGCGGGCTGCTCGACCAGGTTGGTGACCGAGCGCTCCTCTTCACCGCTGTCGCCCTGACCTTGGAAGTCGGGCCCCACCACCACGATGTGAGGGGTGTTGTTGTCCTCAGCATTCATAACACTCACCGTACTAGCAGGATCTTGCCGACGTGCTCTCCCGAATCCAACATTCGGTGTGCATCGGCCGCCTCCGCCATGGGCACCCTCGCGTACACGATCGGACGTACGGCACCCGCCTCGACCAGCGGCCAAACGTTGTCCACGACGCTGCGCACGATGACGCCCTTCTCGTCCACCGGACGGGCGCGCAGCGTGGTGCCGTGGACGGCGGCCCGCTTGGTCAGCAGCGCGCCGAGGTCGAGCTCGGCCTTCCCGCCGCCCTGGAGGCCGATGACCACCAGCCGGCCGCCGGTGCGCAGCGCCCGTACGTTGGCCGCCAGGTATTTGGCGCCCATGATGTCGAGGATGACGTCGGCCTCCACCCGGTCGGCGAAGTCCTCCTCGCGGTAGTTGACGACCTCGTCCGCGCCCAGCTTCCTGACCTGCTCGGCCTTCGCCTCGGACCCGACCGTGGCCGCCACCCGCGAGCCGAGCGCCTTGGCGAGCTGCACCGCGAACGTGCCGATGCCGCTGGCGCCGCCGTGCACCAGCAGGGTCTCGCCGCGGCGCAGCCGGCCGACCATGAAGACGTTCGACCACACCGTGCACGCCGCCTCGGGCAGCCCCGCCGCCTCCTCCAGCGGCACGCCTTGCGGCGCGGGCATGACCTGCTGCCAGGGCACCGCCACGCGCTCGGCGTAACCGCCGCCGGCGAGCAGCGCGCACACCTCGTCCCCGGCCTTGAACTGCTCGACGTCCGCCCCCACGGCGGCCACCACGCCCGACACCTCCAGCCCCGGGTACGGGGGTGCGCCGGCAGGCGGGTCGTAGAAGCCGTGCCGCTGGTGGACGTCCGCGCGGTTCACCGCCGAGGCGGCCACGTCGATGAGCACGTCGCCGCGCCCGACGGACGGATCGGGCACCTCACGCCACTCCAGGACCTCGGGTCCACCCGGTTCGGTGATCTCAATGGCTCGCATGCGATCCACGGTAGCCGGGCAAAGAAGTTGTGGGTTGCCGAGCTGCGCGGGAACGCGTGGCGTTAACCTGCAAAGTATTTGCTGCCCCTTTAGACCCACCCGAGGGGGAACACGGTGGCAAGACACGATCGAGAAGAATCTCTCGAGGAACAGCTGGCCTGGCTGGACGCGATCAAGGAGACGGAGGAGACGCCGGTCTCCGTCGGAGCCTCGTCCGCGTCGGTGGACGAGCCGGTCGCTTCGCCGTACCCCAAGGACCCGTGGCTGCTCGTACCGGCCCATGACACGCCGACGCCGCCGCTGTTCCGCGCCGCCGTCGACTCCGTGTACGGCCACGCGGCGGCCGAGGAGCTGCCCGAGGAGGAGAGCGAGGCCGGGGAGTGGCTGGACCGGGCCGGCACGCAGGAGGGCGGCACGGAGCAGGAGAGCGCCGCGGGCGAGCCCGCCGCGCCGCCGGTGAGCCTGGGCCGGTCCGAGGACCCCTTCCTGGCGCCGCTCAAGCCGCTGCCGCGGCCTGACGACACCGACAGCTACCCGTTGTCGTTCACGTCCCCCGAGCAGGCGGAGAGCGGGGAGAAGGCCGAGGAGCAGGACGAGGAGCCGGGCTGGCCGTCCCCCGCCGACTGGTCGCGGCCCGCCGAGCAGTCGAGCGAGACGCAGCCGATGATCACCGAGCTGCCCCAGGTGTTCGACGTGCCCGCCCGCACAGAGCCGCCCAGGGCCTTCGACGAGCAGCCGAAGACGTTCGAGCAGCCGAAGACGTTCGAGCAGCCCAGGGGGTTCGAGGAGCCCAAGCCCGTCGAGGAACCCGAACCGGTCGAGGAGCGCGTACAGAGAGAGCCGGTCGAGGAGGCCCCGGCCGACGAGCGGCCCCGCTGGGACGAGCGGCCGCAGTGGTCCGACACCTCCTTCCGCGAGGGCCGCCCCCAGCCGCCCGAGATCACGCACGGCGAGCCCGCCCCCGCCCCCCAGGAGGCCCCACGGGACGAGCGCCCGCAGTGGAGCGACCGCCAGGAGTGGCGGCCGGCCGAGCGGGAGATCCCGCCGCCGCACGAGCGCCGGCGACGTCCGGCGCCCATCCCCGTGTTCACCGCGCCGCAGCGGCCGCCGCTCACCGGCAGGCCGACCGCCGACAGCCTCGACCCCGAGTCGCTGCTGCGCGGCAGGCGCAACGCGCCCTCCAAGGGCTGGCGGCGGCTGGTCTACAAGGCGTCCGGCGGCTGGATCAAGCCGGGCGAGGCGCCGGAGGTGCGCCGTCGCCGCGAGCTGGTGACCAGGGCACGCACCCCTGTGACCACCGGCCACCACCGGGTCGCCGTGCTGAGCCTGAAGGGCGGCGTGGGCAAGACCACGACCACGGTCGGCCTCGGCGCGACGCTCGCGCAGATGCGCGGCGACCGCGTGATCGCCGTCGACGCCAACCCCGACCGGGGCACGCTGTCCGACAAGCTGGTGCTGGAGACCTCCGCCACCGTGCGCGACCTGCTCAACGAGCGCGACCAGGTCAAGCGGTACGTGGACATCAGGGCGTTCACCTCGCAGGCGCCCTCACGGCTGGAGGTGCTGGCCTCCGACCGCGACCCGTCGGTGTCGGAGGCGTTCAGCGGCTCCGACTACCAGGCCGTCTCCCAGGTGCTGGAGAACTTCTACTCCATCTGCATCACCGACTGCGGCACCGGCCTGCTCCACTCCGCCATGGGCGGCGTGCTCGGGCTCGCCGACCAGATCGTGCTGGTCAGCAGCCCTTCCGTGGACGGCGCCAGGGCCGCCTCGGCCACCCTCGACTGGCTGGAGGCCCACCACTACGCCGACCTGGTGAAGAACGCGACCGTGGTGCTGTGCAGCGTCCGGCCGCGGTCGAAGTCGGCGGTGGACATCAGAAAGTTGGAGGCCCATTTCGCCGCCAGGTGCCGCGCGGTGATCATGGTGCCGTACGACCCGCACCTGGAGGAGGGCGCGGAGATCGACCTCGACCGGCTCCAGGAGGCGACCAGGGAGGCCTACCTGCAGCTCGCCGCCAGCGTGGGCGACGGGTTCGCGGGGATGCGCGAGTGAGCGGAGGGTGTGGGATTCGAACCCACGAGGCCATCGCTGACCTGGCCGCTTTCAAGGCGGCTGCACTCGTCCACTATGCGAACCCTCCTGTGCGCACACCACGATAGCGGCTGTGGTGGCAGGGGAGTACGTTCAGGAGGCGGCGGATCCGGAGGCCCAGGTCGAGGCGCTCGCTCCGACCGGTCTGCGAGCGGCCGCCTCCGACGGCGTGTTCGCGGTCTAGCCTCGGCCGAGCTGTGACAGCAGCCAGCGGGGGCCCTCGGTCTCGGCTCCGAGCTCGGCCACCCGCTCCTTGAGCCGGCGGTCGGCCGTGACGACGAGCACCCGCTCCCACGGCTTCACCTGGCCCACGATGTCCACGATCGCGTCGTCGCCGCTGCCCGTGGCCGCGACCACCTGAAGCCCCGGGATCTCGGGGGTGCTCCTGGCCGCGCCCTCCACCACCGCGACCACCCGCGGGAACCACTGCGACAACACCGGATGGGTGAGCCTGAGCTCGGCCACCTCGGTGAGCAGGCGCGTGGTGGCGCCCAGCCGGTCCTTCCACCAGCCGTGCTCGGCGCGCGCGCCGATGATGTTGGCGACGTCGAGCACGATCGTCTCGGGGCGGATGGCGGCCTGGACACGGTCCCACGTGGCGGCGAAGCCGGGGTGCAGCTTGCGGCCGGCCAGTTCGGGCAGCGGCAGCCAGCGCAGGTCGGTGCTCTCGCTGTTGGCGGGCCTGGCCGGGACCAGCTCGGCGGACTCGGCGATCACCGTCTCGAAGGTCCAGCCTCCGTGGTCGTCGAGGTAGACGCCCTGCACGCGGAACCCGTCGCCGCCGAGGGCGGCCTCCTCGTGGGCCTCGCGCAGCGCGCTGGTGACGGCGTCCTCGTGGCTGTCGCGGGCGCCGCCGGGCAGGCCCCAGGTGCCGCCGTGGTGGCTCCACAGCGAGCGTTCCTGCATGAGCACGTGGGGCACGCCGAGCAGGTCATGATGGACGAGGAGCAGGCCCGATGCTCCGTGGATGCCCCAATGCCTGTGTCCGAGCCCGCATTCGGCCCAGCCGTCGCCGTCCTTAGCCGCCATGAGGGATTGTCTCAGCCTCCGCCCTTACTGAAATGTTGCAGGTCCTTGGCACCCGCCCAGTAGCCGCCCCACTCCCAGCCGACGTCGGCGAAGGCCCTTACGACCTTGTCTCCAGGGTTTACCACACCTTTACCCTTCAGTGGGCGCTCGGTGTACCTCTTGGCATTTTGGTGTGCGGTGCCACCGCTTGCAGTGACATATGGGTTCTCGCGGGGATTGATGTCAATGGCTTGGCCGTACGCATGGTTCGACCAATTGCTGGAGCCGGTCGCGCGACGGCAGTTGAATGCCGAGGTGTTGTCCGCCTCGATGGAGGCGAAGTCGTCGCCTTTGTAGACGTCGACCAGCTTCATCTGCCTGATGGGCCAGCGCCAGTCGTACAGCTTGCGGAAGACGGTCTCGATGTCGTCGGTGACCGTTTTGCGGACGACCAGCTCGCCCGTGTGCGGTTTGTCGTCGAAGCCCCAGAACGACATGGTGACGAGCCGGAGGTCCTGGTAGGAGACCGGGCACCCGGGCCGCCACGAGTACGGCAGCCGTTCGCGCGCCACCTTCGTGACCTTCGACGTGAACGGCGGCGGAGCCGTCGGGCTCGGCTCGCTCGTCGGTGAGGTCGTGGGCGAGATCGTCCCGGATGCCGGCGCGGAAGGCGTGGGCGTGGCGCCGGACGAGGCGACGGGCTCCTGCCCTGCGCACGAAACGGACGTGAGCACCACGAACGCCATGGCGGCTGTACGTTTCATCTGGCCACCATATGCGACGTCATGCCAGGTCAGGGGACTATCAGCACGGTACGGCGAGCCCGTTTCGCCAGGCCGACGGCCACCGAGCCGCCCAGGGCGTGCCAGGAGGAGCGCGACCTGCCGACCACGATGGCGTCGGCCCGGTAGGAGCTGGCCAGTGCCTCCAGCTCCCGGGCGGTGTCCCCGCGGACGCTGACGAACTGCCAGGGCACGCCCGCGCCTCTCAGCTCGTCCCGGAGGTCGTCGGTGAGGTCGGCCGCGGAGTCGGGGATGACCGGAGAGCCGGCGAAGAACCACATGGTGGTGCTGTTGATCGGCTCCACGAAGGCGACGAGCAGCGCGGCGGCGTCCCGACGGGCCAGCCCGGCCGCGTACGCGAGCGCGTTGCGGCTGGGGTCCGACCCGTCGAAGCCGACGACGAGCAGTCCGGCGCCGTCCTTGCCGATCTCGAACTGCCCCGCGGGGAGCCGGCCCTCCAGTGGCTCCCAGCCGGAGTCTGTGCTACCGCCGAACACGGCATGACTCGCGTCAGGCGTCCGCGTGCTTGCCGCGGCGGGCCAGCTCGCGCAGGGAGTCGGCGGCGTAGATCACCAGGGCGACGAACGACACGGCGGCGAGCCCGCCACCGACCCACAGGTCGTTGACCGTCGCGTTCGCGTACGAGGCGCCCCGGGGCTGGTAGCCGACCGCGAACGGCGCGGCGACCAGCCACAACCCGGTCAGGAACAGCAGGACGAGGGCGGCGATGCCCAGTTTGGTCTTCATCGGGACTCCTCCAGACCCACCAGGGTGGTCTTGCCGTTCTGACGGTGCTCACCGCCGCGGCTCGGGTTGTGCATGTCCTCGCGCAGCGCCTCCACGAGCGGGGCGAGCAGGCTGGCCAGCTCGGCGGAGGACGCCTGCGGCGCGACGGGCACGGGCTCGTGCTCGGGCTCCGGCTTCACGCGCTCCTTGACCGCCACCAGGCCGCGCACCACGAGCTCTTCGTGGATGGCCAGGACGAAGCCGACGACGCCCACGAGACCGAAGACGGTCACGCCGAGGCCCGAGAAGAACTCGGTCGTGGTGGGGTCGGCCCAGTCGGCGTTCTCGGGCTGCGTGCCGAGGGCGAAGGGGGCGATCATCAGCCACAGGCCGGCCATGACCGCCAGGGCCGCCGCTACGGCGCCCACGAACTTGCGAATCATTGAGAGACTCCTCCGGATACGAGGTCTTGCTGCGCCGGCCTGGCCTGCGCGATGAGGGCGCGCGAGGTGGGCCGAAGCACGTTCTGTGCGACCGTCCAGGCGCGTTCGCGCTCGGGGCGGCCGTCGGGCGGCGCCATCCTGGCGACCGCGGAGAGCAGCGCGGACGGCTGGCCGTTCGACCGCTCGACACGCTGGGCGATGAGCTCCAGGAGCAGCCCGGCCAGGACCAGGTCGTCCTTGCCGAGTGGCTTGGGGCCGGCCGGCATCGTCGTGCCGCGCAGCGGCAGCTCCTTCAGGAACAGCGCCGCGATGAACCCGAGCAGCGCGATCGGCACGCCGACCAGGAACACCGTCTCCAGAGCCCGGGTGAAGGACTCCAGGATGATGCCCTTCAGCGGCTCGGGCAGGTGCTGGATCGCGGCGGGGCTGCCCAGCTTCTGCCCGGTGCCGGGCAGGTGGAGGCGGGCCTTGGCCACGAGGTCGGCGAACTCGCTCGCCTGCCGGTTGGTCAGGATCGCGCCGAAGCCCGCGACGCCCATCGCGCCGCCGAGCGAGCGGAAGAACGAGACGCCGGCCGTGGTCGAGGCCATGTCGCGCAGCTCGGAGCCGTTCTGGGCGGCCAGGATGAGCATCTGCATGGACAGGCCGAGGCCGATGCCCAGCACGCCCACGTCGAGGCCGATGAGCCATTCGCTGGAGTCGACGTGCAGCCGGGAGAGCAGGAACAGGCCGACGGCCACGATCACGAGGCCCGCCACCGGGAAGATCTTCCACTTGCCGGTGTTCGTGACGATCTTGCCGGAGATCACGCCCGCCAGGAACAGCGCCACCACCATGGGCAGCGTCATCAGGCCCGAGTTCGTCGGGCTCAGGCCCTTGACGATCTGCAGGTACTGCGGCAGGTAGATCATCGCGCCGAACATGGCCATGCCGACGAACAGCGAGGCCGCGCTGGTGAGCACGAACGTGCGGTTCCTGAACAGCCGCGGGGGCAGGATCGGGTTGCGCGCCGTACGCTCGGCGAGCACCGCCAGGGCCAGCATGAGCACGGCGAACGCGCCCAGGAAGTAGGTCCAGAACGAGTTCCACTCGAACTCGGTGCCGCCCAGCGTCAGCAGCAGCATCAGCGAGGCCGCGCTGGCCGTGATGGTCGTGGCGCCCCAGATGTCGATCGAGGTGTTCCGCTTGACCTTGGGCAGCCGCAGCACCTTCTGCACCACCGCGAACGCGACGATGGCGAACGGCACCACGACGTAGAAGCACCAGCGCCAGCCGAGCCAGTCGGTGTCCACGATGAACCCGCCGAGCAGCGGTCCCGCGACGGTGGAGATCCCGAAGACGGCCCCCATGTAACCGGAGTACCGGCCGCGTTCACGCGGCGAGACGATGTCTCCCAGGATCACCTGCGCAAGGGCCGACAAACCACCCACACCCAGGCCCTGTACGGCACGTGCCGCGATGAGCTGTCCCATGTTCTGGGACAGACCGGCCACCAGTGAAGCCGCCACGAACAGACCGAGAGCGGTCTGGAAGAGCAGTTTCCGTCCGAACAGGTCGGACAGTTTGCCCCACAACGGTGTCGAGACCGTCATCGTCAGCATGGTGGCGCTGGCCACCCATGAGTACTGGTCCTGACCGCCGAGTTCCCCCACGATCGTCGGCAACGCGGTGCCCACCACGGAAGTGGAGATCATCGACGTCAGCATGGCGAGCATGAGCCCGGACATGACCTCGAGGATCTCGCGGTGGGTGTACTGCCTTCGGGCGGGGGGAGCGGCCTGTGCCTGGGCTACCAAGACACCACATCCCCTTCATACGCACTTGTCCAAGGTTGAGTATACGTATGTTTACTAGCCGCGCGGCAAGTGACTTTATTCCTGAGTAGAGTTCGAAACATGGACGCCCAGACGACGGACGCCCGGCCCCGCGGACGCGAGGCCACCCGGCAGCGCATCCTTGACGCGGCACGCGTGCTGTTCGGCGAGCACGGGTACGAGCAGGTCACCGTCCGCATGATCGCCGCGGCCGCGGAGGCCAACATTGCGCTGGTCGGCCGCTATTTCGGCTCCAAGGCCGGGCTCTTCGGCGCGGTGCTCGAAGGCGAGCCCACGTTCGTCGCCCTGCTGGCCGGCGAGCCCGGGAGCCTGCCGCGCCGCCTGGCCGAATACGCGGCCGAGCGCATGCACCACGACCCCGAGAGCCCGGTCCTGCGCACCCTCGAACGCTCGGCCGCCCATCCGGAGATCCAGGACGTCGTGCGCGAGCGCCTGCGCACGTCCATCCTCGATCCGCTGGCCGCGCAGCTCGACGGCCCGGACGTCCAGGCGCGGGCCAGGATGGCGACGGCCGTCTTCCTGGGCATCGGCGCGATGCGCCGCCGCCTGGGCCCGGAGCAGCCCACGGCGGCCGACGTCGAGCGGCTGACCGCGGTGTTCGAGGCGTGTCTGGCGGAGTGAAACTTTCATCGCTCTGACCGGCTGTGGCCTGGGAGAAGCCGGTTCGCAGCGGTCCGATGTCTTTCTGCGGGACAGCCCGGCTACCTACGATCCAGACATCGTGGGAGCGCTCCCACTCCCACATTACGGACGGAGTAACCTCATGTCTCGCAGAAAGCCCGCGCTCGCGGCGCTCCTCGCCGCCACCGCCATGGCCGCGGCGGGAGCGGTCGTCCTCGCCTCGTCCACCGCCCAGGCCGCCGACTCCGCTTTCTACGTGGATCCCCTGACGAACGCCGCCAAGTGGGTCGCCGCCAACCCGGGCGACAGCCGTACGGCGGTGATCAGGGACCGGATCGCCGCCGTGCCCCAGGGCCGGTGGTTCGCCACGTACAACCCCGCGACGGTCCGGAGCGAGGTCGACTCCTACGTCGGGGCCGCCGCGGCGGCGGGCAAGGTCCCGATCGTCGTCGTGTACGACATGCCCAACCGCGACTGCGGCGGCGCGAGCGCGGGCGGCGCGCCCGACCACGCGTCCTACCGGGCGTGGATCGACCAGATCGCGGCCGGTCTGGGCGGGCGGGCCGCGACCGTCGTGCTCGAACCCGACGCGCTGGCCATCATGACGAACTGCATGAACGCCTCGCAGCAGGCCGAGGTGAAGGCGTCCATGGCGTACGCGGGCAAGAAGTTCAAGGCGACGTCGTCGCAGGTCAAGGTGTACTTCGACATCGGTCACGACGCCTGGTTGTCGGCCTCGGAGGCCGCGTCCAGGCTCAACGGCGCCGACGTCGGGGGCAGCGCGGACGGCATCGCGCTCAACACGTCCAACTACCGCTCGACGCCGGGGCTGGTGTCGTACGCCAAGAGCGTCATCGCGGCGACCGGCGTCTCCAGGCTGAAGGCGGTCATCGACACCAGCCGCAACGGCAACGGCCCGGCGGGCAGCGAGTGGTGCGACCCCGCCGGCCGGGCCACCGGCCTCTGGAGCACCACGAACACCGGTGACGCGGCGATCGACGCCTACCTGTGGGTCAAGCCGCCGGGCGAGGCCGACGGGTGCATCGCGGCGGCCGGGCAGTTCGTGCCGCAGCGGGCGTACGACCTGGCCATGGCCGCGCCCTCACCGACCGTCACCCCGACCGTCACGCCAACGGTCACTCCCACTGTGACGCCCACCACCGGCCCGGTCGGCTGCTCGGCCGCCTACAAGGTGACCAGCCAGTGGCAGGGCGGCTTCCAGGCCGAGGTCACCGTCAAGAACACCGGCTCGTCGCCGACCGCGGGCTGGAAGGTCCAGTGGACGTTCCCCGGCGGCCAGACGATCAGCCAGCTCTGGAACGGTACCCTGTCCGGCAACGCCACCGTGACGAACCTGAGCTGGAACGGCGCCCTGGCCGGCGGCGCGACGACCACGTTCGGCCTCCTCGCCAACGGCAACGCCGCCACCAGCACCCCACCCGCGCTCACCTGCACCGCGTCCTGACGCCCGCCCACGCCCCTCGCGCACCGTCGCGAGGGGCGCCGGGGAAACAGGCGGGGAAATAAGCGGAGAGCCGTTACGGTTGCACTCGCCGATGGCCACCGTCCAGGCGAAAGGGCTCGTACCCCATGACTGTTCCACTCTCCATCCTTGATCTGGCGCACATCGGCGACGGAGAGACGGCGAGCGAGAGCCTGGCCGCGAGCGTGGGCCTGGCCCAGCGGGCCGAAGAACTGGGATACCACCGCATCTGGTACGCCGAGCACCACAACATGCCGAGCATCGCCTCCTCGGCCACCAGCGTGCTCATCGCCCACGTAGCCGCCCACACCAGGACGATCCGTCTCGGAGCGGGCGGCATCATGCTGCCCAACCACTCCCCGCTGACCATCGCCGAGCAGTTCGGCACCCTGGAGACCCTCCACCCCGGACGCATCGACCTCGGCCTCGGCCGCGCCCCCGGCAGCGACCAGCAGACCATGCGCGCCCTGCGGCGCACCCCCGGCGCCGCCGACACCTTCCCCCAGGACGTCCTCGAACTACAGGGATACCTGACCGGCGAGTCGCGCATCCCCGGTGTGGACGCCACGCCGGGCAAGGGCACGAACGTGCCGCTGTACATCCTCGGCTCGTCGCTGTTCGGCGCCCAGCTCGCCGCCGCGCTCGGGCTGCCGTACGCGTTCGCCTCGCACTTCGCGCCCGACGCGCTGGAGGAGGCCGTGGCGCTCTACCGGCGCGAGTTCAAGCCGTCCGAGCAGCTGGCCGAGCCTTACGTGATCGCCGGGGTGAACGTGATCGCCGCCGACACCGGCGAGGAGGCGCAGGAGCAGCTGCTGACGGCCAAGCGGTACCGGGTGAGCCGGTTCCTCGGGCGCGGACGCACGTTCACGCCGGAGGAGGCCGACATGGTGCTCGAATCGGCGGCCGGGCAGCAGATCCTGCGGATGATGCAGTACTCCGCCGTCGGCACGCCCGCCGAGGTGGAGGACTATCTGACCCGCTTCGCCGCGCACGCCCAGGCCGACGAGCTGATCGTCGTCTCCTCGGCGCCCGACAGGAAGGCGTGGCTGCGTTCCATCGAGCTGCTGGCCGCCGCCCACGGCCTCGCGGGCGCCGCCTCCTAGTCGGCCGAGCGCTGCGGCCTCAGCAGGTGAGGCCCGGTCAGGTCGGACGGCGGCGCGGGCGACAGGCCGGCGTCGACGAGCTGGGAGCGCAACGCGAGCACCGTGCGTTCGAGGGCCCGGATCTGGGCCTGCAACCGGCGGATCTGGTCGCGCATCGCGACCGAGCTGCTCTGCTCGTCGACCAGCTCAGCGCCGAGCTGGCTCGCCTGGCCCTGCATCCTGGTCATCTGCTTCTCCATCTGCGCCAGGGCGTCCTCGTAGATCGTCTTGGCGCGGATGAAGGCCTCGGCGTCGACCTTCGAGCGCTCGACCTCGGCCTGGTGCTCGACCTGGAGCAACGCGCTCTGCTGGGACTTCTTGCTGGCGTCCGTCGCGGACCGGAAGGCGAGGTAGGCCACGCCGAGCGGCACGACGCCGACGCCGAGCTGGACCAGGATGTCACTCAGACCGGACATGGCGGCCCCCCAAGGGACGGATCACCCCTGTGTAGGTGACGCCGTCGTCGCTGTACCAGGCGTTGACCGTCAGCCCGATCGCGAACTCGCTGCCGTCGCGATGGAGGCCGACCAGCGGGATGATCCGGCCGGCCAGCTCGGAGTGGCCGTCGGAGAGCACCCGGGCCAGGCCGTCGGTGTGCGGGTCGCGGAAGCGCGGCGGCATCAGGATCGTCAGCGACCTGCCGACCGCCTCGTCGGTGTCCCAGCCGAACAGGGCCTCGGCCTGCGGGTTCCACGACTGGATCGTCCCCGAGGAGTCGGCCACGATGACGGCCGTCGACGACGCGGCGCGGCGGCCCGGCAGGCGGTTGATCACGACGGCCTCGGGCCAGGTGGCGATCAGCGCGATCCAGCCGCCGAAGGCCAGCCACACCGCCCCGCCGACCCAGCCGCGCGGGTTGTCGCCGGTGAAGGTCGAGAGCAGATAGATCAGCCCGTACGTGAGGAGCACCGCGGTCGCGGCGGCGAAGGCCACCCGGTCGGACCGCATGAACGCCTGCGTCAGGCAGAGCAGGCCGAGCGCGCACCAGACCGCCGCCCAGGCGGGCAGCGGGGCGATGACGGCCAGCGTGGCGTAGCCGGGGGTGCCGCGCTGGCTGCCCGGCACGAACGCCAGCGAGGCCGCGATGGCCAGGCTCAGCAGGCCGACGAACGTCAAGGAGGCGCCCCGCCTCCCGATGCGGCGGAGGACTCGGGTGAGGGTACGGCGACGCGGGGGCGTACCGACAACGGACCCATGACTCACAGTTGCCAGATTAATGCAGACGGTTATTTTCCGATGAGACTATCGCGCCTGGAAACGCCGGGGAAACGGCGCCGGCGCTTGCATTCCTCTCCTGGAACCGCCCGAGGAGAGGCGTGCAATGAGTGGAGCCGGATTCGCGCGGCCGTCACGGCGGACGACGTTGGGCCTGCTGGGGGCCGTGCCCCTGGCAGTCGGCGGTGGGGCTGCGCCTGCCGAGGGTGGGGTGGCGGCCTATGACCGGTATCTTCGCTCGCTGGCCGAGCGGGACGAGTTCTCCGGGACCGCGCTGCTGGCTCGCCGTGGGCGTCCGGTGCTGGCCCGTTCGTACGGGATGGCCGACAAGGAACGGTCGATCCGCAACCGCACCGACACCGTCTACTGTCTGGCCTCGGCGTCCAAGCCGTTCACCGGGCTGGCGGTCGTGCAGCTCGCCCAGCAGGGCAGGCTGAAGTTCTACGAGAAGCTGGGCACGTACCTGGACGGGTTCCCCGACGAGGTCGCCAGGCACGTCACCGTGCACCAGCTCCTCACCCACAGCTCCGGCCTGCCGGACTTCACCGTCCAGGACCCCGACGACGTCAAGCGGGTCACCCACAGCGTCGAGGAGCAGACCCGGTTCATCAGTACGCGCACCCGCCTGCTCAAGCCCGCCTACACCCCCGGGACCGACAAGACCTACAGCAGCTCCGGCTACGAGATCCTCGGCGAGCTCGTCGCCACCCTGTCCGGGCTGCCCTTCCACGAGTACGTGCGGCGCAACATCTTCGTCCCCGCCGGGATGACCCGCTCCGCCTACTACACCCGGACGGACTGGCTCAACGACGCACGCATCGCCCATCCGTACATCTACCAGTCGGACGGCTCGCGGGTGGACGGCGTCCGCCACCTGGAGGCGGGGGCCGTGCTGAACGGCGGGCCCGGCACCAACGCCGCCCGCGCCTTCATCGGCTCAGGCGGCGGCAGCGGCTTCTCCTCGGCCCCCGACCTGGTGCGGTTCGCGCTCGCGCTGCAACGCGACAAGCTGCTGAACCGCGCCTACACCCAGCTCTACCTGAGCCCCAAGATGTCCGGCCCACCCCTCGCCGGCCCCGGCCCGGCACCCGCGGCCGAGGCGTTCCAGGCGTACGGGCCCATCGCCGTGATCACCGGCGGCCAGCGGCACATCGGCCATGGCGGCGGGATCGCCGGCGGCAACACGAACTGGTCGATCTACCTCGACAGCGACTGGGTGGGGGTCATCCTGTGCAACTACGACCTCGACATCCAGTCCGTCATCCGCCAGGAACGGCAGGCCGTCCTGGGTGCCTGAACGCCGTCGATAGGGTCGGGCGCATGGGTGTCGAGGTGGGTGTGGTGCGTGAGGTGGACCAAGAGCTCGTGGACGCCTTCGGGGTGCTGCTGCCGCAGCTCTCCGCGTCCGCCGAGCCGCTGGACCGGGCGGCGCTCGAACGCGTCGTGCGCAGCGAGGCGATCACCGTGCTGACCGCCCGCCTGGACGGGCGGATCGTCGGGACGTTGACGCTGGTCCTGTTCCCGGTGGCGACCGGCATGCGCGCCCGCATCGAGGACGTGGTGGTCGACGCCTCGGCGAGAGGGCGCGGGGTCGCCGCCGAGCTGACCCGGCACGCCCTGCACCTGGCCGGACAGGCGCGGGCCCGTACGGTCGACCTCACCTCCCGCCCCGACCGCGAGGCCGCCAACCGTCTGTACGAGCGCCTCGGCTTCCGGGCCAGAAGCTCGACGGTCTACCGCTACGGCTCCGAGCGGTAGCCCGTACGGCAGCTGGTCAGGAGGCGGGCGAGGGTCCGGGCAGGGGGGTCGCCGTCGGTGTGGAGGACGGTCGTGGCCAAGGTACGGGTGCCCGGGTCGCGTACCCACTCCGCGAGGAAGTCGTGCCCGTCGGCGCCGATCCAGTCGGTTCGCTTCGTGGCGAGGCTGCGCCGCCGCAGAATCCGGACGGATCGTTCCTCGTCGGAGCAGGGCAGCACCAGCACCACGTGCTCGACGGGGGCAAGGGCGGTCCGGACCCGCCGGAACAGGTCCGGACGCGTGTAGTGGCTGTGGCCCGCGCCCAGCGCGACGACCGCGTCCGGATGGTCGGCCACCGCGCGTTCCACGGCATGGGCGCGTGCCGGTTCCCATTCCCGTTCGGCCGCGACCCGGCCCACGGCCCGGATCCGGGAGCGCAGCCGGTCCATGTCCCAGCCCACTTCGGCGTAGTAGCCGCCGCCGATCGCGTCGAGGTCGACGAAGCTCCGGCCGGTCGCCGAGGCCATGCCCTCGCCGAGGGTGCTCTTGCCCGTCGCGGCGGGACCGATGAGGATCATCCACGGCGCTGCACGCATCTGTCCATTCTCCCGGCAACCGGTGAAACCTTGTCGAGGGCACCGTGAAACCGGCGTCCCCGACAGTGGAGCCATGAGCATCACAGAACTCGGGCACACCGGGGTCGGCCCACCCCTCAGCGGGGCCACCGAACTCGCCGTACGCGCCGAAGGGCTGGTGAAGACGTTCGGCGCGCACCGGGCCGTGGACGGCATCGACCTGGACGTACGCACCGGCGAGATCTTCGGCGTCCTCGGCCCCAACGGCGCCGGCAAGACCACCACCCTGCGCATGCTGGCCACCCTCCTGAAGATCGACGCCGGCCGCGCCGAGATCTTCGGCGTGGACGTGGCCGCCAACCCGCACGTGATCCGCCAGCTCGTCGGCGTCACCGGGCAGTACGCCTCGGTCGACGAGAACCTGACCGCCCGCGAGAACCTCTGGCTGTTCAGCCGCCTCCAGGGCATCGCCAAGCCGCGCGCCCGGAGCATCGCCACCGAGCTGCTGGGCCAGTTCGGCCTGGAGGACGCCGCCGACAAGCCGATCTCGCAGTTCTCCGGCGGCATGCGCAGGCGCCTGGACCTGGCGGTCAGCCTGATCACCAGGCCACCGTTGATCTTCCTGGACGAGCCCACCACCGGCCTCGACCCGCGCACCCGGGGCCAGATGTGGGACGCCATCCGCGACCTGGTCGCCGACGGCTGCACGGTGCTGCTGACCACCCAGTACCTGGACGAGGCCGACCAGCTCGCCGACCGCATCGCCGTCATCGACCACGGACGCAAGGTCGCCGAGGGCACCCCCGACGAGCTGAAGAGCGCGGTCGGCAACTCGACCCTGCAACTGCTGCTCGCCGACCCGGACGAGGTGCCCGCCGCCGTCGAGGTCGTGCGGCGCGTGCTCGGCTCCGACCCGGTGCTCAGCCCGGAGCAGGGCCGCCTCAACGTCGCGCTCGACCAGGCGGACCTGGCCGCCGAGGTGCTGATCGCGCTGCGTACCGCCGGGGTGTCGATCTCCTCGGTGAGCGTGGCCAAGCCCAGCCTGGACGAGGTGTTCCTCGTACTGACCGGCCACGAGACGGACGGCGACGCCGCGACCGGCACGGAGGAGAACCGATGAGCACCATGATCGCCCCCACCCGCGAGCGGGTACGGGCCGCCGACCGCGTGGAGGCCGCCCGGCGGCGCGTGACCATGGGGGAGACCGTCGCCCAGACGTTGTCGATGGCCTGGCGGGCGCTGAAGAAGATGCGCCGCAACCCGGAGCAGTTCTTCGACGTGGCGCTGCAGCCCATCCTGTTCACCGCGATGTTCGCCTTCATCTTCGGCGGCGCCATCGCCGGCGACGTGCAGAACTACCTCCCGCTGATGATCCCCGGCATCCTCGCCCAGACGGTGCTGACGACCTGCATGGCCACCGGCACGCAGCTCCGCGAGGACATGGAGAAGGGCGTCTTCGACCGGTTCAAGTCGTTGCCGATCGCCCGGATCGCGCCGCTGGCCGGCCCGATGGTGGCCGACCTGCTGCGTTACACGATCGCGGCCACGCTGACCTTCGGCATGGGCCTGGTGATGGGCTACCGGCCGGGCGGCGGCGCGGTCGGCGTGCTGGCCGCGATCCTGCTGGCCATCTTCACGGGCTGGTCGCTGGCATGGATCTTCACCTGGGTCGGCACGATCGCCCGGAGCGCCCAGGCCGTCCAGGGCATCTCGATGATGATCCTGTTCCCGCTGACGTTCCTGTCGAACGCGTTCGTCCCCGTGGAGACGCTGCCCGACTGGCTGGCCGCGTTCGTCCGGGTCAACCCGGTCTCACACCTGGTCACCGCCGCCCGGGACCTCGCCAACAGCGCCTCCCTCAGCGGCGAGGTGGCCTGGACGCTCCTGGCCTGCGCGGCCGTCATGGCGATCTTCGCTCCCCTGTCGGTACGCAGCTACAAGCGGCACATGTGAGCGCCGCCGGTCAGGGCCGAAGACCTGCTCGACGTGCCGCCGCGCCTCGTCGAGCAGGTCCGGTCCGCGCCGGTCGCCGTACTCGGAGCGGACGGTGGCGAGCATGCCGGGCGCGGCCCGTTCCGCGTACGGCACGATCCGCTCGAAGCTCATGCTCGGCATCGTGCTGTTGTACGTGAACCGTTCGGCCAGCACCAGCAGCCTGATCGCGTCGCGCGCGGCCATGGCCTCCCGCAGCAGCCCCCAGGTCCCGAACGCGAACAACATCGTGCCGCACACCGGGAAGTCGAGGACGGGGTTCTCCACGACCAGCAGGTCGTAGCGCCGCGCCCGCGCGAACAGCTCCTCGCCGAACCGGACGTCCCGCGGCCCGGCGTGATGCGCGTACGCCGTCAGCGTGATCGCCTCCGTGACGATCGACCAGGGCGTGGTCTCCTCGGGCGGCACCCCCGGCGGACGCAGGTCGCCCGCCCGCTCGACCGCCCTGCGGTACTCCGCCAGCGCCGCGGCCGTCTGCCCGCGGGCCAGCGCGATCTCGGCCGCGCACAGCAGGTCGATCGCCGCCCCGCCGAGTATCGCGTCACCGTCGTTGATCCCGGTGATGCCGGCGAGCTCGGCCTCGGCGGCGTCGAGATCGCCGTCGGCCAGCGCCGAGACCAGCAGGACCGAGCGGAGCTGGGCCTCGTCGTCGGCGGCGCCGAGCCGGCGCAGCACCGGGATGGCGGTCCGCGCGTGGCCGACCGCGCGTCCGCGGTCGCCGAGCTGCATGACCAGATGGGCCAGCACGGTGTGCGTGATGGCGGAGATCCACGGCCCCTCGTCGCCGCGGAGCAACGACAGCGTCTGCTCGGCGGCCTCGATCGCCTCGTCCACGGCTCCCACGTTCTCCAGGACGTGGATGCTCGCCTGCGCCGCCGCCAGCGCCACGTCGCGGTCGGGGCTCCGGCGCAGCACCATCAGCTTGCGGAAGGCGTCGTCCCGGTCCCACGAGAGCACCACCGTGCTCATCGCCCCCAGGCGGGGGTCGGTCTCGCCGGTCTCCGGCAGCTCGCACAGGAGCAGGCGAAGAGGGTCGTGGGCGCGGTCGCTCACGGCGATGGTGTTCATCAGCGAGATCAGCAGGGCGGCCCGGGTCACCTCGACGAGGTGCGGCGGCGGCGCCCAGCCCTTGATCACCTGCCCGATCGCCTCCCGGTGGACGAAGATCCGGGAGTGGTCGCCGCGGATCGACCACAGGGCGCCCACACCGGCCAGCAACTGGACCGTCGTGACCGGATCGGACTCGGCGAGCGCCTGCCGGAGCAGGTCGGCGAGGTTGCCCTCCTCCGCGCACAGCGCGTCGACCGCCGTGTACTGCTCGGGGCCGAACAGTTTGTAGGCGTACGCGTGGGCGTACGCCGTCGCCCACTCCCGTTGCGCCGTCCGGGCCGCGGCCTCCTCGCCGGCCTCCTTCAGGCGCATCCGGCCGAACTCCCTGACCGTCTCCAGCATGCGGTAGCGCAGGCCGTACGCCGTCTCGCGGACGCTGAGGATGGACTGCTCGGTGAGCGCGTCCACGACGTGCAGGGCGTCCAGGCCGAGTACGTGCTCGGCCGCGGCCAGCGTGAACCCGTCGCCGAACAGCGCCAGCCAGCGCCACGCCTGCCGTTGGGGCTCGTCCAGCAGGTTCCACGACCAGTCGATCACCGCGAGCAGCGTCTGGTGGCGGTCGGGGGCCGTACGGTTGCCGCCGCGCAGCAGGACGAACCGGTCGGCCAGCCGCCGCGCGATCTCCTCGACCGACATCACCCGCACCTTGGCCGCGGCCAGCTCGATCGCGAGCGGCAGCCCGTCGAGGCGGGCGACGACCTCCCCGACCGCCTGCCCGTCCAGCCGCACCCCCGGACGGGCGGCCGTGGCACGCTGGCGGAACAGCTCCGCGGCGTCGTCCGCGCGCAGCTCGCCGAGCAGGTAGACGCGTTCGGCGGGGATCGACAGGGGAGCCCGCGAGGTGGTGAGCACCCGCAGGTCGCGGGCCGTCACGGTGAGGAAGGCCACCAGGTCGGCGACGGCCTCGATCACGTGCTCGCAGTTGTCCAGGATCAGCAGCGCCGGAGCCTGGTCGAGATGCTGGGCGATCCGGGCCCGTACGTCGGCGCGCTGCTCGGCCGTCAGGGTACGACGCCCGCCGACCGAGTCGCGGACCCCGAGCGCCGACCCCACCTCGCCCACCACGCCCTCCGGCGAGGAGACGCCGACCAGCTCGATGAAGTGGACGACGGACTGCGCGGCGTTCCGGCCGACGACATGAGCCAGCCTCGTCTTGCCCAGGCCGCCAGGGCCGATGACGGAGACCACCCGGTTGGTCGGCAGCAGCGAGTGGATCGCACGGATGTCGTCCTCGCGGCCGAGCAGGGACGAACCGTCGAACTGGATGCCCACGCGTACCGGCCGGTCCGCGTGGAGGAGTTCGGCGTGCACGCGGGCCAGGCCGGGGCCCGGTTCGGTGCCGAGCCGGTCGATCAGCCCCGAACGGTGACGTTCGTAGCGCTCCAGCGCGGCGGCGGCCCCGCGTACGGCGGCCTCGCTGCGCAGCAGGCAGGTCAGCAGCTCCTCGTCCTGCGGCCGTTCGACCGCGACCTCCTCCAGCAGCGGCAGCGCGCTCTCGTGCGCGCCGCTGCGGCTGCCCGCGATCGCCGCCACGCGCCTGGCCTCGGCCACCTGCCTCGCCGCGACGGCGCGCAGGTCGGCGAGCGGGCCCGTGGCGCCGTCGGGGCCGGCCACGACCAGGCCCATGGCCTCCTCGGCACGGCGGCGCGCCAGCGCCGTGTCGTCCTCGCCCAGCGCCGCCCGCGCCTGCTCCACCAGCGTCCCGAGCAGCAGCACGTCGACCTGTGCGGCGGGGAGCCCGAGCCGGTAGCCGCGCGGGACGCGCACGACGGCGTCGGGGCAGGTCGCCGCCCTGGTACGGGAGACGACCACCTGCAACGCCTTGGTCGGGTTGGCCGGCGGCCCGTCGGGCCACAGCTCCTCGACCAGCCGGTCGTCGCCGACCCCCGCGCGTCCCTGGAGGGCCAGCACGGCCAGCAGGGTGTGCGCGCGGTCGCTCACGACGTGCGCGCCGCGCCACCGGACGCCGTCGAGGAGGACCAGTGAGGGAGACACATCCTCAGCTTACGGACGATTCACCGGCCCGTGCCGCCTCCGGCGCGCGGCCCACCGGAACGCCTTGCCCGCTTGACACTCAGACCACCTTCGCCCGACCTCGCCGACTGATTCGGGCGCGTCGGAGGTGCGCCCGCCCGCTCTGACCGGTGTGATTACGATGAGGTGTGGAACGGCTTCGTAGCGTGCCCGTGGCGGACGACGAGGTGGAGGTGCTGATCGTCGGTGGCGGAGCGGTCGGGCTCACCGCACGGGCGCTGCTCGAACGCTGGGGCGTGCGGACCCTGCTGGTCGAGCGACACCGCGAGCCGTCACCCTTTCCCAGGGCCCGGCTGCTCAACGTGCGCTCGATGGAGATCTACCGCCTGCTCGGCCTCGCTCCCGAGATCACCGCCACAGCCTTCACCCCCGAGTACGGCCGCATCCGCTTCCGCGACACCATGCGGGACCGCGACTTCGCCACGGCGGCGATGATCGGGATCAACGCGCCGGTGCCCGAGAGCCCTGTGACCGGCGTGGTCACCTCCCAGGACCGGCTGGAACCGATCCTGCTCGCCGGGGCATCGTCGCCGGTCCGCTTCGGCGCCGGGCTCGTCGACCTGACCGAAGAGGCCGACGGCGTCGCGGCCCTGATCGGCGGCTCTCACGGTGGTTCTCTCGGTGGCTCTCACGGCGCCTCTCGTGGCTCTCGACCCGGAGACCGGACCCGCCTGCGCGCCCGGTACGTCCTCGCCGCCGACGGTGCGAACTCCACCGTCCGGAGCCTGCTGGGCATCGGCGTCTCCGGCCCCGGGCGGATGGGCGGCTTCACCACCGTCGTGTTCGACGCTGACCTGCGCCGCTGGTGCGCCCACCGGCCCGCCGGCGTCTACTTCACCGCGCATGGCCTGTTCGTGCCGCTGTATCCCGAAGGTGGTTGGGCCTGGATCGTCCCCACGCCGGACGACGGCCCGCACGCCGACTGGCCCGGCCTCCTCTCGCGCGCCCTCGGCGGCGGCGTACGGGCCGACGTCGTACGGATCCAGCACTGGGAGATGAACGCGTTCGTCGCCGATCGTTTTCGTCACGGCCGAATCCTGCTGACCGGCGACGCCGCGCACGCGATGCCCATCGTCGGCGGCCTGGGCCTGAACACCGGCATCGCGGACGTGCACAACGTGTGCTGGAAACTGGCGGGCGTGCTGCGGGGATGGGCCTCTCCGAGCCTGCTGGAGACGTACGAGGCGGAACGGCGGCCCGTCGCCTTCCGGACGCTACGTCAGGCCGTGACCAACACCGCCCTCATGCTCGACGCCCAGAACCGCCGCCACCAACAACTCCACCCCGACCAACCACCGCAGACCTCCGTAGAACGCCCGTGGTCTGCGGTGTCGGGCGACGTCGAGTTTTCAGGGGCGGAGGCGTCAGGTCATGTCGAGCTGCCGTGGTCGGAGCGGTACTTCGCGCAGCTCGGCCTGGTGCTCGGCGTCACGTACCGCTCGGCCGCCGTCCTGGCGGGTGAAGGCCCTCCGCCGGAGCCGCCGGGCGCGGACTACGTCCCCGGCGCGGAACCGGGCCGTCGTATGCCACACCTCTGGCTCGGCACCGGCCGCTCGACGCTGGACACGTTCGGCGAGTGGTTCACCGTACTCACCCCGGACCCCGCCGCCTGGTCACCCCGGACGCCATGGCCGCTGCACATCGAACCCCTTCCCGACGAACACGCCGCCTTCTGCGGCCTCACGTCCCGCGGAGCACTGCTCGTCCGCCCCGACGGCCACATAGCCGCCCGCTGGCCCGACCTTCCCCCGACCGGCGCCACCCTCCTGAACACTCTCACCGCACTGACCGGCGGAGGCACCGAGGCCGTCCGTCGCACCTGATCTCCGTGACGCTCAGCCGCACCGAGCCTTGGAAGCCGCGTCCGAACATGGAGGGTCGCCCACACCGCTAGGGTGTCGCGAAAACGGAGATCAGCTTGTCGCGATCAGCCCCCCTCGCCTGGGTGGCCGCCCTGGCCGCCGCAACGTTCTCGACCTGGAGCGCCTGGCAGGTCGAGTACGGGTCCTCCTACACGCCACTCGGCTGCGTGGCCCCCTTCGACACCAACGGCTACGGCCCCACCAGGCTGGGAGCGGCCTTCCTGGGAGACGCCTACGACATCGCGGGCCTGGCCGTCCAATGGGGTGTGCCCGCCGTCCTCGTCCTTGCGGGGCTCTGCATGTCGGTGGCCACCGGGAACAGGACGATCATCGGACGCCGGGTGGCCGGCCTGCTCGTTCTTCTCGCGGTCGTCGGGCCGGCCGCTCCTGCGTACGTGGCTTCGGACGGCTGCTCGGAGATCCCCGTACTCAGCGGCGAGTGGTTCGCGACCGTGGCGACCGCCTACGGGTACGAGGAGTCGGCCCTCCTGCTGTCCGCGTTGCTGGTGCTGCTGGCCACCCGGACAGCGGGGGAGACCTGGCCGAGTGGATCCACCGGGCGCCGGGCGGTGGCGCTCACCTTCGACTACCTGGTTTTCGTCAGCCTCCTGAGCCTCTTCGAGGGCTGGCCGGGCAGCTTGGACTACGGCCTCCTGAACTGGTTCAGGATCAACGAACCCACATCGTCGCTGGTCGCCGTACCCGCGTTCCTCTACGTCCTGTCAGGGCGGACGTTCGGCAAGCGGCTCATGCGCATCCGCGTCGTCTCCACCGAAACCGGATACTGGCCGGGCTGGCGCAGGGCCGCGGTCCGCGGGCTGGTCTTCCCCGTCCTCGTCTGCGTGCCACAGGGCGGGCTGGTCATGCTCTTGCTGGACGGTCTGTGGTCGTTGGCCGACCCGGCCGCCCGCACCCTGCACGACCGCCTCGCCGGCACTCGCGTCGTACGCGACCTGCTGTGACCGCGAAGACGTCGTCGCCGCCGGCGTGGCCGCACTGCAGGACGATTTGGCGGAGGAGATCACGTCGCTACTCGACTGCGGAGAACGTTACCCGCGCCAACGCCAAGCCCTTCAGGCGCGACTGGCTGAGCACAGAGACACAATCTGGCAACAGGCCAGACGGTTACGTGCCGACGCTGCTCCAGGTCGTGCTGACGCGGCGCTGGAACTCGAAGTGGCCAGCAGCGCCACCCGTGTCCTCATGGCCGCCCTGCTCCCGGACCCGATCGAGGCTGCCCTCACGGCTGCCTCTCAAGGCGCATATCTGCGGCTGCCCCCGGTCGAGCACGAACGTATGGAAGTGCTCTACAAGGTGGGACGTCGCATTGAGTACGAGCTACGGCATCCCTGATACGCCACGATCGGAGATGGGGCATCCATTGCCTGCCGACCGCCGCCCATCCGTGTACACGAGACCCGGCACAACGTGCTCTTCGCTCTGGCCGCCCTCGACGTTCACCCGCGTGCGGCGATGCGCGTTCTGCGGCACTCGCAGATCCCGAGACCCGCAAGGTGCTCGACCGGCTGAAGAGCCTCTGATCCGTAGCAAGGTCGGAGACGTCCACCACGACCCAGCGCCGACGTCAGCCAGATCATGACAGTCCAAGGTGTTGTCGGCCCCAATGACTACTCTCCGGCGCATGGCAGTCCCCGACATCATCCCCATCGTTCACGAACCCGACCATCACACCGGCACGATCGGCCATTGGAAAGGCGGTCAGTTCTTCGGCTCCGTCGTCGCCGCCTTCCGTGAGGGCTACACCCACACCGACGACTGGCCGAGGCACAAACGCTGGTACGCCGTCCTGCACACCTTCGACGACATCCCCATCCGGCCCTTCCGGCACACGTTCGACGGAGTACTGTTCGGCCTCGTCATCGAGACCTTCGAAGGCGAAGAACACGCCGAGTTCCACCCGGACAACATCGGTTTCTACGAACCGTGGGACGGCCTGTACGACACCTGACCCTCTGATCGGCAGGGAAGGGCGGACGCCTCGTCAGTCACCGGCGCCCCTGGTGAAGCGGGGAACGCCGGCTCATTCACCCAGGGGCCGAAGCTGTCTGGCCTCCACCGCATGCCGCCCCTTGCGTCGCTCGGCCAGCCGCATGCCCACGAAGACCAGCACGGCCAGCAGCACCGCGGCGATGACGGCGTTGGTGCCCACGCCGACGTAGGCCTCCACCAGCGACCAGTTCTCGCCCAGGATCCAACCGGCCATGACGAAGATCGTGTTCCAGATCAGGCTCCCGGCGGTGGTCAGGAGGGTGAAGACGCCCAGCGGCATGCGTTCCACTCCGGCGGGAACGGAGATCAGGCTGCGAAAGATCGGAATCATCCGGCCGAAGAACACCGTCTTGCGCCCGTGCTTGAGAAACCACGCCTCGGTCCTGGCGATGTCGGAGACCTTCAGCAGCGGGATCCGGGCGGCCAGGGCCAGCGTGCGCTCGCGCCCGAGCAGCGCGCCCACCCAGTAGAGCGCCAGCGCACCGATCACCGAGCCGGCGGTGGTCCACAACAGCGCGGAGGCCAGGTTCATCTCGCCCTGGGAGGCGGTGAAACCGGCCAGCGGCAGGATCACCTCGCTGGGCAGCGGCGGGGAGAGATTCTCCAGCGCGATCGCGATCCCGGCTCCCGGCGCGCCGAGCATTTCCATCAGGTCGATCAGCCATTCCGTCATGCACATGAGACTAGGAATGATCAGGTGAGGCCACCATGAGGTGTGTGGCCGTTCAGGGGTGCGGGAAACCACACCCCTGAACACCTTCGCAACCGACCGCTCCGCGCAGTCGCGACGGTCTCGTAGCTCCTCGGACAGGAGATCTGCGGCCGAGACGGGCCGCAGGTCGCTGACGACGCGGCCGACCGTCTCGTTGCAGCGGAAGTAGTCCACCGCCCTGCTCGATCGGTGTCTTCAGGGGTGGACCGACTGGTCGGCGAGGGCTTCGGCGACGGTGAGGCTGTCTTCGTAGACGGCATATCGGGTGATCAGCCCGTCCTTGACGGTGAGGTGAAGCGCGCACAGGGCCACGTATCGCCTCCCAGTGGCCTTCACCATCTGCTTGATGTCGCCGAGCACCGCCGCTTCCGTTCCGTCGATGAGGACGCGGGACACCTCTCCGGCCGACTCTTCGGGGACGTGGAAGGCGGCTATGTCCCGGAAGTGGTCGGCGACGTCGGCGCGGGTGTACCGGGGACGGATCCACGGCACCGCCGGATGGCCGTCCTCCGGCCAGTCCAGTTGCCACTCGACGTGCTCGGCGAACAACTCGGCTATCCGGTCCGGATCGCCTTCGCCCAGCCGGCGAAGGAACTCCTCCGTCGTGGCACGAGTGCTCGCCTGGTTCGGCGTGCTCATAGTGAACTGGTACTCGTGTCGGATCAGCCCCTTTCCGTCGAGGGTGAGAAAGATCCGGCCGGCCCAGACGATGTTCCCTCCTGTTGCGGGGACCATGTGGGTGGTGAAGGTGACCGTGTCGTGGTGGCCGGTCGCGTCGCCCGCGGGCCGGAAGACGAATCCTGCGTCCCGCACCAGATCGTTGTGTGCCTGGGTGATCCGGGCCTCAAGGTCGTCATGACCGTGGTATCGGGCGGATTCGGTGACCTGTGTGCCGTCCGCGTCCCACAGTCCAGCGATGGCATTTCGGCGCGCAACCGGGTCGGTCTCGTTCCATACAGCGACGTAGCGGTTGACAAACTGGTCGATATCAATGTCGATGTCCACGTGTGGGACGTTATTTCGGTTCCACTGACATCCCATGTCAGTGGACTGAAGCAGACTTCACCGCATGCGTGCGAGCCGTGACCACCGTGCAGCTCGAACTCATGGCCTCCCGCGAGGGCGGCGACGGGCGGAGGGATTCGATGGCGGGTCGCCGAATCGTGTTGTGGGACATCGACCACACCCTCATCGACACCAGAGGTGTCGGCCGTGAGCTCTCGGCGCAGGCGTTCGAGCAAGTGACGGACGTCCCCATGGTCAAGCAGGCGAAGATCGACGGCCTCACCGAATCGGTGATCTTCCGAGAGACTGCGAAGCTCCATGGCCTGAGGACCGACCGGTACGATTTCGAGCGCTTCGCCGCGGCCCTCGCCAAGGCCCACCTGGCGCGGGCTGCCGACCTGCGGAAGCGCGGTCACGCCCTCCCCGGCGCCGCCGCGGCTCTGGACGCCTTGGGCGCCACCCCCGGAGTGCTGCAGACCGTCCTGACCGGGAACGTCCGCAGCGTAGCGGAGATCAAGCTCCAGGTCTTCGGCCTGGACGGGCGTATCCGCTGGGACATCGGCGCGTTCGGAGAGGACGACGACGTGCGGGCCGAGCTGGTGCGCATAGCGTTGGGCCGGGCAGCCGCGCTGTTCGGGGCGCCGGTCGCGCCTGGCGAGGCGGTGCTCATCGGAGACACTCCGGCCGACGTCGAGGCCGGTTTGGAAAACGGCGTACCGGTGATCGCGGTGGCATCAGGGCGAAGCTCCGCCGATGACCTGCGCGACGCCGGCGCTGTCCACGTCCTGCCGAGTCTTGAGGTCACGGACGCGGTCGTAGCCATGGTTCGGGAGGCGTAGCCGACGGCCGAGCCGAGCCCCTGTTGACAAGATCCCCAGATTGCCTGAACAGCTGAGCGACTGCGGCAGGAACGTCTGGCCGCATGCAGCGTTCCTCGACTCCCGGACCGGGCGACGCTTACGCACTCTGCCCGTTCACCTCAAGGGTGACGCCTGACTTCTCCGCCCAGAAGGCGAGCCGTCCCGCGATCTGTTCGACTCCCGCAAACGGCTCCGGGTAGGACCAGACCACGTCTTCGGCCAGACCGTCAGCGGTGTCCACCGACCAATAGACGGCATCACCCTTGAACGGGCAGTGCGACGTCGTCGTCGACGACCGGAGCAGATCCATGTTCACATCGTCCGGCGGCAGGTAGTACCGCGGTGGGCAGCCTGTCTCGGTGAGTACGAGCGGCCGGGAGGAGGTCGCGACGACCGAGCCCTTGACCCGTACCACGACATGGTCCGACGCAGGCGTGACCTCGATGTCATGTCCTCGTGTCTTCATGTGTCAATCCCATCAGACATCTCCGGTGACGGCCAATGTCACCGGCCACGCGCGTCCGTCAGAGGGCCCATCGGCATGAGCGGCTGTCCCCATGCGAGCGAGTGCGGTGTTGCCGGTTGGCGGCTGCGACGTGTAGGACGGCTCTTGTCGTCATGTCCGTACGCCCGAGGTGCCGGGAGCCGAATCATTGATGATCGCTTCAACGTGATCGTGAGCGCAGGATCGCTGAAGGTGACGGACGATCACGCGGTGCGTTTCCCTCATCGATGGACGCCCGAGGGCGTGAGCGTCAGAGCGGACTTCACCGGAGGACATCTCCTTCACCTCGCAGCGGCGGGATGCGTCCTCAACGACCTCTACCGGGAGGCCGCCGCACTGGGAATCGAACTCCAGGGAGTGCGCGTCTCCGCAGCCGGCGGCTTCGACACCGAGAGCTGGCGGTCAACCGGGATCACCTACACCGTCGATGTCATCTCCAGTGCTCCAGCCGAGAGCATCACCCACCTGATCGACATCGTGGACTCCGTCGCCGAGATCCCCCGCGCCATCCGACAGGGTGCGACCGTGCAGAGGATCAGCTGACCGACCATCCAGGAACACAACCAGCAGAACTTCCGCACCACGTGCATGGGACTCGAAACGGCCCGGCCGCAGGGTATATCCTGACGTTTGGGGGCGACGGGACGTGGATTGCCACTGAACCGCAGGGCGTCGAGCCCTAGACTTCGGCAGTGAACGCCGACGATGTCCGGCGGTTGCCCGCCCTCCGGGGGAGGAGATCGCATGCAGGACCCTTCGGACCCGATGGAGATCGTCGAGCCTGAGGAGAACGGCCGGAGCAACACCACCGACTCACCTGTTGTGGACGATCCGACACCCAACTCGGACCTCGGCTCAACGACGGCATCAACGGTGCTGGCGGAGGTGCTCCCAGGGGTTGCTGTCGTCTTCGGTGAGTTCCCGGCGGAACTCAAGCCCGATCTGATCGACTTTGGGCTCGTGTCGGCCGCCGACCGCAAGCAGATCTCCACAGTCCTCGCCTCGATCGGAGACACGGCGACCGTGGCAGGCAACCTCGGAAACGCATTAGCCGGCGCGCAGGGGCTCTACAGGATCAGCGACGCGACACAGGCCCTGCTGAAGGCCGGCGGAATGCTCGCCGTCAAGGATGGCGCGAAACTCGGAACAGTGATCTCCTCCAGCGGCCTCGCTCAGGCCCGCTTCATCCCCGTGACTGCGGTGAGCGCGGCGCAGACCGCGGCCGCAGTCGGGCCGGCGCTGGCCATGGTCGCCCTTCAGATGCAGCTGAGTGAGGTCACGAGCCTTGTCAGGACCAACGTCGCACTGACAAGCCAGGTGCTCACAACCATCCGCAACGAGCAGTGGGCCGAACTGACGGGACTCGTCGCCACCATCGATCGCGCAGTTGACCAGGCGCGAGAGGTCGGATCGGTCCCCACCTCCTTGTGGGACAGCGTCGCGGGTAGTGAAGCGTCGCTGCGTAAGCAGCTTGACCTGTACCGACGGAACGTCCGCGGCCACGTCGGGCAGATCGATCGGCCCGACACGCATCGCCGCCGCGAGTATCTCCAGACGAACGCCGAGGCGATCCTCTTCGACGCCAACGCCCTTCTGTCCTCCGTCAAGGCGTGGACCGGGTATCAGGCACTCCGCGCCGCGAAGGCGAGAGCCGCCGGACGCGAAGACGCTGACGAGGCACGTCTCGTCGACGTCATTGCGCGCGACACTCGCACGGAGCTCGACTTTGCTCTGGCCGAGACGACGAGCCTCGTCGACTCGCTGACGCGGGAGCTACGAATCATCGCCGAGCTTCCCGGACGCGACACACTGTCACAGTCACTGACGGGGAAGCGGAAGGACGCGCAGGCAGCCCGCCAAACCTCCGTCCGTCTTCTAGAGGCGATCGAGCCTCTTGCCGATGCTCTCCATCGGCCGGCCCCTCCGCTCGAGGCTCCGGGCGTCGTCTGCGCAACCAAATCGCTGGATCTCGAGCCGTACCTTCGCATCCTGCGATGGTTCTTCGAGGACGGTGAGACCCTACGTGTCCTCGGCTTCCCCGAGCAGCTTGACGCCCTCGGCCCAATTTCTGCGATCTTCAGCGGAGCGAAGGAGAAGCTGGCGGCAGCGAGGGACAAAATGGCAGCAAAGACACTGGTCGCCGTCACGGATCGCCGCATCCTCACGGCCAAGACGAACGCATTCCTTGAGCAAGGCGAGATCCGTCAGGACATCCCGATCGACCGGGTGCGATACGTCCGAGCAGCGACCACACAGGACAGAAGCGGGCGCTTGGCGATCGACCTCATCACGCGCGACGAGAACATCCGGTGGCTCTTCCACGCTGACACCGACGACACTCAAGTGAACGCACTTGCCGCTGTGCTTGCCGAGTCGATGACAATCCCGGATGTTGAACGCGACGAGCTCCAACAGCGGCGCTACGCCTCCATCGAAGGCGGGCAGGAAAGGCGAGAGTGCTGGCACTAGGTCTACGGAACCGACCGGATCCGAGGCCACGACCTGCGATGCCGAGTAGGCCTCTGGCCAATTGACGAAGGGCCGCCCCGACCGCACGTACCGAGCCTGGCCACGTGCGGCAGTGGGCAGTGGTGCGCGGCCACCTGTGGTTGCAGGCCGTTCGGGCTGCCGCGATCACCAAGCTGTACCGGGGTCTGAGGGCCGACGGCGGCAAGAACGGGCGGCCGCGCTTCGGAAGGCTTTCCGTGACGCCGTGAACGTTGATGAGATCCTGGCATCCAGTCCGGTGGAGAAGGCCAAGCGCCCGCGACGGGAAATCAGCGAGCCTGGCTCGGTCTGGATCACGGACCAGCTGAAGACGTTCCTCCTCGCTGCCCGTGGCCACCGCCTCAGGCCTTTCTTCCACGTCGCGGCCTATACAGGTGCTCGGCGCGGTGAGCTGCTTCGTCTGCGCTGGTCCGATGTCGACCTTGAGGGCGCATCTACCAGGGAACAATCACCTTCGGCGACCTCTACAAGGTGTCACCCACAGCGGGCCCGGACGATTGGAGGGATTCTCCCTCCTGAATCTCCCCGCCGAGCGGTGGGCGCTCTTCTTTTGAAACTGGCGTCCCTTACTCCTGCTTGCAAACGGGGCCAGTCACCACCTGGACCTTGCGTCGCCCAGCTCAGAGGGCAGTTGACGAGTGTCAGCGTGTGATCGTGTGAGACCTCGTTGCTGTACTTCTTTGCTGTCCAGCAGCAGGCGTGCGATGGGACGCCAGCAACTGATCCAAAGTGAGCCTGGCTCAGTCGCCCGGATTTGGCGGCCGACGATTGTGATCATCGAAGTCACCACAGACCCATTGCTGGCCCAAGCACGTGGCGCGCTCAAGTCGTGGTGCTTGGCACTGAGGCTTTTCATCCTGAAGTGGCAGTTCATGGCGGGTGGACTGGTGGAGGAGCAAGGCCCGACCGAATATGGTTCGTCCCGGCCGTTGGACGACAGCTAGGGTGTCCGCCATGCAGGACGAGGTCTACCACTACAACGAGGAACGCTGGGAAGCCCTTGTGGGGGCGGAGGCGTTGTTCACCCGTCCTATGCTCGACCTGGACGCGGAGAAGGCTCAGGCCTATCTGGGCCTGGAGAGACTGGGCATCCCCGGCGATCTGGCGGGCCGGAAGGTGCTCTGCCTGGCGGGAGGGGGTGGGCAGCAGTCTGCGGCCTTCGCTCTGCTCGGAGCCGACGTGACGGTTCTCGACATCTCGTCCGGGCAGCTGGAGCGGGACCGCTTGGCCGCTGAGCACTACAGCATCGGCATCCGCACGATCCAGGGAGACATGCGGGACCTGTCGGCCCTTGACGACTCCTCGTTCGATCTGGTCTGGCATCCGTACTCGCTGACCTTCGTCCCGGACTCCCGGATCGTTTTCCGCGAGGTCGCGAGAGTCGTCGACGAAGGCGGCTACTACTACCTGATGTGCGCCAACCCGTTCTTCTCCGGGCTCACTCACCACTCGTGGAACGGGGAGGGCTACACGCTGAAGCACCCCTACACGGACGAGGCCACGACCCGCTATCCCGACCAGGACTGGGTCTACGACCGCAAGCCGGCCGGCCCCCACATTCGCGAACCCCTGGAGTACAGGCAGACACTGAGCCGGATAGTCAACAGCCTGATCCGGGAAGGCTTCATGCTGAGGCTCCTTTCTGAGGTCCGAGGTGACTACCCGGGTGCGGAACCGGGCAGTTGGGCGCACTTCACGGGCGTGGCCCCGCCGTGGCTGGAATTCGTCTGGCAGTACTGCCCGGCATCCTCGGAAGGCGAGGGTGTCTGGGGGCGGGGCTGACCGCGACCCACGAATTCCAGCTGTGAGCCTCTTACATCCTGAGTAGCGGCCCTCCTCGACGAGTTGGCGCAAGTCCCGGCACTCGGGTCGTTGGGCTGCGCCGGCCTCCTTCACGACAGTGAGGGGGGCAGTGTCCATCGGCCGACTGGCGCTGTTCGACCTGATTGCTCAGCAGCCCGAAGCGTGCCCTCTGCCTTGGTCCGAATCGCTGCTCACCCACCTCGGCAGCGTTGAAAGGCACCGCGGCGCCGGCGAGCACACGCAGCGTGTTTCCAAGAACGGCCTGGAAGCCTTCGGAGTCGAATCTCCGCCGTGTCGTCCACCAGACCCTGCAGGCGCCCAGGCCGGGCAGCAGCGGATCGAATGGTCAGCTACGCGCGACCGCCGGTGGTTGCCATGAACCCGCGACGATGGGCGTATCCGGCCAGTACGCGCGCAGATGGAGCGTGAACTCCTCACGGGGAGCCGGGAGTCAGTTGGCATGCAGTGCCGGATCACTCGGCACCTCGCCACCGACGCCCAGTGTGAGTGAGCCGTCCTGGCCGTAGGCCAGGTTCTTGTTCTTCGTGCCGAGCGAGAAGCGGCCGAGCTCGTTGGGGTGGAAGAAGTGGTGCTTGTCGTAGACCGTCAGTGACCAAAAGCCCCGCACCGGGGGGAGCTGTCCCGCCTTGAAGTGCACGGTGTAGGTGTTGGAGCCGTCGAGCCGTTCGCCCTGGTCGTCGAGATCCTGGTAGTAGTAGGTCGTCTCGTTGGCCGTGTTGACGAAGATGTTGGACTTGCCGACCGCGGTCCGCATCAGGTAGTCGGTGCCGAACGCCGCTCCGGTGTGCTGGGTCGACCAGTGGCGGGCGAGCGGGATGCCGTAGTTGCGGAACTCGAACAGTTCGCCGACCATCGCGTCGGCGTCGAGCGCCGCCTGCTTCAGCGCTGCGGTGATCTTCGGGGCGTCGGCGTCCGTCTGGAGCACGGAGCGGAACCAGTCATACATCGCCTGCTCGCCCGGCAGGGGCGGCACCTCGTCGAGGACCTCCTCCCCGAAGACCTCGAAGAACGCGGCCGGGTCCACCCACTGGGTCTCCTGCCCGCCACCTGTCGAGCCTGCCTGGCCCCAGGACGCCGAAACCGTAGGCGACGTCCTGGTTGGGGCAGGCGACCATCCGCTCCTCGGGGCGGATGTGGTCGTACAGCATGCCGATCGTACCGGGCGGGCCCGCCGGCACGATGCCCGCCAGGAGACCCGGCCCCGGGAGCTGCTCCATGAGCACGCGTCGGTTACGCAGGTTCACCGGCGGCCAGCCCCACAGATAGGCCGCTCGCCCAAGCCTGGCCTTGCGGTTGGCTGTGGTGGTCAGCCAGGCGCCGGGGTTGGGCGGTACGCCGCGCCCACTCCTCATGGTGGGCCCGGGTGATCGCCTCCCCGACGTCGCTCACAGGAACGGCCGCACCTCGATCTTCCGATCGCAGACCTTCGACGCCTCGCCGGCGAGCTTGAACGCCACATCCAGATCAGGGGCCTCCCACACCCAGACGCCGGCGAGGTACTCCTTCGACTCCACGAAAGGCCCGTCGCTGAACACCGCCTGCTCGCCCCGGTTGTCGATGACGGTGGCCACGTCGGTGTCCGCGAGTCCGCCCGAGAAGCCCCAGTAGCCCTCGGCGATCAGCCGTTCGTTGAACGCGCTGATGGCGGGCCGCCTGTCCGTGCTGCCGGGATCGCTCTTGTCATCGATCACGGAAACCAGGTACCGCATCTGTAGATCAATTCCTGTGATGTCACGACAGCGTGGTCCGCCGGTCAGGGACTTCAGGCCGTCGCATACCGCGGGCGCCCGGCCGGCCGGAAGACCTGGATCGACACACCCTTGGAGTCGACCCGCGACTCGACCAGGTCGAGCGCAAGGTCCGGGCCGGTCTCCGGGAACAGGCGCGCGCCCTGGCCGACGACCACCGGGATGGTGATCAGCGTCATCTCGTCCACCAGGTCGTTCTCCAGCAGCCACTGGATCAGGATGCCACTGCCGTGCACCTGCAGCTCACCCCCGGGCTTGGCCTTCAGCTCACTGATGGCCGCCGCGAGGTCACCGCGGAGAACGGTCGTGTCCTGCCAACGCGGGGCGGTGAGCGTGGTCGAGGCAACGTACTTGGGGGCCTCGTGCAAGGCCACGCCGATGGGATGTGCACGCATCTGGTCGACTGCCCCCCAAGAGCCGGCGAACAGCTCATAAGTGCGCCGGCCGAACAGGAACGCCTCGGCGCGCTGATATGCCTGCGTGATGAACGTCCTGGTCTCGTCGTCACCCTTCCCCCGGGCCCATCCGCCGCGCTCGAATCCGTTCCTGCGGTCATCCGACGCGGCGCCGTTTCCCTGCATCACGCCATCGATGGTGACCTGGGTCATGGTCGTCAGCTTCATATCGCGGTTCCTTGCCTCGGAGCCGCCGCCCCCTTACGGGCGGCCTCACCCTTGCTACGAACGCCACCGCCCCGATCCGACACCGCCTCCCGGACTTCTTGCAGAATTTTCCGGGACGCCGGTCGTCAGCAATCCGACAGCACGACAGTTTCGCGGCGACTGCGCCTCCACCTCTTTGATCGCGCCCAGCGCGGACGAGCTCTTGGACCAGATCGATCGCGAAAATCCTGACCAGGGGTTGGCGGGCGTCGAACGGCTCGTGGCGTGAGGGCCCAACCTCGCCGGTGGCGTAGCCGCACGCAAGGCCATCAAAGGCCGGCCAGAACGCCGCACCACAACAGAGCGCCGCCCTGGCCGACCACGCCGCCGGACCGCCCGTCCGCAAGGCGCACCGGGTGTACGCCGCCCGCATCGCCGCCGTCGATCAGCCACCGCCGTCCAGGCAACTGACCAACACCCCAGCCAGCGCCAGGCCCGGCTACTCGTCTTCGCCGTCATCAGGGTCGCGCAGTTCACGAACGACCGGTCGCCCCTGCGGCTCCTGCCAATTTGGCGGCCCTTGGATGATCAATCCCAAGGGGGCAGTGGCCCACCGCTTGAGGAGTTCGGCCGGCATGGCACTTGAGCTTCGTCCATACTTCCGAGCAGCGTGCGGCGCCGACACCTGCTACCCCGACAGCCGGGAGGAGTGTTCTCCCCGGCACAGCACGGACGCTTGCACGGCGTACGGCTTGCCAGCACCCCTCCAGCCGCTCCCGGCCGCTTCCCGCGGGTGGAGCGGGTGGTGTCCAGCAACGGCAGCCTGAAGGTGGCCGGCTGCAAGGTCCAGGTCGGCCAGGTGCGCCGGGGCAAGGTCGTCACCGTGGTCCTGGAGGAGACGCAGTTGCGGGTGCTGTTCGAGGGCGAGCTGCTGTCGGTCCACCCGCGCACCATCCTCAAGGAGGTCAACCGGCTGCGAGCCAGCGGCCATATCGACTACGAGATCTAGGCACGGTGTAAAGCATCAACCGATGCCAAACCGTCAAGCATCAACTGAAGGTTGACACCGTAAGGCACTCCATCTGACCTGCTGTTTCGTTGACTTCTCTCGTGCTGGCGATGCTGGTCAGGCTGGGGCTGGCCCCTCGGTCCCAAGCCGACCTGACTCAGCCGGCCTCTTCGACGTATGACGCCAGGTTGGCCAGCGAGGAGGCGATCCCGGCCTCGTGCACGGCTTGGTTGATGCCTGGTGGTACGTCCGTGGCGGTGACAGCTACCTCGGTCCCTTCGCCGACAGCAGTTAGGTGCCAGGTCATCGTCATGGTGCCGGCGTACGACGGGTCCTCGGCCTCGAACACCGCCCGCTGCACCACGCGCTCCGGTGGAACCAGTTCGGCGAACCCGACGTCGACGACGTCCGTCGCGTCTGACGTCTTGCCAGGGCTGTCGGTGGGGTCAAGGTACGTGAGGACCATCCGGAACCCGCCACCGGTCCGGGGATCCCACCGCTCGATCCGCCCGCGCATACCGTCCGGCGGCAACCAGACTTCGAGCGACTCCCGGTCGAGGAGGGCGCCGTAGACCGTCGCCGGTGGTGCCGCGATCAACCGGCTGGCGCGGTCAGTCCTGTCCATGGCCCGAGTCTAGGACCGAAGCTGTTCGGGCCCATCCTCGCCCATCCTCGTCGAACGACAGCCGGACCAGCGCCTTTAAGGTGCCGTGGATAGCTTCCCATCAGGTGTCGCCGGTGATGCGGCTGTTGAGGGGCAGGCCGTCGCCGCCTACATCGCCAAGTACGCCACCAAGGCCGCCGAATGTGTAGGGACGCTGGATCGCCGCATCCAACCCCTCGACATCTCGACGCCCTACCTGTTCGCGACCACGCCCGCCGGCTGATCGCCGCCTGCATGCGCCTTGGCGAGAACGCCGACCTGGCCGACCTGCGGCTCATCCAATGGGCTCACATGCTCGGCTTCCGCGGTCACTTCTCCACCAAGAGCCGCCACTACTCCACCACCCTCGGCGAACTCCGCGCCGCCCGCGAAGAACACATGCGCACAGAAGAGATCAACCTCAGGCGGCTGCCGCTTTTCGACGAGGACACCATCCTCGTCGTCGCTCACTGGGAGTACGCCGGACAGGGCCTCTCTCCAGGAGAACAACTCCTCGCCGCCATCACAGGTCACCGCGTGCCGAACCTGGGGGAACAGCATGACGCCTGAACTGCTCACGGTTCCGCAAGCCATGGCCACTTTGCAGGTCAGCCGGTGGACCCTCTACAACCTCATCCGCTCCGGCGAACTGGGCTCGGTCATCGTAGGCGTCCGCTGCCGCCGCATTCCTCAAGCCGCCCTGAACGACTACGTCACCCGACTCTGTGAGGAGGCAGCCTGATGCCCGCCATGACCGCGCTCGCCTCCCCGGAGGAGCCCAAGCGTCCGCGTACGGGCCGTCGTACCCGGGCCAACAACGAAAGCTCGATCACCCGTACAAGAACGGCTGGGCAGGCTACGTTCCTTGGTCTCACGTGTGTGGATCTCGTCGGCTAACAGGTCTGGATCTCCCACCAACTCACCACCAAGACAGAGGACTCGACCGCTTCGCTGCCGCTCTTCGGCCTGTGCGTCTCCGCACTCAGGCACCGTCGGCGCGTCCAGGAGGAGGCCCACAAGATGGCCGGGGACGCATGGAAGACCTCGGACCTGACGTTCACGCGGCACGCCGATCGAGCCGCGCAACTTCAACCGGGCCTTGGAGAACCACTGTCGCCGAGCGGGTGTGCCGCGCATCCGCGTGCACGACACCCGGCACACGTGCGCCTCGCTTCTGGCCGCCCTGGACGTCCACCCGCGTGTGGCGATGCGCATCCTGCGCCACTCGCAGATCTCGATGACCATGGACGTCTACACCCAGATTCCCAGTCCCGAAACCCGTAAGGCGCTAGACAGGCTCAATCAGAGCCTCGACCGCTCAAACGAGTCACAACTAATCTCTCGGTACCAAACTTAGGTCCTCTTGGGGTATCCCAAAAGGGCCTAAGTGTGTTCATGGGGTCGTCTCATAGCCCAAGGGATATGCAGCACTAGCTGCGCTGGTCATTTCGTATCTCGTTGCATGTGGTTCAAAGGGATGGGGGCTTCCAGTGAGGCGCCAGGTCATCTCCGGCCAGACGTAGCGGAGGGCGAATGACGCACCCTGTGAATTGCGAGCGGGCCAAGGGACATCACTGCGGCTGTTCTGCGTGCGGCGGGGCACAGCACGGCTGGACGCACGCTCTCTCGCTGGCTCGCGATCCCTCGACCGCGGCTCGTGAAGCGGCGAGAGACACTAGCGACGCGGCCTGGGCCGCAAGTCGGCCTCCCATGGGGCGACGAAAGCCCTCCAAGGAGCGAAAGGCAGCCGCCACCGATAGTGCCACGGTCGACCTCGTTGACTGGCTATCCAAAAACCCCGACGCCATCGACCTTATCCAAGAAATCGGAGATGCCCTTGCTGGCCCTGTGATTCAGGAGCTCGATAAGAGCTTCGGTGGGGGCAGGCCGAGAGAAGCGCGAAGGCAGCTCACCAATCACTTCTGGTGCGATCTCCTCATTGCCATGGCCGAGGCCATTGAGAAGCTCTCGAAATCTCTGAACCGAATCCCGGAGTACGTGACGACGGTCATTATGCAGTCCCGGCAGAACGAGGGACGCGGAGCCCTCCTCGATGCTCTGGTGGGTCTCGCTGTGCGGACAGCGTGGGAGCCCATCAAGAGCATGATCCATACGGCCGGGATCGAGGAGCTCCAACGGACGTGCCGGATCCTCGCCGTTCTGATCTGCCCGGCACCTGAGGATCACAAGGCCGTCCAGGACGGCGCTCTTCTTCCCCTGGCGCAGGAAGGGATGCTGGAGATCAGCAAAGAGCGGCTTGAGCAGGTCTTCCCCGCAGACTGGGTTCACCGTCTTCGGGAGGGCCTCGGCGGTGCCTGAGCAAGGCCGGCACCTTCCGCGGCCCGTGAAACGAACCCATCGTTAAGCGCTTCGCCAGCCGTCGGTGATGCAGGCCTCCTCGAAGTGCCACCAGCCATCCCTTTGGCCACGCGTCAACAGCGTCTTTATCTGCCCGAGCCCTGCGCCCGCCGGCACAGTGAAAGCGACCAGGGGAAGCTCCGAGCTGAAGGATTCCCCGCCCAGGCCGAACGGTGCCAACTGCTCGTACACGGCCTGCGCGCTTCGCCCCAGCGGTCCATTGGGTGACGGCAAAACCCGGATCGTGCAATTGCCCGACGCTTCCACCCGCTCACAGGCCCAGTGGCGACCGTCATCATTGGTGATGAAGCGCACCACGTCGCCTTCGGCGACCCCGTCCTGCAGAAATGGGACGTTCGCCACACGGGCGGTGTCCTCGGTTAAGGGCATGGCCCAAAGTCCTTCGGTGTCGTAGGGAAGCCAACCTTCCCGGGGCACGAACTGAAACCACAGCTTGATCAAGCCTGGCTCTGTGGGGAGACGTTCGGAGGGGGCAGAGAGAACCATGCCCACATGATCGCGCAGCCTGCCGAGTGTCCTTGAACAAGCTGATCGCGGGTATGCCCGGAGGCGGATGCTGGGTCCGGGTTGGAGCACCTGCATGGTCGGTACGAGAAGATCACGTTGATCTGGCCGACAGCGGGTGCATGGGCGCGCTGGTGGCCTGGGTCAGGCAGAAGCTCCGACTGGCGTTGGAGATCGTCAAGTAGCGCGAGGGCGCCACGGGATTCGTCGTCTTCGCGCGGTGCCTATGGAAGACCGGTTGCGCGAGCCCACGTTGCTGTACAGCGCTGCTGTACGCCCACGAAAAAGGCCCTCCGGGATGATCCCGGAGGGCCTTTGACCTGCTGTGCGGCCGGAGGTACTCGAAACCCCAACCTTCTGATCCGTAGCCAGTCGGCGATCGTCCACAAGTGTTTACCGCCGTCAGAAGCAGCTGCTCAACGACTTCCCCGACTTGATCTGGTTCCACGGACGTACACCAGTGTCCGGAGCCATTGTTAGCAGCGGCGTTAGCAAGATCGGTCGGGCCGATGGCCGTACCGAGACGGCATGCAGGTGTCGGCTCTCGGCGATCAATCGGTCCGGTGCACCATGGGTACGAACCCGCCCCGGGCCTTTCCACCATCTGCCAGGGCCGTCCAGTTGTCCACCGGAACGTGCGAGTCGACGACTAGCACGACCGCACCACCGGCTTGGTCCATGGCCTCCAGCCATGCCAAGCGCTCCTCGGCCTCCTCGGGACGGACGACGCCTTCGACGAAGATCCCAGAACCATCGGGGCCGTCGACCACCGAGACTGTCAGGCCGGCGAGGATCTGCCAGCCCTCACAGGGCAACGGCCTGCCTGCGTCGAGCTGGAAAATGGGAAGCCGCTCGACTGGTTCGGTCGAGACGAGAACCAGTATCGGTACGGCGCCACCGAGGTAACCTGCGTCCTCGCGAGAGATGTAAAGCGGCACCTGGCGAGTATCGCATCATCCTACCCATGGCCGGATTCTCGAGCTCGCCACCCCAGGCAGAACTCAGCCACCTACTCTGCAACCCCGTTAGCCTGTGCGTGTTCATCCTTCAAACAGGAGAAGCCATTGCGATCAGACATCAGCCTGGATGAAATGGCCATTGAACTATCCCGGCTTACTGATCTCTCGACGGCTGTTGCTCTGCCCGAATCCGAAGTTGTGGCCCTTGAGGAAGTGATCGGCGCACCACTTCCTGACGAGTTCCGGTCGTTCCTGCTGCGTTTCGGCCGGGGAGTCTCGCCCAGCCACTTGCTCGACCTGCGTTGGATCGTGGAAGAGACCCAACGGGAGCGTGAGTACTTTCAGGAGGAACCCGAGGTCGCCGCCTACCCCTGGGAGCCCTTCCCGGTGACTGGGGATCATGAGCGGCAACTGCGGCACCTCGCCGCCGACGAGGCAGGTCCCACCCTGTGGATGGAGAAGCCGTCGCCTGGAACCATGTTCCTGTGCAGCCATGGGTGCTCATGGATCAGCATGCTCGCCATGAACGGTGAGTACGCCGGGACCGTCTGGCTCACCGAGATGGGCTGGGCGAAGGATATGTACTGGTGGCCATCGGCTCCATGGAGGGACGTCGAGCCGTCGGGCCGTCTGCATGGAGGCTGGAGTGAACCGGTGCCGTTCCTGGACTGGTACATGCGCTGGACACGGCAGATCGTCAACCGGCATCGGCGCGCGCGGCGGCCTGACTTGCCTAGATAGCAGAGACGTTCAGCTTGCTCCAAGCAGACAAACTCTCGCTTCTTGATCCATGCGCCCTACCACCCGATCCGTAGGGAAGGGCAGATGTCCTGTCAACACGCGACTGTCCTGCTCAAGTGGTGATCGTGGAGAGTCGGCATGCGGTCGGGTAAGACAGCGTTGCTGTACGTGCTGCTGTACAGCCCGCGTATCGCTGCGTCGCCGCATGTGGTCCCCGGGCTGTCAGCGCCTGTTCAGTCCACGTAGCACCGGCAGTCCCGCGCCGGTTTCGAGCACGAGGCAGTCGCCCAGCGATCGGCCTCCAATAACATGCATCAGCGTCCAGGGACGCTGCCAGCAGCGGCGTTGGCAAGATCTGTTTGGCCGGCACCCTCATGGTGCGGCACATCGGCGTCACTAGTCACTATCGCCGAACATCTGCCGGAATCGCTCCATGACGTGGTCCGCCTCTGCCCTGCTGATCTCAATCAGGTCCTGGCTCGACTCGCCTCGGCGCCAGTCGCCGATCGCGTCGCTCTCGTGCCATTGAAGGTCTCTATGGAGAGCCTCATCAACAATTCCACCGCTTGGCAGGATGCGTCGTCGCGCCAACCCGCTGGGTTCTTCCGGCGTGTCATCGGAGAACACCATCGCGTAGTAGGTCACCTTCTCGTCCATCCAGTCACCCCCCTTCAACTATGGTCGGGATACGGTCCGCTCCTGGTGGCACGGGAACAGCCTCGAATATCTGTTCCTCATACTTCTCCAGGCGCTTTAGACCTTCCGGCATAAGATGGCGCTTGTATTCGTAGATTTCATGGGTGACTTTTTTTGCCCACAGGCTCGAAGGCGTGTGCATCTGCAGTTCGAAGAGTTGGCCGTCGGGTCCACGCCATCGGGTGTTGACCCCTTTGTACTTCCCGTGCTCGCCCCATGAGGGCTTCTGCTGGACCAACTTGAACCCCTGCCGCTCCATCGCTGTCTTGATATCCGCCACGCTCTTGACGTAGCGATCATTGCTGAAGGTGAACGAGTAGCGGATCCCGTCATGAATCTTGTTGCTGACGAGGTCTTCAGGGGTTCTCGTGGGGCTTACTTTGATCAGCTTCGCGAGCTTCTCCTTGAAACGATCAGAGCCTCTGAGCACGTGCCCCGGGAAGCCTGCCATATCGGCGCCCACATCTCGCGCGGCGGCTTGAACTCCGCGGGAGATCTGCGGTTCGGCACCGCGCATCTTGGCGATCGCTTGATCCGCGACAGCGTTGACATCCCGATCTAGGCTAACCCCCTTCCACTCCCAGACGCCATCAGGTGTGATGCGGGGGAGCTACTCGTGTTCCGACCTTCGCCTTCGTCCTTTTGAGAAGCTCCGCGACCTTTTCGAGAGCGCGCGGCACCCTGGTTGCCGCCGACGCCGCGCTGCTTCCGCCAGCGGTGGCGGCGGCTGCCAGGAGGTCGGGGACGAGGTGACCGAAGGCGCGATGGGGATTGGTGGTCCAGGTATCCCAGTCCGTAATGGCCTTGAGCATCTCCAGGGGATTCTGAATCTCATAGATGACGCCTCGGGCGCTGTCCTCAACCTGGCGCTGCCAACCGTCGGGATCGATGGCCTTGCGTACCGAGGAGGTCTCCCGCAACCATCCCGCGAACTCGGAAGTGCTTTCCCAAGCGCCCTTGGCTGTCTCGGTCGCCGGGTTGCCGGAGTTTTGGTCCCGGTCGAAGGTCGACTGGAGCTGTTGCACAAGCCGGTCCCAGACGTTGCCGACCGTAGGGATCGGATTGCCAGGAGCGAACATATCGGAGTTCACGAAGACCGGCTGGCCGGCCCGGACCGTAGGATCGTGGGTCACAACGCGTTCCAGCAGCACCACGCGCCGGTGAATGTCGGGAATCTGCTGTCCGGCCCACCCTGCGATCTGCCTGACGGTATCGGCCGGCGCGGTGGCAAGGTCCACATGACGCAGCAAGCCCCAAAGCTCGCTTTCAGCCGAGTCAAGCGTCGACTCCGCCCTGCGTAACTCGTCCTCAAGCGCTCGGACGCCATCGGGCATCATGCCGTCGATGTTCACCGAACTACTCCGTTGTCCAGGCGAGTAGGGTACGGAGCTCATCGACCGCCGACGTACAGGCATTGATGAGGGCCTGCCGTTGTGCAGCGAGTTCCCCGCCGAACCGGTTGGCCGCCGGTCCGGTCCAGACACGTTGACTCATCAACCCCAGCGGCCGGTCCAGGCAGCCTTTGACCTGGCCGGTCAACGCCTCGGCCCGCCGTAGCGCCTGTTCTATCTCCTCCCGCATCATCGGACCGCTCCGTGGGGAAGGCTGCAGCTTGTTTCGGCCGGTGGCGCAGCTGGTTGAGCGTGCGCTCGGCAGATGAGGATCTGTTTCTGCGTCGCCGTCATCCGGGGATCCCTTGGATCATCGGAGGTGGGTATCGCTAAGGTCACCGTGACGATAAAGGGCAACTCGGGCTCAGTCGCCGAGAACTGCCGAACCGGCATAAGAGCCACATGCAACTCGAGTTGTGACTCTCCTTCTCCACGGCCCCACTGCGCCGTCGTGATCTAGACCGAACACTCAAGGAGAGGCTGCAGTGCAGAGCCACGATGGCCCCTTGAGGATCGAAGGACAACCTTAGACCCGCGTCCAAGTCATCTGGTAGACGCGCCTTGATCACGACTTTCTGTCTGCGCACGGATGGCGGGCGAGCAGCCATCGATGGCTTGGAAAAGAGGTGTGAGGCCGAGAAACCACAGGTCAGAAGTCGAAGCGTCCGATAGAGAAGGAGCGTCCCGAGATACGAACCCGCTTGAGGAGAGAGCGCGCTTCTCCGGATTCTTAGGCGGGCTGAGCTGCGTAAAGGACTGTTGAGCTGAGTGACTGACCTACGCGGTATCTGAGCCAGGCAAGGTGATCTCCACGTATGCCCACCGCCGGGCAAGAACAGGGCATAGGCGAGTGATCTACGCCGCCAAGTGGCTAGCCTCGACTACTCGCGATGGCCGTCACGGCGGAGGCGGCATGTGTCTGTGGCCGCCAGAGGCCAACGCCACATCGTCACTTTCGGTCGACCGAAGCTATCTTTTCGGCGGTAGGGCCAGAGGCTATGGACGGTCACCCATTTGCATCGCAGCATCCTCACGCTACCGTCTTCTGTTGGTGGGCTTTTAGAATGACGTCAGCGATGTATCCGTGCGAGGCTGGCCCGGGAGGCAAGATGGCACGCGTGAACCTCCGTGCTGCGTTCATGTCAGGGATGGCATCGACCATTTCGGCGCAACAGGTATTTACCGACCGTGTGGACGAAGTGAGTGCATTCGAGAGATCACTTAATGAGCTCCAACGGACTCTCGATGAGGCCGACGTGTCACCGGTAGCCGATCGCACCCAAGGGCGACGCAATATTCTGGCCTTCTATGGAGTCGGTGGTATCGGAAAGTCCACCCTCTCCCATGAGCTGGAGCGACAGTTCCTCCCAAAAGTAGCGGCCAGAAACCGGCACGACACTGTGTCCGTACGGATCGATCTATCAGAGGACGGCGCGACTGACCTCGAGCACCTTCTACTACGCATACGCGCGGGCTTGGGCCAATTGGGAGGCCATTGGCTTGCCTTCGATCTGGCATTGGCCTCTTACTGGGCTCGAGCTCATCCGGGGGAAGCCCTGCAGGAGTTCATTGACACTTTGCCAGCCTTGAGGCGAGTATCCCGGAGTGTCGCACTGAGCGAGCAGATTGCATCGAGCGTCGAGCAGGTCGTTCCTCTAGCGGGCCTGGCCCAGCGTGCGGTGCTAGGTGCGTATCGGGCCATTCGGGATCGCGTGCGGAGTGGACGACTATTGACGGAGTGCGAACTATTCGCAGAAATCATTGAGGCCGATGCTGACTATGAGTCACTCTCATTCTATCCATATCTTCTGGCGTGGGAACTGGAGCGCTACTCTAGTCAGAGAAGGCGACCTTGGGTGTGCATCTTCCTGGACACTTTCGAGGTGCTCGGCGACCGAATTGATCGCACGGTCGAGCGGTTCATACAGCGGTGCGCATATTTGATGCCTAATGCCCTGTTTGTAATTACGGGTCGGAATAGAATTGACTGGGCGGATAGCGAAAGCAGTGGCGAGCTCGACTTTCAGGGGCCCGAATGCTGGCCGAACTTGCACTTCACTAACAACTCGATCGAGCCGCGCCAACACCTTGTAGGCTATCTATCGGACTCTGATGCCGACAGCTACCTGCGTGAGGCACTTATTACTGATGACGAACCTGCTGTGCCCGCGGAAATTCGCCAGCGCATAATCGAAAGCGGTCAAGGACTGCCGCTCTACCTTGATCTATCTGTCTCGCATTTTCTGGAACAATTGGCGCGAGGCAGGCAACCAACGCTCGACGACTTCGGCGGATCGTTCACCGCCGTTGCTACTCGATCCATCCGAGACCTCCCTCGGGAGGAGCGCGATTTGGTTCGCACTGCCGCGCTCATTGACCGCTTCGACGCAGGCTTGCTTCGAGCGGGCCAGCCGTCCCTCGCCGACGGCTGGGTAGCACGGTTCCTCCGGCGCCCCCTTCTTACCCACGATGACGCGTACGAACTGCCCTACGCCCTTCATGCTTCGCTCCGCTCTGCGATAAAGGATGCAGACCGTGGGCTTCCGGATGGTTGGTCCGATCGTGACCGTGCCGAAGTCGCAGATCGGCTGCTGCGTCATCTGGGAACGCGACTCGGGCCCACAGTCGGCCGGGCTGCGATTGCTCAGGCTCTCGAATCGGGCTTGAGGCTGTCTGGCAAGCACGGCGTCTTCAATGATTGGCTGGTTCGGGCCACGCAACGCCTAGTGGAGGCCGGCCAGTGGATGGTGATCGGGACGGATCTCACGTCAGGACCAGGCGAAGGAGATGAGCTTCGCGCGCTTCAGGCAGCAATACGCGGCGTCCGATTGCGTCGAACCGGGCATGCGAATGAAGCTGTTCAAGTGTTGGATGACGCAGACGCGAGTGCTCGGCCCGAAAAGGTGGCGACACAGCTGGTGCGCATCCACCTAGCGCACGCGCTCCGCAACGCAGGTGACTACCGGAGGGCAGCGGAGATATATCGAAATCTACTCAGTGGCGAGTTCGCCGCTGCGGCACGCTATTGGCTATCCGACTATGACTTCCTTAACGGTCGCTTTGCTGCTGCTCTCGCCGCACTACGAGGCCAATCCACGCAGGACGCGGCAGAAGAGGGCGAGCGACTACGACTGATTGGTCACGTCTTGCGAGTCAACGCTCGATTCGATGAGGCCAAGGGGGTCTACACAGAAGCCATCGTCCTGGCGCGCAGGGAAGACCTGGCTGCGGCAGAAGCAAAGGCACTTGTTAACATGACTCAGACGGCCTGCTGGGTTGGAGACATGACTTCGGTGTCCGAGGCGGCCGAACGGGCTCGTGGACTGCTCGACCTAGTGCCAAACCCGGTTGAGCTCGTTAAGATTCGTTCCTCCGAGGCGATCGTCCTTGGCCTGACAAATAACGTAGACACAGCATACGAGGTCGTTCACGACACTCGACGACTAGCCGACCAGATTGGATATCGGGGGGGCCATAACCTCGCCGATGTCGCCGAAATCCTTCTCGACATCCTTACCGGTAATCTAAATGGCGCACGGAGGACGCGATCTCACCTCGCTGAGCGCACGCGCGCGTCTGGGGGTAACATTTACTGGATCCCCATCGCCTCCTCCTGGATCGAAGGTCCGGAAGAGGCGCTACTCAGTCATTCCTCGATTCAGTGGATCGATGACCCGACTGTCACGCTAAACCGTTGGGCAGCGATATTCCCCGTTCAATAAACATGCCTCATGAAGAGATGTGAGAGGTTGGCATTAAATGGATCTATCTAGGCTGGCAAGGTTTCATGTGTGATTCTATAAAAGTCGGCCTGGTTGGCGTCGGGGTTATAGCGGCTACCCACCTCGAAGTTCTAGCCAAACGGTCCGATATTGACTTGGAGTTTACTGTCGACTCCCAACGCGGCGAACCGGCCGTTTTTCGAGGGGACAAGCGACCTCACTTTTCTACTATCGATCGTGCTCTGGCCGCTCATCAACCTGATTTGATTGTCATCGCCACCCCAACCGACACGCACGCAGAAATAGCCGCACAGGCGCTCAGGCTCTCTAGGGCGAGAGTTTTGGTTGAGAAGCCCCTCGCGCATAACCGTGAATCTCTAGCACGGCTACTATCTTTGAACGCGTCTACCAACGCGAGTGTACGTATGTTCATCGCGCATCACTTCGCATTCTCTCCAGAGGTGAGTTGGGCAGTCGAGAAGCTTTCTGAGCATCCTGAATGGGGGCCAGTCACCGATTTCACCTCGGCGTTCTATGATCCATATGTTCTTCTCGGAAAGCATGCGTTTGACTCTTACATCTCTAGCTGGATGGACTCGGGCGTGAATCAGCTCAGCGTGCTGTCACGCTTCATCGACCTCTCCACGCTAACGCCACGGCAACAGATAGATGAGGGAGCGAGTTCCTGGTTCACGTATGAGCACCACTCAGGAGCAACGGTCGGCACGGTTCGGCTGCGTACCAGCTGGCTAACCGGGGACAGTAGTAAGAAGACCGCGCTATGGTGCGGCCATTCCGGCGTCGAAATATGGATAGACCATACATCAATGAGTGGCTTTGCCACTCAGGGCGATGAACTTCTTGCCTATTTCGGAACCGATGGCCGAACTGATCGCAAGACTGCCCATTACGTCCCGCTATGGGAAAGCCTACTTTCAAGTCGCCCAGACCCAGTGATTGGATTCGACGTCGCTATTGCTATCACCGAACTTCACCAGGCATAGGTGAGCCGCGAGATGCATTAAGTAGCGAACGGCCCTGTGCGACGGAGTCTGAGCAGCGAGCTGACAAACCTTGCCGAGGCCGAGCGTGGCGGCCACGTATCGCAGACTCACGATCGCAACTCGAGCACTTCAGTACGAGTGAAGCAGAGGGCCATGGCCGAGGGCCGGCGTTGCTGCTCAGCTGTGTGACGACGTCCGGAACGATCGGGCTGCGTGAGGCGGCCTCGCTGTGCTGCCCCTGCTGTGCAGCAGACAGCAGCAACCCACGTGTCCGGTGGCAAGTCGACCCGGAGCGCAAGGGCCTCCAGGTCCGAGACATCCGACCGGCGGCGATGTCAAGCATGCTCGGTCCGTGGTGGCCGGCGACGCTACGGCGGGCTGTGATCAACGAGATTGGGCGTCGTCGGCTGCCACGGTTCGCGGGAGTCTGGGGGCGGTGGAGCCCCCAGGGGCTGCGGTGGGGAAGGCGAGACGTTCGCTGTAGGGCTGGCGTGTGGTCAGGCAATGAAACAGGCAGCAAAGGAGGCGGTTGTAGAGGTTGCGCAGTGCCGCTGAATGTCGATCGCCGTGTTCTTTGCGCCGGTCGTAGTGGACACGGGCGCCTGGCGAGGCGGTCAGGCTGGCGAAAGCCCAGATGTAGCCGACAGCTGCCAAGCGGCGATTCTTGACCCGGCGGTGGACGACGGCCCGGCTGCGTCCGCTGGCGCGGGTGATCGGGGCGGCTCCGGCGTAGGCATTGAGGGCGCGGGCGTCGGCGAAGCGAGTGTGGTCATCGCCGATCTCGGCGAACAGCCGGGCGGCCGTCAGCTCGCCCAGGCCGGGGAAGCTGGTGACGATGTCGTGGTCGGGGTGGTCACGGAAGGCTGTGACGGTGGCCTGGTGCAGGTCGGCTGCGGCTTGGCTGGCGGCATCGAGAACGGCTAGTAACGCCAGCGCTTGCCGGCCCATTGCCTCTTCGATCGGGGTTGGTTGGCGCAGCTGGGCGTCTTGGAAGCCGGTGTGCAGGCGTTCGGCCCAGGTCTGTAGCTGGTAGATGCGGCCGCAGTCCTTGAGCGCGGCTCGCAGTTCGGCGATGGTGCGTTGGCGCGCTGTGGCGAGGGTGGGGGCGATCTTGAGGACTGCGCGGGCTTCGCGGCAGGTGATGCCGCCTTCCTGGCCCGCGAACAGCGTCAAGAAGGCCGGGTGGTACTCGCGCAGGAACGAGCGCAGCTCGTTACCGATGCGGTGGACGCGCCAGACGGCGTCCTGGTGGCCGCGCGCGAGCACCGCGATGCCTGGGCCTGGTGGCTGTCGGCAGGCAGTGGCCGGTGCGGTGCCATGTCGGTGCGCAAGATGTTGGCCAGGACGACGGCGTCTTGCCGGTCGGACTTCTTGCGGGACACCGAGTGCCGGTCGCGGTAGCGCGAGGCGCTGAGCGGATTGATGGCATAGACCCGCCGGCCGGTTGCGCGAAGCTGGGAGACCAGCAGGCCACGCGGGGTCTCGATGGCCACTGGGATCGGCATCTCGGCGGTGTCGCCGGCCTCGGCCAAGATGGTCAGCAGTTCCTCGTAGCCCTCAGGCGATTCGGCGATGCGTTGCTGGGCGATCACCGTGCCTGTCTCGTCGACCAGGGCGATGTCGTGGTGCTTCTCGGCCCAGTCGATGCCGCAGTAGACCTTCATGACGTTCCCTCCGTCTGCTGATGCAGCGTGCAGAGGTCCTCGCCGAGATCATGCGGCGTGCTAATGACAAGACTTGGTTGTCTACCATCCGATGAGCCGTCTGCTGACCTCGGCACCCGCGCAGTCCCGGCCTTGCTGAGAGCTGACAGCCCACGACATGAAGAGGGATGCCCCTGCGCGAGCGGCCCTCGATTCCGCTCTATCAGAGGCGGTCACACCCTGCGAGCCGGTTGGCCAAAGGCGCCGGTCTCGGGCGGAAGATCTCAAAGATCTTGCACCGGAAGTAGGCATCCCACGCGGCCCGGCCGGTGGGGCGTGACCTGCCCCACCGTCATTAGCACCGGAAGCGGCGCGGCAGCCTGACCTTTTCGCCTGTCAAGTAGAACGATCACTGTGCCGGGTGCCATGACCGGAACGTTGTGGGCGATTGCCGCTGTACGTACATGGTGTCTAACGTCGTCGTCACCTTTGTTGCCAGAATCGGCGCATTTGGCGCGTGGACCGGCACGGTGTTGCCATCGAGCATGTTTCCTGGTTTCGCAGGGATTCGGGATGGTTGACGCGGACAAAATGCTTGATATGACGGTGCAGCGATGGGTGCTGGCGGGGACGGCTGTGGTGGTGGCCGTGCTGGCGGTGGTGTTCGCGGTCTTGGGTTGGGACTGGGCTGATAAGGCCGCCTCGGTGGTTTCGGCGCTGGCCGGAGTAGCTGCGCTGGGGGTAGCGGTGTGGGCGGCGTGGCCGGTGGCCTCTGGCGGGGGAAGCGTTCGCGTCTCCCACACCGGGCGGGCCACGACCAGTGGAGGCGGGCGGGCCAATACCGGGTTTTCTGGACGGGCCAGCGCGGTGCCGGGCCGGGTACGGGTGAAGCGCACGGGGCAGGCGAGCTCCGACGACGGCGATGCCAACACCGGCGTTGACCTCACCTAAGCACCACAAGAACTGGGGTCGATGCAGAACGGGGATGATCGGCGAAAGGGCGATCCTCTGATGAAGAGCACGGCCCGGGACACCGGTGACGCGTCCGGTGGGACGGGCAGCTATGTCAACACCGGTAGCCATCAGGGGGATGTGTATCTGACAGATGCGCCGATGGCGAGGTCGGCCTACCGGGATCAGGTTGAGCAGATCTTCCCCTGGAAACTGGTGGGGCGTGAGGCCGAGTTAGCAGAATTAGCCAGGTTCTGCATCAGCGATCACGAGAGCGCCTATGTGTGGTGGCAGGGGGAGGCCTGGGCGGGCAAGTCGGCGCTGATGGCGACCTTCGTGCTGCATCCGCCGCCAGGGCTGCGGGTGGTGTCGTTCTTCATCACGGCCCGCTATGCGGGTCAAAGCGATCGGAACGCCTTCCTGGAGGTGGTAATCGAGCAGTTGGCCGAACTGCTGGGCCAGTCGATGCCGACGCTGCTAACCGAGGCCACGCGGCAGGGCTGGTTTGCCCGGTTGCTGAAGGAGGCGGCGCGGCGCTGTCGCGAGCGCGATGAGCGGCTAGTGCTGGTGGTGGACGGGCTGGATGAGGACCGCGGCGTGACGGTCGGCCGCAACGCGCACAGCATTGCCGCGCTGCTGCCAGCGATGCCTCCGGAGGGAGTGCGGGTGGTGGTGTCGGGGCGTCCACATCCACCAGTGCCCTCGGATGTCCCGGCCCGGCATCCGCTACGCGATAGGGCGATCGTGCAGATGCTGAGCCCCTCCTCTGCGGCGCAGGTGATCCGGGAAGATGCCGAACGCGAGCTTGATCATCTGTTGTTCGGCGATCAGAGTGAGCGTGATTTGCTTGGGGTGTTAATTGCCGCCGGTGGCGGTCTGAGCGCTGGTGATCTGGTGGAGTTGACCCGGATAGCAGCGGTGGAAGTGGACCGGCGGCTTCGAGCCGTTTCCGGGCGGACCTTCAGTAGCCGCGACAGTGCTTGGCGACCTCGGGAGGGTGCCAAGGTGTTTGTGCTGGCACACGAGGAACTCCAAGCCACCGCGATGGCCACGTTCGACGAGGCCGACATAGCCGGGTACCGGAAGATGATCCATACCTGGGCTGACGGGTACCGTGCTCAGGGCTGGCCGGTCGGCACTCCGGAATACCTGCTGCGCGGCTACCACCGCCTTCTTCACACCAGCGGCGATCTCGGGCGGATGGTGGCCTGCGCCACCGATCAGGCCCGGCTGGATCGAATGCTGGATGTCAGCGGAGGAGATGCTGCAGCGCTGGCGGAGATCACCATCTGCCAGACGATCATTTGTAAGCAGAGTGCACCAGACCTGGAAACGATGCTGCTGCTGGCTCGTACCCGCGACTTCCTGACTGATCGCAACGCCAAAATCCCCACTGGCTTGCCAGCGGTGTGGAGCAGGATCAGCAATCCGATTCGTGCTGAAGCCCTCGCCCGCTCTATCGCCAACCCGGACTCCCAAGCCCAGGCACTGGCCGGCCTAGCCGGCGCTCTGGCCGAGGCTGGGCAGTTCGACCGGGCCGAGGCCGTTGCCCGCTCCATCACCGACCCGGACTCCCAAGCCCGGGCGCTGGCCGGCCTAGCCGGCGCTCTGGCCGAGGCTGGGCAGCTTGACTGGGCCGAGGCCGTTGCCCGCTCGATCACTGATCGGGACTTCCGAGCCCAGGCATTGCGCGAGCTGGCTGAGGCAGGGCAATTTGACCGGGCAGGGCAGATGACCAACCGTACCGAGGCCATCGCCGGCTCCATCACCGACCCGTACTACCAGGCCCGAGCTTTGAGCGGTCTGGCCGGCGCCCTGGCCGAGGCAGGGCACCTCGCTCGCGCGGGGCAAATGGCCAATCGCGCCGAGGCCATCGCTCGCTTCATCGCTGGCCCGCACCACCAGGCCCGGGCGCTGGGCGACCTAGCCGGCGCTCTGGCTGAAGCAGGGCAGCTTGACTGGGTCGAGGCCATTGCCCGCTTCATCACCGGCCCTTCCGCCCAGGCTCGGGCCTTGAGCAGTGCTCTGGCCGCGGCAGGGGAGCTTGACCGGGCTGAGTCAGTCGCCCGCACCATCACCGACCCGTACTCCCAAGCCCGGGCACTGACCGGCCTAGCCGGCGCCCTGGCCGAAGCAGGGCAACTCGACCGGGCGGAAGCCGTCGTCCGCACCATCGCCAACCCGTCCGCCCAGACCTGGGCACTGGGCCGCCTGGCCGGCACTCTGGCCGAGACGGGGCACCTCGCTCGCGCCGAGCAGATGGCCCACCGCGCCAAGGCCGTCGCCCGCACCATCATCAACCCGGACTTTCATGCCTGGGCGCTAAGCGACCTGGCTGGCACCCTGGCTGAGGCGGGGCAGCTCGACTCGGCCGAGGCCGTTGCCCACTCCATCACAGGCTTGGACTTCCAGGCTCGGGCATTGAGCGCACTGGTCGATGCTCTGGCCGAAGCAGGCCACCTCAACCGGGCAGAAACCGTCGCCCTCACCATCCCTGACCCGGACTCACAAGCCCGGGCACTAAGCCGCCTGGCTGGAGCCCTGGCCGAGGCGGGGCACCTCGCTCGCGCCGAGCAGATGGCCCACCGCGCCGAGGCCGTCGCCCGCACCATCACCAACCCGGACTCACAAGCCCGGGCGGTAAGCCGCCTGGCCGGTGCCTTGGCCGAGGTGGGGGAACTCGACTGGGCAGAAGCCGTCGCCCGTACCATCACCGACCTGTCCGCCCAGATCTGGGCACTGGGCCGCCTGGTTGGCGCCCTGGCCGAGGCAGGGCACCTCGACCGGGCAGAAGTCATCGCCCGCACCATCCCTGACTCGGACTCCCAGGCGCGGGCGCTGAGCCGCCTGGCCAGCGCCCTGGCCGAGGCAGGGCTCCTCGACTCGGCCGAGGCCGTTGCCCACTCCATCACTGACCCGGAGTTCCAGGGCCGGGCACTAACCACTCTGGCCGATGCTTTGGCCAAGGCAGGGCACCTCGACCGCGCAGAAACCGTTGCCCTCACCGTCACCGACCTATCCGCCCAGACCTGGGCACTGGGCCGCCTGGCCGGCGCTCTGGCCGAGGCGGGGCACCTCGCTCGCGCCGAGCAGATGGCTTATCGTGCCGAGGCCATTGCCCGCTCGATCACCGGTTTGTCCGCCCAAGCCCGGGCACTGACCCGCCTGGCCAGCGCCCTGGCCGAGGCAGGGCAACTTGACCGCGCAGGGCAAATGGCCAACCACGCCGAGGCCGTCGCCTGGACGATTACCAACCCATCCGCCCAGGCCCGGGCCCTGGGCCGCCTGGCCGGCGCTCTGGCCGGGGCAGGGCACGTCGCTCGCGCCGAGCAGATGGCCCATTGCGCCGAGGCCGTCGCCCGCACCATCACCGACCCAGACTCCCAAGCCCGGGCACTGACCGAGCTTGCTGGCGCTCTGGTCAAGGCGGGGCAGCTTGACCGCGCAGGGCAGATGATCGACCGTGCCGAGGCCGTCGCCCGCACCATCATCAACCCGGACTCCCAAGCCCGGGCACTGAGCGTCCTGGCCGGTGCCTTGGCCGAGATGAGGAAGCTCGACCGGGCCGAAGCCGTTGCCCGCTCAATACGTGAAGCGGATTACCTCGTTGAAGCGGTTACTGCGATCACTGCTCAAGCGAATACACAGAGATCTCGTCAAATGCTTGCGTGGGCGCTGACCAAAGCAAGAGCCCATGCGTTGTTGATGGCAATTGCCAAGGTTGATCCGCTGGTGATTCTACGGCTCGCTGAGGAAATGCACCCCGCCCGCGCAGTAGGAGAAGGCCTTGGTAGTGGTGAGGAGCAGAGGTGATCGGTGGCATGCCGACCCGGAGCCACCTACTCCCCGGGAAACAGTCGGGAACCAATGACCTTAAGTGATGCGGTCGTGACATTCACGAAAGATCAGCACCATCCACCCGCGAAACCCCAAGGTAAGACTCCAGTGCCTGCTTGATGACCTCGTAGGGCGTGCAGGCGATCTGTCGCGCGTGCTCATGGAGCCATGCTTCCAAGTCGAGAGGGAGATACTTCGACCGGTTGTCGAGGTTCTCTAGCTTGGTGACCCAGCGGCAGTTGTCGGGCGAGTAGCCGAAGTCATTGTCGATTCGGTCGAGTTCCTTGCCTTCGACATAGCCGTGCCTCATTGCCCAGTCCCGGAATTTCTCGAAGCTGTCGACCCACTCCGTGCAGACCGTGATCCCCCGCCCGGAGTAACGATGGGCTCCCCTGATGTTGGGGTTGGAGCAGCGCTGCTTCATAGAGGACCAGGCCTGGTAGAGCGGTGTCCCAGACTCACCATGGGTGCGGCGCCTGGTCTGCCGGCTCTCGAAGTCGAGGCATCCGCAGCTTCTCGTGTTGTTGCTGCGCACGCTGCCCCATCGAAGCTCCTTTCGGGTCCGGTTATGGCAGGAGCATTCGACCAGGACCCAGCGCTCGTTCCCTCGCGCGGAGAGCGCCGGTCGGAGGTCCAGGACCTCCACGACCGTCAGGCGTCCGGAAGTGAACCCGACCCTGGCACCACGGCCAGGGCGCGGAACTAGATCACTCCTGCCGGTCGGCGTCGCTGAGGTCGTCATGAGATTTGCTCCCTCTCGGCGCGCAGCGCCTCGAGGGCCGCTCGGATCACGGAATAGGTATCAACGTCATCCACGGCGGCACGTGCCTCCAGCGCTTCGTGCAGCGGCGTTGGGAGATACCTGGCGCGGTTGAGTAGGTTCTCTAGATCAGTGACCCATCGGCAGTTACCCGGCTCGTACCCGCGGTCGTTGTTGATCCGGTCGATTGTAAGGCCGTCCGCGTAGCCGTTCTCCAGGGCCCATGCCTCGAACGCGCGAAAGTTCTCCCAGCCTGGATCCACCGTTATTCCGCGGCCGCCGTAGCGCTTCCACTTTTCAGAGGTCGGGTTTGAGCATCGTTCGCGCATGTTCGCCCAGATCCTATGGAGACGGTCATAGGACTTCCCGTGATAGCGGTAGCGGTCGTACGTCTGCGGCCTGCCCTTCCATACCCGCTCTACGTGAATCCTTGCCTCGGGGTCTACATCGAGGCTGATGTAGCAGAAACCGCATGCTGCGGTCTTGCGCCGCTCCAGATCGTCCTCCCGGACATCGTCTTCCCACTCGCAGTCAGGGCCCGTGCACCGCAGCCGTACGAAGTAACGGTTGCGCATCTGGGATTGCCCGCTGCGCCCCGGCACCAGCAGAGGGAATGGAAGCGAGACGACCTCGAAGATACCCAGCTGTGTACCTATCGGCAGAGGTGTGCGGTTTCGCGCTGGCATCGGGCCGGTTCCTTGGACTAGAAGGCGGAGGAGATTCGCTGACACTATCGGCCAGTCCTGACAATCTCTCCCCTCGATCGAAGATGCTGGAACCGGGGATACGTTCCGATCTCGTACCCAGCCGACGCCGGACGCAGGTCAAGCGGTCCTGTTGCTCCGCGATAGTGGTGCGGCCGTGACGTCCACAAACATGAGCTTGATCCGGACTCTTGCTCCCGCTTCCCTGACTCTCGCGTGAGCTACTGTCGGATGCTGTTCGACAAGCGCCGACCTTCCGCTTTTCAGGTGGAGCAACCACCCTGCCCGGTTGATCGAGGGCGTGGTCAGGCGTATGTGGACGGTAGCGCGGACGCGTCGGCGTGTGGGGACGTTGTGTCAACCGCTCCTGTCACGCCCGCCGCTGGGAGGCTCTGGGCGAGGCAAGTGTATGAGGGCCCCGTAGTGACCGGATGCTTCGAAAGATTGTTCTGTCTAGCGAGTTCATTTCGTTTTGCAAACATTCGGCGACAGCGTGTGGGGGAACATTCAGTATGGGTGGCATGGCAACACGGAAGAGCCCGTGGGTGTGGATTTCGGTAGTGGCTGCCGGACTAGTTGCAGGCGCGCTCGGCACGATCTTCACCGTCCTGGGATTGGAGGAGGCCGACCGACTGGCTAGCGTTGTAGGAGTGTTTGCCACCCTGGGAGGACTAGTGGTGTCGGTCTACGGGGTGGTGCTGGCCCGCCGCCAGGGCAACCCGCAACGCAATCCGCCCTCGTCTGCAGCACCATCGCCCAAACCGCCCGAAGGCCCCTTCACCGCGCAAGGGGAGCGGTCGGTAGCGGTTCGCGACAATTCCGGTGTGATCCAGACCGGCGATGGTTCCACCGCACAACGATGACCGACGAAACACCTGCCCGCGGCGTGGCCGCACATGGCCTACGGTCGGCGGCAATGTGCACCAACTGGGGCATCGTACAGACAGGTGATCACGCCAGCGCCACCTTCCAGCCGCCGCGACGACCGCTGCCGCAGGCTGCGCAGGTTCGGGTGTCCCCAAGCTTGATCGGGCTACCGCGCTGTGCCACGCCGACGTTCGTTGGCCGTCACTGTGCAATGGGCGCCTTGCGGGCGGCGCTAGAGAGCACGGCGGCGACAGGCGTGATCAGCCAGGCTCTGGTCGGCCTAGGCGGCGTGGGCAAGAGCGAGCTGGCACTGCAGTACGCTGACCGGCATCGTCATGACTACCAGTTGGTGTGGTGGATCGACGCCGAGGCACCAGCGCAGATCCAGGCGGGGCTCGCCGGATTGGCTCGCGCACTGACCTCCGCCACGGACTCAGTGGCCGCCGCCCAAGCCACTCAGGACGAAGCCGCAACATGGGCGTTAACCTGGCTGAGCGTCCATCCGAATTGGCTCGTGGTCTTCGACAATGTCGAAGACGCCGCCGATATTGAACCTTATCTGGCCAGGCTCTCCCATGGGCATGCGCTGATCACCACCCGACGCGACATCGGCTGGCAGGATTTAGGCCTAACCCCGCTACGGCTCGATGTACTGGACCGGCAAGAGTCCATCGACCTGCTGAGCCGCCGGATCGGGCCGCTCCCTGCGAGCGAAGCCGAGCTGCTGCATGACCTCGCTGACCAGCTAGGGGATCTTCCGCTTGCGATTACGCAGGCCGGCGCCTATATCAGTCGCACCCCCCGTGTGACCGTCGCGAAGTACCTGCAGCTGCTCAAGGATGCTCCAGCTAGAATGCACGCCGCGATCCCCGCTGGCGGCGACTCCGCGCGCGTTGTTGCCAAGGTGTGGGCGCTCAGCTATCAGCGGATCCGCACGGTCGACCCACTGGCGACCGACCTGTTGAGGCTGCTGGCATGCTTTGCCTCCGACAGCCTGCCCTGCTCCGTGTTGGACAGAGTGAACGACGCCGACGACATTGCGGTCGGTGAAGCTCTGGCCCTGCTGGCCTCGTACAGCCTCATCAACTTGACCCTCAACCTCCAGGGTCACTCAGCGAATGGCGAGCAGGAGGAGAGGGCAAGCGTGCATCGTCTCATCCAAGCCACCACGCTGGCGCAGCTCTCCGACAACGAACGGCAGGCAGCGCGTGATCAGGCCGCCGCACTGCTCCAGGCCGCGCTTCCGGAGGACCCCGAGGCACTGGCTAACTGGCCCATGTACCGCAGGCTTGTCCCTCACGCTCGCGCAGTCCTGCCCTTCGACTCGCCGGGCCTGCACTGCGTGCGGGACTTTCTTACCGCCAGCGGCGACTACCGCACCGCTCTTTCCATGGCGCGCCAAATCCACACTCATTGCATCCAGATGTTTGGCGGTGATGATCCGGGCACTTTGGCTGCTCAGCACGACATTGCCCTCTGCACGGGAATGACAGGGGATGCAGCCTCCGCTCGTGATCAGTTCGCTGTCCTGTTCCCAATCCGCGAGCGCGTCCAGGGATCCGATCACCCTGGCACGCTGAGCACCAGGCACGAGCTTGCCCGCTGGACAGGTGAGGCGGGGAGTCCGGCGAAGGCCCGCGACATGTACACGGCACTGCTTCCCCTGGAGGAGGGCTTTCTAGGCTCCGAGCATCTACACATTTTGATCACCAGACATGAGCTTGCCCGCTGGACAGGTGAGGCGGGACAGCCAGCCGAGGCCCGCGATATGTACGCCGCTTTGCTGTCTCGCGAAGAGGAGTTCCTGACCGCCGACGACCCTAGCCTGCTGAGCACCAGACACGAGCTTGCACGCTGGACGGGGGAGGCGGGAGAGCCGGCAAAGGCCCGAGACCAGCTCGCTGTCCTGATCCCGATACAGGAGCGCGTCCTGGGCCCCGACCATCCCAAATCCTTGAGCACCCGAGCAAACCTCGCCATCTGGACGGGTTATGCGGGAGACGAGACCGCCGCCCGTGACCAACTCGCCACCCTGCTCCCCTTCCAAGAGGGTGTTCTAGGCGTTGACCACCCCGACACTCTAACTACCCGACACAATCTTGCATTTTGGACAGGAATGACGGGGGACACGGTTGCCGCTCGTGACCAGTTCGCGGCCCTACTCCCTATCCGCGAGCGCATCCGAGGCGCTGACCACCCGGACATCCTGATTACCCGCGCCAACCTTGCCAACTGGACGGGTTATGCGGGAAACGTCGAAGCCGCCCGCAATCAGCTCGCTGCCCTGCTCCCCGCCATCAAGCGCATTTTGGGTAACCGCCATCCCCATACCTTGATCGTCCGCAACTACCTCGCCCATTGGACACGTCAAACAGGCTACGCCAGGCGTCCATATCTCAGGCGACCTCGGCCACGATAAGGCCGTCAGAGTACCTGGAGATCAGCTTAGTAGACGACTCGATTCGGCTACTCGACGGAAGATGGTCCTAACTCCTCGTCCCAGCCCGGATTTGGGAAACACGTCCACAGTCGAATATGTCTCGAGCGCCGACTGCAGGACACATGACCGCCCGCTTGCAAACGGGAGCCAGTCACCACCTGAACCTCGCGTCGCCCAGCTCAGAGGGCAGTTGACGAGTGGCAGCGTGTGATCGTGTGAGACCTCGTTGCTGTACTTCTTCGCTGTACAGCAACGGGCGCACGGTGGGGCACCAGCATCTGATCCAAAATGAGCCCGGACCGGTCACCCGGCCGACAATTGTGATCAACGATGTCACCGCAGACCCATCGCTGGGCTCAAGAATGTGATGCGCTCAAGTCGTGGTGCTTAGTACTGAACGGATGCGATGATCCACTCCCCGATCACTGGTGAGGCTATTGAAATGTGCGTGGATATCTGGGTTGCGCTCTAGCGCCGCAGCCACGATCGACGCGGCCTGCCCGGAGCAGGATGCGAGCCAGGACTGTATGTCGGCCTGGACTCGCCAGCGGTCCCAATGGTCAAGGTAGAAAATGCTCTCGGCCGTGTCTTCAAGAAGGTCCCACTCACCCAGTCCTTCGGCGTGACGAGCTATCACCAGCAGCCAGGAGACGAGTCGGTCCACGTCGCCGTACTCCAGAGTCACCGTCCCACTGTGCAGGTCGGGAACGCCTCGAACAATCTCGCGAACCGCGGCCGGATTCGCTGTGACCGCAGCGCGGGTCTGGCTGTCGTTGAGGTCAAGCAGGATCTCTATGTAGAGGTCATAGTCGCCAGCGTGCTGGGCGGCCATTTCAATCAGTCGCTCAAGCGCAGTCGCATCACCAGCCCGGACTGCGGTGAGCAGTTCAGTCCCGCGGCTGATGGGGTTCACTGGCGGGTCGTCCAACTCGCGCGCGACCAGGGCCAGTAGGTTGTCGACGTTGGCAGGGCGGCGTGCCGGGTCGGTAGCTGAGGCGACCCTGACGATGGCCCGCCACGGACCGTCAGCCGGCAAGAGTGGCACGTTTGCTCGTGGCTGCTCTCCGGTGAGTGCCCAGCCGATGATCTGACCAATGCTGTATATATCGGCTTGAGGACCGACGGCGTGCGCGTCGATAGATTGTTCGGGTGCGGCGAATCCTTCAGTGCCAAATTGGCCGCCGATTTGCGTGCGGCGCGGGTCGGTAGTCTGACCGCGGGGGCGTCGCCCCAGGCCCCAGTCTGCAACGGCCCATTGGTCGTTGAGCTTTAGGATGTTGTCAGGCTTGAGGTCACGGTGGATCCATCCTTTCTGGTGCGGCTCCCGCAGTGCATCGCATACGGCAGTGACCAGACCGCGAAGCGCTAGCGTGGTGCCCAGGACGGCTGCCAGCGTCTGGGCGCTCTCGCTTGCCAAAGGCATAACGAACCAGTCGTAGGTGGGGCTGCTGTCTAGGACAGGCATGACGTGCGGATGGTTTCCGAATCGCTGAGCTGCCTCAATCTCACGCCGCATCCGCGCCACGCCGTCCGGGCTGCGGAAGCGTAGCCTCTTGAACGCGACACGGCTGCCGGTGGCCTTGTGGGTGGCACCAAAGACAGTCGCCTGTCCCCCGCTAGCGACGGGTCTGGCGTCGAGTGCATAATCTCCTCGATTCCCGCGCGCGCCCGTCCGCACCGCATGGTAGCGGTCGTTCCCTTCAGACATCGGGGTAGCGGCTGGAGGTGTCACCGATGTACTCCCCGTATCGCCTAGCACGATTAGGGCGCCCCTTCTAAGTTCGTTAGCTGTTTCCATCATGTCGTCTTCAAGCCATCCGAAGAATGTCGCCGTTGCAGTAGAATATCGCCTTAGAAACTTCGGAGGGTGTCGCATCACCGGGTAGCTCTGAGCTGCAGCTTACCTAGAAGGTAGCTTCCCAGCCGCTCTATTACGGGTAGTAGGGGAAGATCGTCCGGGTGCAGGACCTCATTGTGATGATCGTCTACTGCCGCCGTCCACAGTTGTCCACATGACCTTCCGCTTTCGGACGGGGCACCAACCCCGCTCGGCTGACCAAGACCGTGGTCAAGCTTGTGTGGGACGGTGGCGCGGAGGCGTCGGCGTGTGGGAACGCTGCTGTCACCACGGACAAGGCCATCCGGAGTGAGGGCCCGCCGAAGAAGGGGCCTTGCCAGAGAGATTGACCCCGGAACGGATCTCAGCATCCCACCGTCGGTGGTGTGATGCACAATCAATCCATGTCCGCGAATCCCCCCGCCTCGGGCGACCGAGGGTATGCCGTCATCTGGGCACTCGAATCAGGCTACGCCGTGGGCGAATCGGCTGGCCCTGAGATCGCTGACAGTGTGCATCGCGTCATAGGCCTGGCGGTTCGCCTGTGCTGGATGGGAGATCACGGCATCGAGGACTACGACAATGATGACGTGCGCCCGGTCGCAGTTGCTCTGAGCCGGGTGGCCAAGGTGGCGCTGACTAGGGACCAGGACACCTTTACGGGCGGCCAATACCTCCTATGGGAGCTTTGGTTTCGCGAGCCCGAGCACGCCCTTGTGAGTGAGCACAGCTATCTGATTCAGCAGGGACTCAGGGCGGCTGTGGACAAGTTGTGGCCGAATCGGCATCATCACGCGGACTATCTTGCTCTGGATAGCGTTGTGATCCAGAAACTCCAAGAACCGCAGGAGGTGGCGCTTGACTGGCACCTGCGCTTCGCCGAGTTCCTCCAGGCTCAGGGTGGGAACCAGGCTAGAATTCCGCGCGTCAAGCAGCAAGCTGGTGGCCCATCCGCGCCTGCTCTGCCGATAGAGGATCACCTGATCTTCACTAACGCGGGAGAGCTGAAGCTGTACCAAGCGCTGAAGCGTCGACAGGAGAAATATGACAAGCTGGAGACGATCGGCATCTTCCCCCTGCCTGGTATGCACATTCCGGGGCACACCTTCGAGCCTGACGTCCTGGTTACCTTCAAGGGGCGTGCCGGAGTCATCGAGATCGACGGTCCGCACCACAACAAGCGCTGGGCCTTCGACAAGTCCAAGGACGAACTGCTAGAGAACGCGGGGATTACCCTCATCAGCCGTATCAGCCCCGATGCGGTTGACAGGCCGGAGGAACTAGAAGCCTTCCTGGAGCGCTTCCTGCGTAAGCTCGGTGGCGATTGAGTGGGGCCAGGGCCCGGGCTTTTGCTCGTAGCGGTGCAGTGAGGACGGGGTCGAACTGCCGACCTTCCGCTTTTCAGGCGGCCCGATCCCCTGCTCGGATGATCGAGGCCATGGTCAAGTGCGCGTTGACGGTGCGGCGGATGCGTCGACGTGTGGGGACATTGCTGTCAGCGCTGCTGTCGCCTCAGCCACGGTCACCCGGTGCCGGGACCTGACGAAGGAAGGGCTCGGCGTCGATCGCCCTAGCCACGGTCGACGAGTAGCGAAGTGAGCGATCGTCACGGCCTTAACCACCTTGAGGCGAACCATCGGCATGCTCATGGTCGGAAGCTCACGATGCCGATCGGACCGAGTATTGGCGCACGGCTGGATGAGGCGGTATGCGGTGGGTTGCTGTACTCAGCTGCTATACAGCACGTGGCATTGACCAGTACGGCGACTTGGTGGGCTATTTAGGATTACGGCAAGCACTCGCACAGATCACGATCTCGGAATTCCGCACTAGTTGATAATCCAAGAGCCATGGTCCACACAGTCGGACTTCCTGAAGATCGCTGAATTTCCCAAATAGGGATCGATCCTCACGCTGAAATTCATGCCGGACAAATCGGCATATTCAAGCTTTGCCACAAAGACGCAGTTATCATTGTCACTATAAGCGAATAAACTTTCCGTTGCCGCGCGCAGACCTGCCAGCAATGAACTCCTGGGGATTTCATATAAATGATTGAAGAATCTACTGCCAATTCGCTCCCAGTGAAATACAAAGATTCGATCGGATTCGGCTGCATAGTCGACCATTTCCGTGCGCACCCCAAGCGCGCATAGCTTCGGGTCTAGATCTGGATCTTCAAACCAGTGAATCTCATCATCTCCACCCATATTTCCCATCGGTATTTCAGATAGGCGGACTTCCACTCCATCGCCCTTTTTTGCCCATTGTGTATCGAGACGCCAGCGCTCACTTCCGAGGAGCATGTTGTAGGGTTCCATCGACATTATCTTTATATCACGATGCCCCTGACTTCTTAGGCAATGTTCCATGGAGCTCCAGAAATCGCCTGCATCCAGCCCCCTTCCTTTTAGAGCGTGATGCATGGCCACTCTATAGCCCATTTCGTCGGCGAACGTCGCATCGACGACATCAGAGTCGGCCCCAGGACGGAAAACGGCATCGGGGAGCCGGTGACGCTGCCCAGAGATCCCGAGTTCCGCTATCTGATCAAACTTCTCGCGCATCCAGAATAGGACGTCTCCACTGGTGGTCATTCCTGCATATGTCTGCCGGACTTCGGGATAGATGTCAAGATATGTGCATATTTGATCATGATGCCATATCTTCCACCCTTTTATTGGAATATTGAGCTTGCGACACAGCTTGTCGATATGTAAATTTGCCTGATCAACTCCGCCCGAACCTGCTGCGGGCGTAAGCACGATGTTCGTGGCGAGTATCAGATAGTCCGGAATCTTCCCCGACAGGTTTCGCGACGACTTCCGATCCGCCCATTCGTTGAGTTCCTTTCTAATCTCGGACATAAACCAGTTACCGTCTTGTGGTGCACCCAATGGCCTACCGCGAAACTTAGATTGCAGGACAACGTAACCATCCCATGCTTCGGACGGATCCAGAGCCGGGAACTGGGTCTTCCCTTTAAAAGACGCTTCCCTTCCACCATCAGGACCATCACCGAACACACTTACGCCATGTCCGATTATCTTTGCCGCAAGAGCCTGTGTCAGGTGCTCAAATTCGCGAGAGCCGAGTCGAGTCAGATCGTAGTCCACTTAACTATTGTGCATGAAAGGTACGTCCGGCGCTCGTGATCGTCAGCTCTCCTTGGCAGGGGTGAGATGTCGGTTAGCGCGCGGGGTGGCGCTGGCCGCGACCGGCCGAAGAGCCGCAGCGCGGCCAGCGACCGCCCGACGCGCGGCAGGCCGCCGCAGGCGGGCTGCCCTTGAAACCGTAGGGAAAGTTCTCATCCGGTCGTGAAGCACTCCGTCTGACCTGCTGTTTCGTCCACTTCTCCGGTGCTGGCGATGCTGTTCAGGTTGGGGTAGCACCTTCGGGTGCAGTCCGGACTGAGTCAGCCGGCCCCTTCGACGTGCGACGCCAGGTTGGCAAGCGAGGAGGCGATCCCGGCCTCGTGTACCGCTTGGTCGATGCCGGGCGGTACGTCCGTGGCGGTGACGGTTACTTCGGTCCCTTCGCCGGCGGCAGCGAGTTGCCAGGTCATCGTCATGGTGCCCGCGTACGACGGGTCATCAGCCTCGAACACTGCCCGCTGCACCACGCGCTCTGGTGGCACCAGGTCGACGAACGCGACGTTGACGACGTCCGTCGCGTCTGACGTCTTGCCGGGGTTGTCGGTGGGATCGAGGTACGTGAGAACCATCATGAACCCCCCACCAGGCCGGGCATCCCACCGCTCGATCCGCCCGCGCATGCCGTCCGGCGGCAACCACGTTTCGAGCGACTCCCGGTCTAGGAGAGCGCCGTAGACGGTCGCCGGTGGTGCCGCGATCAGCCGGCTGGCGCGGTCAATCCTGGCCATGGCTCGAGTCTAGGACCGAAGCTGTCCAGGCCCATCCTCGTCGAACGACAGCCAGACCAGCGCCTTCGAAGGTGCCGTGGATAGGTCCCCCACCAGGTGTCGCCCGAAATACAGCTGTTGAGGGGTCAGGTGTGCGTTCGCGTCTGAAGTGGCGACCTCTTATGCGACCTGGCGAAGCATGTGGCGATTTCTCACCTGATCTGGCGAGGATGTCACTGCGCCTGGAGTGGTTCCTGGGGCTGTCGACCGCTTTGGAGGCGACGTGTCACCGTTGGTTATCGAGTTGGATCCGCTGAGGGCTGCCGGCCCGGTGCTGCTGGGGGCTTCGTTCGAGGATACAGGGCGGGTGCTGGCGGCGTGGGGCGCGCCGCAGCCGTACGCGCCGTATCCGGGTGCGGAGCCGCTGGATTGGCGGCTGATGGGATCGGGAGTTAATGTGCACGTATGCTGCGGGTCCGCAGGAGTGGTGCAGACGGTCGAGATCTACCGAGACTTCGACGTGGAGCCGCGGGCGCAGGTGTGCCTGCTTGGTGTGGATCTGTTCTCGACGCCTGCCGAGCAGGTGATCGCGGAACTGCGAGCCCGTTTCGACGTCGAGGTCGACCAGGGCGACTGCGGCTTGGTGGTGCCGGAGTTGTCCGTTGGGATGTCCCGATCCGGGGTCCCGTATCCGGGGGCGGATCAGGAGACCATCGACCGCTACACGTGTTTCGAGAGCGTCCTGATCGCGAGCCGGGGCTACTACGACCCGCCGCCTCGGAACGGGGCATTATGAGCACGGGGCTGGCTGCGATGGACGAGTTCTATGCGATTTATGTCGGAGAAGACGGCACAGAACGGCGTGTCCCGTGGGCGTGGCTAGGCGAGCTGGCTGATGACCTGGTTCGGCCGGTGCGGTCGTTCCTGTCCTGTAGGGGGCAGCGGAACTATCCTGGCTGGTACTGGTCGGCCGACTTGGGGCGCCACATCGGGTACGAGTCATGGCAACCGGTTCTGGGTCCAGCACAGCTCCACCTTGGCCATCGGCGTCCCGTTCCCCGAAATCCGCCACTTCAAATGAGAAGGCAAGGCCAGTGACCATCGCGGACACAAATGGCGAACCGCAGGTCAACGATGCCGGCCTCGACAGATCAACAGAGAAGTCACATCAGGCATGACTACTGCGGGGACACGATGGAGCCCTTGCCGGGCTTTGTGGTGATCAGCCCTCGTTCCCTGAGTGCCTCCATCGCCTTGCGGATGGTCACTCGTGCGACGTCGAACTCCTCCTGCAGCTTCACCTCGGAGATGAGGGTGAGGGGCGGGTAGGTGCCGTCGCCGATGCGCTCGGCCACGACGTTGGCTATCTGCTCCCACTTGTAGAGCCGCGGGTCCCATTCGATCACGGGACGACTCTAGGTATCCCCGCACCTAACGGCATAGAACAGGCATTGCTAGGAATGCTATAGACAGGTTAAGACAGGCTGGGATAGGTTGTGGCCATGGCGTTGGTGAGTGGCTGTGCGGAGTCCCGCCGGGTGGGGCTCCGTTCGGGCGCTTCGGTCTGCCGCTCCGCGAGGACGCGTTGTGCGGCTGGAGACAGCCCCTCGCTCACCAACGCCTGTTCATCGATCGCGACATCCGCGAGCACTGCCGGCGCCGCGCCGGCGATCGCGCGTTACGAAGGACGGTGAGCCCGGTGACAGAAGTCGGAGACCTTCACAGTACGCACCCCGCCTCGCCTCGACCGCACGCGGTGTCGGTGAGGTGGCTCCCAGCCGAGCAACGCCCCGATCGCACTCGGGTCCTGAACTACACCTGCGAATGCCGGTCGCCCGTCTTCGAGCATTGCATGGCCGGCGGGCAGAGCTTCATCCGGCGCTACGACCGGTCCGCCCCCTCCCCGAACGTCGTGGAGAGCCCGCGCATGCGGGTCGCTGATGCCATGACGCTGTGGCGACAGCTCATGCGAGGAGAAGCGAGGTAACGACGCACAGATCCGGCGAGCCATGCACACGTAGCGTCACTTTCTGAAATCGATCAGTGACGAGCGTTTCCGCAGGTCGAAGGCCGACCTGCGGTTTCGCATGCCCTTCGACTGGCAGTTTTTCTCCCAGTGACGCAGATCACCCGTCTTATCGTCGAAGCAGGCGACGAGAAGGAGGGGCGGCGACGTGGCAACAGAGTACGTGACGCAGGGCCAGCGGATCGCGCGGGCTCGTCACCGCAAGGGCTGGGATCAGGCGACCCTCGCCGAGAAGGTCGGCCGATCTGTCTCCTGGCTGTCGAAGGTGGAGAACGGCCGGATGCCGCTGGACCGGATGAGCGTCGTCGGGCAGCTCGCCGAAGCGCTCGGGGTGGAGGTCGGCGAGCTGACGGGCCAGCCGTACCAGCACGAGACGACGGAGCTCGACTCCGGGCACGCGGCCGTTCCGGGGCTTCGGCTCGCTCTTCAGCAGGCGTCGTTGCCCAGCGGGATCGGGCTGCCGGCGCGCGGGGAGCCGCGGACGTTGCAGGAGTTGGAGGCGAACGTCCGCCTGGCGGAGCAGCTGCGCCAGGACGCCAAGTTCACCGCCCTCGGTGAGGTGCTGCCCAGGATCCTCGCCGACCTGATAGCGATCATCAACGGCTCCTCAGCCGATCGCGACCGGGCCGAGGCGCTGATGCTGCGGGCCTGCCACATGGCGCGGGTGTCGTCGAACCTCCTGGGGCACCATGATCTCGGCTGGACGGCGGTACAGCGCGAACTCGTGGCGGCACAGCACGTGGGATCACCCGATCTGATCGCGGCGGCGAGCTGGGACCTGTGCGGGGTGTGGCTGCACGAGGCGCAGCTCGACCCGGCCAAGGACGCGGCCTTGTCGGCATTGGACCAGATCGAGCCGTACGTGAGCGGAGACGACACGATCAAGGCGATGTGGGGTGCCCTGCATCTGCGGGCCGCCGTGGCGTATTCCAGGCTGTGGGACCAGAGAGAGGCGGAGAGCCATCTGGACGAGGCCCGCCGCGTCGCCGAGGTCCTGCCGCGGGACGGCAACGCGTTCCAAACCCAGTTCAACCGGGTCAACACCACCATTCACGCCGTCGAGGTCAGCATGGAGCTGGGCCGGCCTCGTGAGGTCATCTCGCGGGCCGAACACGTCGAGATCGCCGAGATCGCCTCGTCCGAACGCCAGGCTCACTACTGGACCTGCACCGCGGCGGGCTACCACATGAACAGAAAGGACAACGAAGCCGCAGACGCTCTGCTCCGTGCCGACCGGATCGCGCCTCAGCACGTCCGGAACCGTCCGTTGGTCCGCAACATCGTGCGCGACCTGCGAGACAGCGGCAAGCTGCATCGTCAGCGCGAGATCCTCAACCTCGCGAAGGTCATGCGGCTGCTCTGAGCACGACGAACGGAGGGCTATCCGCGCAATGGCTCCTCACCCAGCAGGTAACCCGGGGGCGCTTCGGCGTTCTGCCTACACGATGGGGTGATACGTGGGTCTTAGCGAGACTGAACGACAGATCCTGCTTCGCGAGCTGGCGGAGATCGCGGTCGATCTGGCCGAACTCCAGCGGCGTGCGATGAGGGTCTCTACTCGGCTTGATCAGGGCGAGTCCGAGCGTCCAGCTCGTCCAGCCTGACCGTCAGCTTGTTCATGTGCTGACGGATCTCGCGCAACTGCTCGGAGATGATGCGGAACTCTTCGCTGTGCTCGCCAGAGGCGGGGACGGCCTCGACGTCGTCAGGGGTGCGGGTGACGAAGCTGCCCGCCCCCTGGCGGGTCTCGATGAGTCCTTCGTCGCGGAGTACAGCCAGGGCGTTGCCGATGGTCATCATGGCCACGCCGTACTTCTCGGACAGCTCACGCGCTACGGGGAGCTGTTCTCCCACTGCATACCGGCCTGAGGCGATGTCGCGCCGAATGTCCTCGGCAATCCGCAGGTACGGCCGGCGCCGGTCAGTGGTTGCCATGACTCAATTTTAGCGGTTCTAGATGCCTAGGTCTCTGGGCAACCTGTAAGGAATCTCGAAGCGATTTAGCTATCTCGGTTTACAGAGCTAGTTACCTAGGTATCTTTGTAACTAGCACAGTCACTCTGAAGGAGAGCAGCTCTCATGCGCACCATCCCGATCCCCGTCGACACCTCCAAGCTCGTCATCACCTGCGTGAAGGCACCGAAGCCCCGCCTGGTCAACAAGGACACCGGCGAGATCAAGACCGACAAGAACGGCAACACCGTCTACGAGATCACCGTCTCGGTGGAAGACGAGTTCGGCCGGATCGAACTCGTCAAGATCGGCACTTCGGGGGAACCCCCGATCGCTGCCGGTCAGCAGGTCAACCCGTCCGGCATGGTCGGCTACGTCTGGGAGATCGCGGGCCGGTGGGGCATCTCCTACCGCGCCGCCACCCTCCTACCGGCAGACACGGAGCCGCTCCGTGTCTGACACCACGCTCCTCGTGCTCGGAGTCCTGGCCGCTGCGGCGGCCGGGCTCTGGGCCTGGCGCCGCTGGCACTACCCGTCGTTCTGGCTCGTGGCCGCCTTCCCGCTGGTCGCGATCAGCGTACGGGCGAGCTGGCGCAAGGTCGCCCTCGGCTGCCACCTCACCAAGAAGCGGCAGCGCTTCTGGTTCACCACCGTCCCCGGCCTGGTCGCCTCGACCGGCGTCGTCCGCGTCCGACGCAAGTGGCAGCGCATCGCCGTGGACACCAAGCCGTTCATGTGGCTGCCCAAGCCCACCCGCTACGGCTGGCGCGTCACCCTGCACACCTTGGAAGGACAGATCCCCGCCGACTACGCCGACGCCGCCGAACGGCTTGCCCACTCGTGGGGCGTCCACGCGATCCGCGTCTCGTCGCCTCGTCCTGGACGAGTCGTCCTGTCCGCCACCGTCCGCGATCCACTGGTCCGGGTCGAGACGCTGCCGACCTCGCCCGAACTGCTCAGGGTCACCGTGGGACGTCTGGAGACCGGCGGTCCCTGGACCATCGACTTCAGGACCGTCCCACACTGGCTTAACGCCGGAGCGACCCAGTCCGGCAAGTCCAACCTCGCCAACGCACTGGTCCAAGGGCTGGCTCCTCAACCGGTCGCCCTGGTCGGCTTCGACCTCAAGGGCGGCGTGGAGTTCACCCCGTACAGCCCTCGCCTGTCGGCGCTGGGCACCACACGACCTGAATGCGTCGGCCTGCTGGACGACCTCGTCAGTCTGATGACTGGCCGGATGGCCCAGTGCCGGAAGGCCGGCGCCCGCAACATCTGGCAACTCCCGGACGATCAGCGGCCTGTGCCCGTCGTGGTCCTGGTCGACGAACTGGCCGAGCTGTACCTGATGGCCGACAAGTCGGAGAAGGACGAGATCGCCAAGACCTCGACGGCGCTGCTTCGGGTCGCTCAGCTCGGTAGGGCGTTCGGCATCTACCTGTTCTGCTGCGGCCAGCGCATCGGCTCCGACCTCGGTCCCGGTGTCACTGCCCTGCGCGCCCAGTGCTCCGGCCGCATCTGCCACCGCGTCAACGACCCCGAAACCGCCACCATGACCCTCGGCGACCTCGACCCCGCCGCCCTCGCCTCGGCTCGTGCCATTCCGGCCGAGACACCTGGCGTCGCCATCGTCGCCTCCCAGGACGGCCAGTGGTACCGCGCCCGCTCCTACTACGTCAGCGAGCAAGCCGCCGAACTCGCCGCCTCCACCTATGCCGACCGCTCACCTGTCTGGGCCGACGTCGTCGCCGGCCACGCCGCCCAGGTGAGCGACACCGATCTCGCCGAGTTCCTCAACTCCATCCCTGACCCAAGAGAGGCCTGAACTTCGATGCGACGCCTCGCCCACTGGCTGCTCGACACCGGCCCCGTCCTAGTCCTGGCCCTCATCGCTGGAGCCGGGTCCTTCACCCACATCCGCGACACCGCCAGCGACCACGGACAGTCCGGCTGGATGGCCTGGGCGATCGCCGTCTGCATCGACCTCACCTGCGTCATGGCCGCCCGCGAGCGGCAACGCGACAAGAAGACCGCCCGTGTACGGCGTGGCCTGATCTCCTGGCCCGTCCTCGTCCTGACCGGAGGCATCGTCCTGTCCCTGGCCGCCAACCTCCAACAAGCCGACCCGACCGCCTGGGGCTGGATCACCGCCGCCACTCCGGCCGGCGCCTTCCTCGTCGCCGTCTCCATGCTCGAACGCCGGACGTCCGGCCCACGTCCCGACTCGTCCTCAGACATCTTCAGGACGTCCCCAGAAGACGTCCCTACGTCCCCGCCGCGTCCCGACGCCCCCGTAGCCGTCCCGTCCGTAGACCGTCCCGCCCTCGTCCCCGCCCAGAACCGCCAGGACGAACGCCCCGGACCGTCCCCGGCACTGGTCGACTACGCCCGCCGCGTCGCCGACGAACACCACACCCGACACGGCAAGCCCATCACCCGCGACGTTCTCCGCGCCCGCCTGGGCGTGTCCGAGCAACTCGCTTCCGACCTTCTCCACAGCCTGCACACCGTCCCAGTAACCACCTGAAAGGCGCACCACCATGAACAACGACCGAGACGCCCTCATCGCCGGACTCATCTCCATGGCGGGCTTCCTCAAGGCCCACCCTCAGATCCCGACCTCGATGGCACCCGTCACCCTGCGCGCCTTCCCCGACAACGGCTCCGACGACGACATGCGCGCCGAGGTCGACAAGGTCGCTGCACTGCTCGGCACGGAGATCGACCCTCACCACCTGCCGCATGACCACTACATGACCGGCATCGGCTTTGGACCGGTCCGCTACGAGTTCATTGCCATCCTCGCCGCCGCCCGCGCCCGTCACGCCGCCGATGACAGCTACCGCGGCTGCATCCAGATCGACACCACCCGGGAGCCCTGACCATGCGCATCCGACTCGAAGGCAACCGCGCCGAACTCACCCTCGGCGTGATCCACCTTCGCCAGATCTTCACCGTCACCAGCATGTCGCGGGCCTTCCCCGACAGGAGCCGGCCGCGGAACTACCGCCTCTACGTCACCATCACCCCGCGCAAGGACCACCGTCCATGACGGCCGAAGATCCCTGGACCGACTGGCCCGACATCCTCGCCGCCGTCCCGCTCGCAAACGGCCGCTGCTGCACCTGCAACGGAACGGGCCTCGACGGCGACAGCGACACCTGCCGCGACTGCGAGGGCACCGGCATCGACAACCACGGCGCATAGCCGAGATCCCCTCACCTGGCCACACAACCGCCGAGTTCCGCGCCAGGTGAGGGGCCATCCCACTCCAGAACGCATCCGGACAGGACGGATCCATCTTGCACCACTCACACGCCGTAGCCGGGATGATCGACCGGCTCCACCAACCCGACTACGACCGCTGGGCGCACCAGATCAAGCGCACCGGCGGCTGCCGACAGCCCATCCACCTGCGTGGCAAGGTCGACCACTTCGACCAGGCCACCGGCCAGCTGCTCCACCGCTACAGCACCAACCGCGAACCGGGCGGCGTCCTGCGTGTTCCGTGCAAGACCCGCCGCGCCTCCCGTTGCCCGGCCTGCGCCGAGGTCTACCGCGCCGACACCTACCAACTCGTCCGCGCCGGCCTCGTCGGTGGCAAGGGCGTCCCGGAGACGGTCAGTTCGCACCCGTGCCTGTTCGTCACCCTCACCGCCCCCTCCTTCGGGAGCGTCCACACCCGCCGGGAGAAGAACGGCAAGGTCCAGCCCTGCCACGCCCGCCGCAACGCCCAGACCTGCCCGCACGGACAGCTCATGTCCTGCACCGACCGGCACCACGCCGACGACCCGCGTCTGGGTGAACCGCTGTGCCCCGACTGCTACGACTACGACGGCTCGGTCCTGTTCAACGCCATCAGCCCTGAGCTGTGGCGCCGCTTCACCCTCGCCCTGCGCCGCCGCTTCGCCCGGCTCAACGGCCTGACCGTCAAGGCCCTGCGCGACCAGGTGACCATCGCCTTCGCCAAAGTCGCCGAGTACCAGCGCCGCGGCGTCGTCCACTTCCACGCCGTCATCCGCCTCGACGGACCCGACGGCCCCCACTCACCACCACCGACCTGGGCCACCGCCGACGCCCTGGCCGACGCCGTCCAGCACGCGGCAGCCGTGGTGACCGCCGAGATCAAGCCACTGAGCCGAACGTTCCGATGGGGCACACAGCTCGACGTCCGCCGCATCACCATGAACGGCGACCTCACCGAACAAGCCGTCGCCGCCTACATCGCCAAGTACGCCACCAAGGCCGCCGAATGCGTCGGCACTCTGGACCGCCGCATCCAACCCCTCGACAACCTCGACGCCCTCCCCGTCCGCGACCACGCCCGCCAGCTGATCGCCTCCTGCATGCGCCTTGGCGAGAACGCCGACCTGGCCGACCTACGGCTCACCCACTGGGCCCACATGCTCGGCTTCCGCGGCCACTTCTCCACCAAGAGCCGCCACTACTCCACCACCCTCGGCGAACTCCGCACCGCCCGCGAAGAACATATGCGCACAGAAGAGATCAGCCACGGGCGGCTGCCGCTCTTCGACGAGGACACCGTCCTCGTCGTCGCCCACTGGGAGTACGCCGGGCAGGGTCAATCGGCCGGCGACGCGCTTCTCGCCGCAGCCATCACCGGCACCTCTTCGGGAGGCCATTCATGACCCGACTCCTTCTCACTATCCCCGAAGCCGCCGAAGCCCTGGCCATCTCACGAAGCAAGCTCTACCAACTGCTGGCTACCGGCGCCGTCGCTTCCATCCGCATCGACGGCTCTCGCCGCATCCCCGTCACGGCCCTTAACGAGTACATCATCCGCCTGACCAGGAAGGAGGTCGCCGTATGACCAAGACCTTCATCGGCACGCCGGACGAGCAGCCGCGCAAGAAGAAGGCACCCAAGCTGCGCGACGGCGTCATGAAGCGCGGCACCACCTGGTCGTACGTGATCAGGGTCCGCGACCCTGAGACAGGGGAGAGCAAGCCGCGATGGGTTGGCGGCTTCACCTGCGAGGACGATGCCAAGGCCGCTCGTGACGAAGCACGGGTCAAGGCCCGCCGTGGCGAGTACGTCGACCGCAACACGATCACCGTCCGCGAGTACCTCGATGAGTGGATCGAGGCGCACGCCGTCGAGATCAAGCCCAAGACCCTCGCCGACTACCGGCACATCATCGAGCGATACATCAAGCCCAACATCGGCACGCTGCGGTTGCAGGCCGTTCGGGCTACCGCGATCACCAAGCTGTACCGGGACCTGAGGGTCGGCGGCGGCAAGAACGGGCGGCCGCTCTCCTCACGCACGGTCGACTACGTCCACGCCGTGCTTCGGAAGGCATTCCGCGATGCCGTGAACGTCGATGAGATCCTGTCGTCCAGTCCGGTCGAGAAGGCCAAGCGCCCCCGACGGGAGATCAGCGAGCCCGGCACGGTCTGGACCACGGACCAGCTCAAGACGTTCCTCTTCGCTGCTCGCGATCATCGCCTTTGGCCCTTCTTCCACGTCGCGGCCTACACAGGTGCCCGGCGCGGTGAGCTGCTTCATCTGCGCTGGTCCGATGTCGACCTTGAGGGCAAGCAGATCACTATCCGCGGCTCGGCCTCGTTCATCGACGGCAAGCGCGTCGAGGGCACCACCAAGAGCGGTCGTAAGCGCGTCGTCGGCCTCGATGCGCGGACGGTCCAGGTCTTGCGCGCACAGCGCTCCCAGCAAGCCGCGGACAAGCTCCAACTCGGCCCGGAGTGGCGGGGCGGCGGCGACTACGTGTTCACCACGGGATGGGGGGAGCCCGTTCACCCCGACACGCTCAGCTCGCTCTTCCCGATCTTGATCAAGCGGCACAACCAAACGAACACCGGCACGCCGTTGCCCCATGCGCGGCTTCACGACCTACGCCATATCCATGCGACGATCCTGCTCCTGGCCGGCGTCCCCGTCCATGTGGTCGCGGCCCGGCTCGGCCACGCCGACCCGTCGATCACGCTCAGGGTCTATGCCCATGTGATCCGTGCCGCCGAGGCGTCAGCCGCTGATGTCTTCGCTGAGGCGATCGGTGAGGGATGAGAGGCCGTGTTAGCAGAGGTGTTAGCAAGATCCCTAGATTGTCCTGACAAACAGAAAGGCCCGCTCCCAGGAACCCTGGGAGCAGGCCTTTCGCATGTGTGCGGCCGGAGGTACTCGAAACCCCAACCTTCTGATCCGTAGTCAGATGCTCTATCCATTGAGCTACGGCCGCTCGCTGCGTAAGCAAGCATAGCGGGTTCTGAGCGGTGCATCGAACCGAATACCCGCGATCACTGGCGAGCCGACGGTTCCTTCTTCGGCCAGAGCGTGTAGCTCACCGGCCAGAGCAGGGCGATGAGGGGGATCTTGAGCAGGTTGAGCATGAAGTCCATCAGGGCTTTTGTGCGGGAGGGGTCGTTCACCAGCCAGATGAGGCCGAACAGGATGAGGCAGAAGATTCCGTACGCCAGGACCAGTTTCAGCCAGAACCCCCACTCGTAGCGGGTGCGGGCCATGCCGCCCGCCGGCGGCTTCCAGGGCGGGGGGCCGCCGGCGAAGCGGTGGTGGAAGCGGGCGTCGGCCCAGCGCATGGTCCGGTGGCCGAAGACGATCGAGTAGGCGAGGTAGGCCGCCGCCAGGCCGTGGCGCAGGTCCGCCGTGGCGCCGCCGCGCATGTCGATGACCGCCGCGGCCAGGAGGACCACGTCGAGGAGCGGGACGCAGAGGAGGAGGGCCGTGCTGAGCCGGCGGCGCTTCCAGAGGTAGCGGCTGGCCAGGCCGAGACCCAGGAGGAGCCAGAAGCCGATTTCGCAGCCGATGAGGATGGCGACAATCACATGTTCCAGCTTGGGGGGATTCGCGGCCCGGCACATCGTCGGTGAAAACGAGCCTGTGGATACATCGAAGGGTGTATCCACAGGCGGACCCTCGGAGGACGGCGGCGGTCGCCGGGAGTGGTGTGATGAGGACATGACACGGGCGGCGGTGAAGAGCGGTGGCGCCGAGGCGCGGGCGGTTGCACGGTGGCTGAGGCCGTTCGCCGTGCGCGGGGTGGCCGGTGGCCAGGAGAAGGGCCGGGTACGGCCCGCAGTGGCGGCCGGGCTGGCCTTCGTTCTGGGGGCGCTGCTGATCCTGGCCGGTGCGTACGTGCAGCGCGGCGTGCCGGTGTGGGCCCTGCTGGTGCCGTTGGCGATCACCTGTTCGGCCGTGTTGCTGCGGCAGCGGGCGCCGCTGTGGTCGTTGGCGCTGGGGGTGGTGGCCGTCACGGTCGACGGGGTGGTGGGGCCGTCGCTGGCGACCGTGCTGGTGTTCACCGACAATCTGTACGCCGCGGCGCTCTACGGGCCGGCGCGGTTCGCTCGCTGGCTGCTCGGGATCACGACGGTGCTGGCCGTGGTGGGTGGGGCGGTGGCGGCGTTCATCGCGGCGGACTGGCGGTTGCTGGCCGTCATGGGCATCCAGGTAGGGCTGGTGCTGATCACGCCGGTCACCACGGCTTGGGTGCTGCGGGAGCAGCGGGACCGGGCGGCCGCGGAACGGGCGCGGGCGGAGCAGGTCGCGCATCTGGCCGAGCTCGACCGGCAGGCGGCGATCGCGGCCGAGCGTACGCGGATGGCTCGTGAGCTGCACGACATGATCGCGAACCATTTCAGCGCCATCGCCATCCAGTCGACGGCTGCTCTGTCCCGTAAGGACCTGGATCGGGAGACGGTTCGCAAGGTCATGGAGTCCGTACGGGAGAACAGCGTCAAGGGGATGGCCGAGATGCGGGACATGATCGGGCTGCTGCGGGAGGCCAACGGCGGGCGCGAGGAGGACGGGCAGGAGCTTGAGGCCACCCGGCCGCGGTTGGCTGACACGGAGAGCCTGGTCGAGCGTACGCGGCGGGCTGGGATGGCGGTTGAGCTGCGGGTCGACGGGGAGTTGCGTGAGGTGCCGGCTTCGGTGGATCTGGCTGGTTATCGGATCCTTCAGGAAGGGCTGACGAACGCGCTCAAGCATGGCGAGGCGCCGGTTGTCGTCTCGCTGGCGTACGAACCTGGGGAGGTTCTCCTGACGATCGAGAACCGGGTCGGCCGGCGTGGCGCTCGGCTGCCGGGGGCAGGGGCGGGGCTGATCGGCATGCGTGAACGGGCTTCGCTGGTAGGAGGGTTCTTCGAGGCGGGGCCATGGGGGGACGGCTGGCGCGTCGTGGCGGCCTTCCCGACGTCGCTCGACGTACCGGCTTCGGGGGACCGTTCTTCGAGCAGCCGGGTCTCGGGGGAGCAGGCTACGAGGGAGCCGCCTGGCGACGGCGGACGCTTCAAAAGCGGCGACGGCGGGCGCTCCGGGACGGCGGACGGGGAGAGGGGGGTGGCGTGAGTATCAGGGTGTTGGTGGCTGACGATCATGCGGCCGTACGCGCCGGGATCGTGATGATCCTCGACGGCGCCGACGACATCGAGGTCGTGGGTGAGGCCGCCGACGGCGAGCAGGCGGTCCGGTTGGCCCACGACCTGCGTCCCGACGTCGTCCTCATGGACATCCGTATGCCCCGCCTCGACGGCATCTCCGCCACCAGGGAGCTGGCGGGGGTGAGCGACGTCCTGATCCTCACGACGTTCGACGTCGACGAGTACGTCTTCGGCGCCCTCCGGGCGGGCGCGGCCGGTTTCCTGCTCAAGAACACCGAGGCCGACGCCCTGGTGGAAGCGGTAAGGCTGGTGGCGGGCGGCGAGGGGATGATCGCGCCGGGCGTCACCAGACGGCTGATCGCGGCCTTCGCCGACCAGCCGCCCCGTCGCGAGCCCTCCGACCCGGAGGCCCTGACCCCGCGCGAACGCGAGGTGCTGGCCTGCATCGGCCGCGGCCTGTCCAACGCCGAGATCGCCAAAGAGCTCGACATGGCCGAAGCCACCACGAAGACGCACGTCAGCCGCCTCCTGAACAAACTGGGACTGAAGAGCCGCGTCCAGGCAGCGATTTACTACTCAGAGTCGCTTTAGCCCCGTAGGGTGAACGCCGTGACCATGCCGCCGCCACCTCCGCCGGGGCAGCCTCCATCCGGGCCACCTCCCGCCGGGCAGCCGCCGTACGGGCCACCCCCGCCGGGGCAGCCGCCGTACGGACCGCCTCCGCAGGGTCCGCCGCCGCAGGGGCCTCCGCACGGCCAGCCCGGGCCGCAGCCGCGGCGCCAGCCGGGGCTGACCGTCGCGTTGGCGCTGGCCGGAAGCTTCGCCTACCTGGTGATCAATGTGATGGTCGGGCTGCTCGCGCTGAGCCTGCAGTCCGCGGTGGGAATCGGCGTCGCGGCTGGGTTCCTGGCGCTTCTGGGCCTCGGCCTGGGCATCACGCTGGTCGTCCTGCGCAAGCAGTGGTCGTTCGGGCTGGGGCTCGGGTTGATGATCGGGTGGTCATTGGCGTCGATCGTCTCGGCCGGATACTGCACGGGGCTGAACCCCGGCATGTACGCGTAGGCGAAGCATGACCGATCAGCAGTGCCTCACCGACCAGGGGGCGGCGGGATGACGACACCACCGCCACAAGGCCCGTGGGAGCCGCACCAAGGCTGGCAGCCGCCGCCGCCGCCGCAGCCGCAGCCGCAGCCGCCGCCGCAGCCGCAGCCGCAGCCGCAGCCGCCGCCGCCGCCGCAGCCGCAGCCGCCGCCGCAGCCGCCGTCGCAGCCACCGCGGCCATCGCCGCTGCCGCCGCAGCAGCCCAGCAGCCGCGACTCCGCGATCGTCCTCATCGCGACGCTGGTCGCCGGCATGTTCGCCTACAGCGTCGTCAACGGCATCGTGGGCTTCTTCGTCTTCATCTCCGCCATCGACGGCACGAACAAGGCGGGCGTGATCGTCGGCGCGGTGCTGCTGGCCGTCGTCGGCCTGGGCGGCGGTCTGGGGTTCGGCCTGGTCCGCAAGCCGTGGTCGCGGGGGCTCGGGCTGGGGCTCGCGATCGGCTGGGCGCTGTGGTCGATGCTGACGGCCGGCATCTGCACCGGCCTCAACCCGAGCCTGTACGGCTGAAGCATGCCGTATCACGAGATATTCGTCGGCCTGGGCGTCCTCGTGGCCGCGGTGGTCTTCGTCCGCGAGGCGAGGGCCAGGGGCGCGCTCAACGAGCAGTCACTCGTCGCCGTCACCGGAGCCCTGGTCGGCGGCGCCATCGGCATGCGCCTGGCGGGCTGGCTGGAGACGTTCGACCTCGCCGACCTCTGGCTGTACGGCTCCCGCAGCATCCTCGGCGGCCTGACCGGCGCGTACGTCGGCGTGCTGGTCGCGAAGAAGGTCATCGGCTACCGGGAGCGCACCGGCGACCTGTTCGCCCCGGCGGTGGCGCTCGGCATGGCGATCGGCCGCATCGGCTGTCACCTGACCGAGGCCCCCGGCAGGCCCACGGACCTGCCCTGGGGGGTGCACGCGCCGCCGTCCACACCGGAATGTCCGGGTTGCCTGACCGGCCAGGCCATGCACCCGTCGTTCGTGTACGAGATCGTCTTCCAGCTCGCCGCGTTCGTCGCGCTGCGGTGGGCGCGCAAGCGGCTGACCCAGCCGGGCGAGCTGTTCACGCTCTACCTCGCCGGATATGCGGTCTTCCGGTTCCTGGTCGAGTTCACCAGGGCGAACGAGACGCTGTGGCTCGGCCTGACCGGACCGCAGTGCTTCCTGATCCCGGGCCTGACGCTGCTCACGCTCAGGCTCGTGTATGGCTGGCGTCGAGGCCATTACGATGCCCTTTTCAAGCGGAAGGTCATGACATGAGCGCAGGGATGGGGCTACGGGGCGACCGCATCCTCCGGTACGTCAACGCGTTCTGCCCGAAATGCCACGGCCAGGACCTCGACCAGGTCCAACGGCTGAGCGGCTACCTGGCCGAACGCGACGGCAAGGTGTGGCTGGAACGCGGCTGCCGCGAACACGGCCTGATCCGCACGTTGTACGACGAGGACCCGGAGATCCTCTCCTACCTGGAGGAGTGGACCGCTCCCACCAAGCAGCACATCCCTGACGTGTCCGGAAACTTCGCCCCGATCCCCGGCGCGTACCTCAACGGCCTGCCCGAGATGCAGACCCAGCACACCTGCATCCTGCTGGAGGACATCGCCGAGGCGTGCAACCTGCGCTGCCCCACCTGCTTCGCCGACAGCTCGCCCGACCTGACCGGCGTCGTCCCGGTCGCGGACGTGCTGGCGAATGTGGACCAGCGGCTGGCCAGGGAGAACGGCAAGCTCGACGTCCTGATGCTGAGCGGCGGGGAGCCCACGCTCCACCCCGAGCTGAAGACCCTCCTCGCCGAGCTGGCGCTCCGGCCGGTCACCCGCATCCTGATCAACACCAACGGCGTGCTCATCGCCAGGGACGACGCGCTGCTCGACCTGCTCACCGAGCACCGGGACCGGGTGGAGGTCTACCTCCAGTACGACGGCTCGTCGGCCGAGGCGTCCAAGCACCATCGCGGCGGCGACCTGCGCCGGATCAAGGCGGAGGCCGTACGGCGGCTGTCGGAGCGGGAGATCTTCACGACCCTGGTCATGACCGCGGCCCTGGGCGTCAACGACGGGGAGATCGGCGACGTCGTACGCCTCGCGCTGGACACCCCCTTCGTCGGCGGCGTGTCGCTGCAACCCCAGTTCGGGTCGGGCAGGTCGGGCGTCATCGACCCGTCCGACCGGCTCACCCACACCGGCGTGCTCAAGCGGCTCGGCCCGCAGACCGACGGCCTGGTGACCTGGCGCGACCTGACCGCCCTGCCCTGCTCGCACCCCCACTGCTGCTCGGTGGGCTATCTGATCCGCGACGACTCGCAGCAGTGGCGCTCGCTGGTCGCCCTGATGGGCCACGACCGCCTCAAGCAGAACCTGGGCCTGGTCTCCAACCGCATCGCCGACACCGAGCTGCCGCGCGAGCTGCGGCTGGCCGTTCAGGAGTCGCTGCTCGGGCTGCTGTCGGAGCAGTCGTCGCTGTCCCACCCGCAGATCGGCGACCTGTGGCGGGACATCTGCGAGAACTGCGACCTGGGCGTCGCCACGCTGCTCACCCTCGCCTCCTCGGCGTTGCCCGGACGGCGCAGGAAGCTGCGCAGGATGCTGGGCGAGCGGGTGGTGCGGATCACGATCAAGCCGTTCATGGACATCTCGACCATGATCGAGGAGCGGCTCACGCAATGCTGCGTGCATGTGGGCACCCGGGCCGAGCAGGACCAGTGCGCGCCGTTCTGCGCCGTGCAGGCGTGGCCGCAGCTCTCACGGCAGCGGCTGTCCGCGGTGGCCTCGAAGCCGGGGCTGGTGATCCTGTGAAGGCCCAGCCGTACGATCCGCTTCGATTGTGCGTGTACGCCACCGTGGCGCTGCTGGCCTGGCTGCTCGGGCCGTGGGCGGTGCTCGGGTTCGCGGCGCTGGGGTTCGCGGGGTACTGGAAGGCGCGGCGGGCCGGGCTGACCCGGAGCAAATGCCTGCTCAGGGACACCCGGCTCGTACTGGCCTATCTCGGGTTGATCGGGCTTGCCGCGGTGGTCGGGATCGTCCTGTCGCTGCGGTGATCAGGGCGCGGGGACGTACAGGCTGAGCGACTCGGCGATGCAGGCGGGCCGGCGCTCGCCCTCGATCTCGATCGTCATCTTCAGGTTGGCCAGGTAGCCGGCCGGCGTGCCCTTGACGTCGGTGAGCTCGCCCACGGCCCTGACCCGCGCGCCCACGGGCACCGGCCTGGGGAAGCGCACCTTGTTCAGCCCGTAGTTGACGCCCATCGCGATGCCCTCGACGCGCACCATCTCGAACATGAACGTCGGCAGCAGCGACAGGGTCAGGTAGCCGTGGGCGATCGTGCCGCCGAAGGGCCCCTCCTTGGCGCGCTCCACGTCCACGTGGATCCACTGGTGGTCGTCGGTGGCGTCGGCGAAGAGGTTGACCTGCTCCTGGGTGACGGTGCGCCACTCGGTCGGGCCGAACGTCTCGCCCACGGCCGCCTTGAGTTCCTGTACGTTCGCGAAGGTCCGCATGGTCACGAACGCTATTGCGCGGGCGGGACGGCTGCCAAGTTGAGCACACGGTACTCGTCGCCCCGCTCGCTCCAGTACATGGTCGTGCTGGGCTCGGCGGACATGAAGTTCCCCCACCAGATGCCGGGCCGGTCGAACGTGGCCAGCAGCACCAGGACCACCCGCTGCCTGCGTGGCAGCGTCGCCAGCTCCCGCCACAGCTCGCCGGAGGAGTGGCTGTCGGTGTAGGCCCCCTCGGGCACCTCGTCCGTGAGCTGCTCCCTGCGCCGCCCGCGCCACCAGCTCACGTGCTGGCGGGTCATGATCGTGCGTATGTAGGACTCCGGGTTGTCCTTGTTGCGCACCTTGCGCCAGGTGCCGCCGAGCTTGAGCAGCGCCTCCTGGACGAGGTCGGCGGCGTCGTCGGGGTTTTCGGTGAGGACGTATCCGTACCGGAGCAGGGCGGCGCCACGCGCTTGCACGAACTCCTCGAACTCCGCAACACCCAGACGCACGGGCGTCCCGGACTGTTGCAAAGATCTTTTACTCGAAACCATCGCATGCATGTTCGAGTCCGCGCTACAGTTCTGGGTATCGAAATCGAACAAGGGTTCGGCCTGGTGAGAGGGGGTGTGTCCGATGACGATGCTCGCCACAGCTCCTGCTCGGACACGCCGTAGCACTTTCTTCCCAAATCTAAGACGGCCGCTATATCCGGCAATAAAGTCCGAGAGCGTGGACCCTGTGCGCAATCCCTACGCCCCCGGCGCCGGGCAGCGTCCGCCGGAGCTGGCCGGGCGCGACCGTGAGCTGCAGCAGTTCGAGGTGGTGCTGGAGCGGGTGGCCCGAGGGCGCCCCGAGCGCAGCATGGTCGTCACCGGCCTGCGCGGCGTCGGCAAGACCGTCCTGCTCAACACCTTCAAGTCCATGGCCATGCAGCGGCTGTGGGGCACGGGCAAGATCGAGGCCCGGCCCGACCAGTCGATCAGGCGTCCTGTGGCGGCCGCCCTGCACATGGCCATCCGCGAGCTGGCCCCGCGCCACCGCGCGCCCGAGCGCATCGAGGAGTTCCTCGGGGTGCTGAAGGCGTTCGCGATGCGCGACCCGTCCGCGGCCAAGGGCACCTCCCACTGGTCGCCCGGCATCGAGGTGCCCGCCAGCCGCGGGCGCGCCGACTCGGGCGACCTGGAGATCGACCTCACCGAGCTGTTCGTCGACGCCGCCGGCGTGGCGACCGACCTCGGCGTGGGCATCGCGCTGTTCATCGACGAGATGCAGGACGTGCAGCCCGCCGACGTGTCCGCGCTCTGCGCCGCCTGCCACGAGCTGTCCCAGTCGGGCGGGCCGCTGATCGTGGTGGGCGCGGGGCTGCCGCACCTGCCGAGCGTGCTGTCGGCCAGCAAGAGCTATTCCGAACGGCTCTTCCGCTACGCGCGCATCGACAAGCTCGACCGCGAGGCGGCCGACATGGCGCTGATCCTCCCCGCGCGGGAGGAGATGGTGGAGTTCACCCAGGAAGCCCTCGACGCGCTCTACGAGGCCGCCGACGGCTATCCCTATTTCGTCCAGGCGTACGGCAAGGTCGCCTGGGACCTCGCGCTCCGCAGCCCGATCACCCTCGACGACGTCAAGGTCTCCGCGCCCGAGGCCGAGGAGGAGCTCGCCGTGGGCTTCTTCGGCAGCCGCTACGAGCGGGCCACCCCGGCCGAGCGCGACTACATGCACGCCATGGCGCAGATCGGCGACGAGCCGGTCGCCACCGCCGACGTGGCCGACGCCCTCGGGCGGAAGCCGTCCAGCCTCTCGCCGGCTCGTGACAGCCTCATCAAGAAAGGGCTCATCTACAGCGCCGAGCGCGGTCTGATCGCGTTCACGGTGCCGCACTTCGGAAGGTTCCTGCGGTCTCAACCTGTTTGAGCGCCGCCCCTAGACCTCTATTGGGCTGTCTAGTGGGGAAGCTAGACAGCCCAATAGAGTCATATCGCCGTGCCTGGATACGAAAATCTAGGGCTCTCTAGCGTCATGCCGATACTGGCGTATATTCCGGCAGAGAGTCGCTGTCGTCGTTGCTGACCACCGCCACGCGCACCGCCGGACGCCGTCCGCTCAGGTGGACCGCGAAGACCACGTCGTCCTGGTCGCGGCCGGTGAAGACGAAGAAGCGCCAGCACAACTCACGCCAGCTGTCGTACGGCTCCGGCGAGGTCAGTGCCTCCTGGTGCGCCCGCCACGGGCCGCTCGACCTCAGCCTGGAGAGCATCACCTGCTCGGCGGGGCCGGGGCGCTGCTCGCAGGGGGCGCGGTACCGTACGCGATCGACCAGCTCCTCGATCTCGGGGGAGAGCAGCGCGATCACCGCCACCCCCGCGGCCGTGAGCCAGGTCGGATGGACCGTCGCCGCCCAGCCCGACGCCGGGGCGGCCACCGACAACACGGACATCCCGGTCAGGACGACCGTCCGGCCGATCGAACGTATGCCGACCGGCGCCGAGCTGACCTCGCCGAAGCAGCCGCAGCCCGCGTCAGGACGCCGCCTGCGCAGCTCGACCAGCACGTACGTGCACATGGCGAAGAAGCCGACCGTCCCCCACCTGAAGATCGGCGCGGTGGCGAACAGCAGCCCCCCGGCCAGCACCAGCTCGACGACCGCGCAGACCAGCAGCGAGGGCGCCTGCATGCGGCCGGGCATGAGCACGGCCGGGCCCAGCCTGGACAGGGTGCCCGGCTCTCCGCCCCGGTACACCGTGACCACCTTGGCGCCGGCGCCCATCACCAGCAGCACGATCAGGATCGGCATCTGCGAATCGAGCACGCCCGTCACCCCAATCCGATCTGAGCGTTGAAGCAGCCTTTGATCAATTCGCCGCCCAGCTCGACGAACGAGGCGGGTGACAGCTCGGCGACGCGGCCGCGCGGCGAGGTGTCGCACTCGACGCAACGGTCGCAGAACCGCCCGGCCAGGCAGCCGCAGGCGACCACCGGCAGGTTGGCCGCGCGGTCGGCGCACGTGTTCCTGACCTGCAACAGCGAACCGATGGCGAGGTAGGGCAGGCCGGCGCAGGAGAGCCCGGCGTCGGGGCAGCCGGTGTCCACGCCCTCCAGCATCGGGTACGCCGCGCCGCGCTCCTCCTCGTCGAACGTGTCGGACCAGGTGGCGGTGCCGGAGATGCGCGCCTGCGCCCCGGCGTACGCGGGCGCCGGGGCCGGCACGATGCCCGACCGGTGGGCGGGCTGCGAGGTCGCCGGCAGCAGTGCCAGGGCGGAGCCGCCGCGCCTGATCCCGATCGCGTCGAACAGGTAGCCCGGCTCGAACTTCGGATGCCGCACCTGCAGCCGTCCGGTGGCCGGGTAGGGGATGACGATCGTCCGGGGGCCCCGGTGGGGGCCGCAGTCGAGCTCGACCGTCAGCTCCTTGCGCCCCTCGACCGACAGGATCGTGCCGGTGAGGCGGGTGGTGTCGGCCCAGATCCGCTCGACGACGCGGCCGTCGCGCAGTGTGCGCATGAGCACCATGGAGCCCACCGGGAGGTCGGCGGGCGCCATCTCCGCGCCGTGCCAGGCCGTGGCCCAGGGGGCGATCACGAGCCGCTCCTCGACGCCTTCGGGGGTCTCGATGACGATGAGATGCGGGCTGACGTCAAGGATCTCGCCGGCGACGGCGCGTAAAGGTTCGCCGTCGGCCAGGTCGGGGCCCGCGATGCCCGGGGTGCGGCCCAGCGCGGCGGCCGCGAGCCGCCTGCGACGTTCGACGTTCGGATAGCCCATCCGCCCTCCCTCGTCAGGTACTAGGTTCACATGACTCCGGAGCGGCTCGTGCCGTGGCGAACAGAGGGGAGCAAAATACGCATCCCCGGGGAAGGTAGTTGACACCCGCCTTCGAACAATCTGCCACCGACCTTGACTGACCTTTGTCTTCGTCGGGCCGAAACCTGAATTGTGGTTCAGTCGCAAAAGGGCATCAGGCTGCGATTCTGGCCACGATGCAGACCACCGGGTGGGAAGAGGAGTTCCGCGAGTACGTCACGGCTCGCGGTCCCGCGCTGCTGCGCGCCGCCCGTCAGCTCACCGGGCATCCGCTGGACGCGGAGGACCTGCTGCAGAGCGCGCTGGCCAAGACGTACCTGGCGTGGGGGAACATCGAGGACCGCAAGGCGCTGGACGGGTACGTCCGCCGGGCCATGGTCAACATCAACATCTCGCAGTGGCGGCGGCGCAAGCTGGAGGAGTACCCGTCGGACGACCTGCCCGAGGTGGCCGCGGCGGAGCCGCCGGCCTGCGGGGAGGTGCACGAGCTGCTGGAACAGGCGTTGGAGGGGCTGCCCGAACGTATGCGGGCTGCGATCGTGCTGCGTTACTACGAGGACATGACCGAACCGGAGATCGCCAGGACGCTCGGGATCAGCGTCGGCACGGTCAAGAGCACGGTGTCACGGGCGATGGCCAAGCTCAGGAGCGCCTTGGGGATCTCCTCGGAGCCGGGCGGCTCGGGGGTTCCGGGGGCGTCCTCGTCATCGGCCTTGTAGTCGGCGTTACGGCTCAGTTGAGCGAGTGGGTGGTCTCCTCCGCGCCGGCCGTCGCGCAGGGGCGCACGACGTCTCTGATCTTGCGGAGTGTCTGCAGGAACGCGTCGAGTTCGGCCTCGCTCAGGAGGCCGGTGAAGCTGTCCTTGATGTCCTCAAGGTGCTGGGGCAGGACGCTCGCCAGTCGCTCGCGTCCCGCGTCCGTGAGCGCGGCGTAAGAGGCTCTGCGGTCGGTGGCGCACGCCTGCCTGGTCACCAGGCCCTCACGTTCGAGCCGGTCGACGACCCTGGTCACGCCGCTCGTGGACAGGCCCGTCTGGGCGGCCAGGTCGGTCATCCGCAGCGCCTGCCGCGGTGATCGTGCCAGGCGGATGACCGTCTCGAAGTCGATGCCCGACAACCCCGCCCTGCTGAAGACGGGTTGCATCCGGGCTGCCAGACCTGCGTGAACCTCGGCGAGCAGGCCCATCGCCGTCAGCCTGGGGTCATCGATGTGCTTCACGTCCATACCTTAACCGACGTTAGTTGACTTGCGGAATATTCCTCGTGTAGACATTTGTTGCCGCAGACATCCGCACAGCAACCTTCCCGAGGAGAACCCGATGAGCACCCGCACCTGGGAGTCCCTGACCATTCCCGCCGCCGGCACGTACAACCTCGACGTGGCCCACACCCGCATCGGCTTCGTGGTCAAGCACATGATGGTGAGCAAGGTACGCGGCCGCTTCGGTGACTTCACCGGCTCCGTCACGATCGCGGAGAACCCGCTGGAGTCCACGGCCGAGCTGACGATCAAGACCGCCAGCATCGACACCGGCGTCGGCGACCGCGACGGCCACCTGCGCAGCGACGACTTCCTCGCCACGGACAAGTTCCCCGAGATCACCTTCCGGAGCACCCGCGTGGTCGGCCACTCGGGCGACGAGTTCACCGTCGTCGGCGACCTGACGATCCGCGACGTCACCAAGCAGGTCGAGCTCACCGTCGAGTACGGCGGCGCAGGCACCAACCCGTGGGGCGCCGCGGTGTGGGGCTTCTCCATCAACACCGAGTTCGACCGCGAGGAGTTCGGCCTGACCTGGAACCAGACCCTGGAGGCCGGCGGTGTGCTCGTGGGCAAGAAGGTCAAGATCGAGATCGAGGGCGAGGCGAACCCCGCCTGAGCTGGGTTGTCCACAACCTGGAAGCCCGCCCTGGCATGGGGCGGGCTTCATCCACAGGCGGTTACCCACAGGCTGTTGATAACTCTTGGCGAAGGCACGACACGCAACCGCTTTGCCGCCTCGCCAGAAGGCCGGTACGCTGTGCTGAGCCGCGATGGCTTCCAGGAGGATTCGCCTAGTCAGGTCTATGGCGCCGCACTGCTAATGCGGTTTGGTGGCAACACCATCCGGGGTTCAAATCCCCGATCCTCCGCAGCTGAAAGGCCCTTCCCCGATCTTCGGGGGAGGGCCTTTCGAACTTTCCGGGCGTCTTGGTTGCAGTTCTGGTTGCAACGGGCACCTTCAACCGTCCGCTGCGACCCCGGGCGCCGCGCGCCGACCTTTCGGTCTTTCAACTCAGGATGATGGGGTTGGTGAGCGCCGCCATGTGTTCGTCGGGATGACGCACCTCTATGCGGACGAAAGCTGATTCCTCCGCGTTGGTCTGCCACTCCAGGACGCCTGATCCATTGCCCGGCAATGCTGCGCGGTGCACCGTCCCTCGATCGGTGTGAAAGCTGACGGTGCCGGACGGCACACCACGGACGTCCACCCGGACCACAGCAGGTCCGCCGTGGGTATCCAGCCGCCCCCCGATGCCGGCACTGCCATCACCAGCAGAGACCTGGAGCGAGAGCTCAACCGTGGCCGATTCGGCGATCCAGCTCCGGCCGGCACGGATGCCGGCGAGGACTGCGTCAGCACTCAATTCCTCGGCCAGCACGACGGTGTGCGGTCTGCCGATCTGGCCCTCCAGATGGGCATCGCTGTTGCCCATCGCCGGTCGCCACCGTCCACGGCGGATGTCGACGGCCAGGCCGCGACCCCATTCGGCCAGTGCTGCCGCATTGTCCGCCTGCCACGGCTCATCGGAGACCCACAGCCCGTTCCACACCTCCACCACGTCGAACCCCTCGAACGGGTACATGAAGACACCAGAGGGGTACGGCGCGTGCGGGTGGGCCGCCACGCACAGCCCACCGGCCTCATGTACCTGATCCAGCTGCTTGCCGATCACGTCGTCGCGGACGCCGTACCGCCAGTCGACCACCTGCCCCGGATCGATGCCGAGCGCCAGCCAGTGCCCGGTTCGGCTGGTGGCTTCCTGGCCGATGATCACCAGTAGGTCGTCGCCGACGAGCGAGCCCCAGGCGCCATGCGCAGTTGCGGTGTTGTGCTCGGTGGTCGCGATGAAGTCCAGCCCCGCCGCACGAGCACCGGCCGCAAGCTGCTCCGGCGTCAGCTCTCCGCCATTCGAGAGAACCGAGTGCACATGGCAGTCACCTCGATACCAGCCACGCCCCCGACCGGCTACCCGCCTCGGCGGGAACTGCGACCCCGACATCCCATAGTCCGAGACCATCCCGGCAGCGTACTCACTCCACAGGAGATATCCACAAGCTCCAGGTGGTGGTTCAACGGCCGCCTGGAGCGAATTCGTGGCCCGGACCAGTCGGTTCGACCATCAGCACCACCCGGCCGGCCTCGACATCGAAGCCGAGATCCGGATGACCGGGAGAACCTTCCGCAGTCATCAGCACAGACTTCCCGAGACGCTGTCCGATCAGGCGGAGGACAGCCACCAGGACATCCAACCGCTCCTGCCCCTGCAATTCTCTGAGGTCGACGTCGAAGTCAATGTACTGTGCCTGACCTGTTGTGGGATGACGTGAAGGACCTCTTCGACCCCGACATCAACGGAACGTTGCCCGACGTGGTCGTAGAAGGAAACCCCCTGCTCGGAATCATCCCCGGCTTGGCGCCCATGGGCAGGGTTGAGCTCGTGGGCATGGCCGTGCTGTGCCGGCCAGCTCAAGGAGTGAAGGTTGTCGGGACAGCTCTAGTTCACGGAGCTTTCGAGATGGGCGAGCGCGCTGTCCAACAGCGCCAGGGCGTCCAATTCCGGGTCCTTGGCCCAGTCCAGCCAGACCGACAGCAGGATGCCGAACACCGCGCCTGCGACGGCCCGCACCCGGTCGTCGCGTTGCGGACGGCCCAGCCTGGCTGCGACCAGTTCGGTGAGCGTCTGCTTGGTCTGGGTGATGTTGGCGAGACTGGCCGCCCACAGCGAGGGGACGCTGAGCACCAGAGCCTGGCGCTCCTGCTTCGCGGCGACCTCCACGTCGGTCAGGTCGGTGAACACGGCCCGGAAGGCGTTGCGCAGCGCCGGCACCGGACCGAGTTCCGGCGGCTGGGCCGCGCACGCCTCGGCGATGAGGGTGTCGTAGTCATCGAGGGTGACCAACGCTTCCTTGGTCGGGAAGTAGCGGAACACCGTCCGGTGCGAGACGTCGGCTGCTTGGGCGATCTGCTCGACGCTGGTGGCGTCGTAACCCTGCTCGCGGAACAGGCGCAGCGCATGTCGCTGGATGGCGGCGCGAGTGCCGGCCTTCTTGCGCTCCCGCAGTCCGGGCTGCTGGGAATCTGACATCATGCGAAATCCTTCAGCGGGACGACCGTCCGATACTTTCCGCCGGGGGATTGCTGCGGCGGCTCCTCAGCGCGTTCCAGGATGACATGGTCCAGCTTGTGGTCGGTGAGCAGGCCGCCGATCCCGTCGAGCACCGCCCTCCACACCGCTTCCGGATCCGCCCCGGGCGAGGGCAGCATCCGTATGCGCAGGTTCGCCGGGCTGGTTTGGACGATCTGGTAGAGCTGGACTCCAGGCGTGCGGTCCACCAGGGTGTTGAGCATCAGCGGCGCGATGACGACCTCGCCCCGTCCGGTGGTGAACGTGAGCAGGTTGGCCACGCGTCCCTGTACCCGTATGGCCGGCAGGGGGTTGCCGCACGGACACGGGTCAGGCCGTTGCAGGACGCTGTCGCCGAGGTCGTAGCGCAGGATCGGCTGTACTCGGTTGGCCAGATCGGTCACCAGAACGGTGTGGGACGGCCTGCCCGGCGGGGTCGGGGAGTGGTCGGCTTCGACCGGTTCGACCAGGGCCCAGTCACTGTTGACGTGATACCACCCGTACGCGCAGCCCTCGGTGAGGAAGGGACACTCGCTGGCGCCGTAGGTGTCGCGGACCTTGGCTTCGAAGGCGCGGGCCATCCGCGCGTAGTCACCGCTGGTCAGCGTCTCGCCGGCGGGTTCAACCACCACCGGCGCGATGTGCAGCCGTCCCGACTCCTGCTCGGCGGCGAGCATGTTGAGGACGCTGCCGTAGCCGAGCAGCAGTGCGGGGCGGAACCGGTTGAGCGCCTCGACCAGTTCACCGAGAGGGGTGTGCACGGAGAAGAGACGGACGGCCTTGCGCTGTAGCCGATGTGCGCGCATGCGGGCGGCGCCGGCCGAGACCAGGAAATGGCCGTTCGTCGCGGCCACGATGGCCATCCGTCCGCCGCCGGCCACGATCCGGGTGAGGTCGGCGAGGCCCAGCCAGGACCCCATCATCCGGATGCTGAGGGCGTAGTTGACGGCGATGTCGCGATCGTCCTTGACGAAGATCGCGGGGTTTCCTGTGGTGCCCGAGGTGGTGACCAGCAGGTATCGGTCGAGGAACCGTCCACCGACCAGTTGCGGATCCGCGGCGAAGGCGCGCGCCCGTGCCAGCGTCACCTCGCGGTCGGTGGCCCAATCGTCGTAGTGCGCCATCAGCGCCTTCTTGTCGGTGACGGGCAGCGATGCGGAGTCGTCGATGTCGGGAGGCAGGCCGCTGTAGAGATCGCGGTAGTAGGGCGAGTTGGTGCGGGCGTACCCGACGATCTCGGCGAGCCGCCGTCGCTGGACTGCTGCCCACTCGTGGCGCCTTCTGGTGCGGTGTGCGTCTCGCAGCAGCCGTGGAATGTTGTCCTTCATGCCGAATATTGTGTCACATGGATGTCAAATGTTAGTCGAATGACAGATTTGATGGCGCGGGAGACTGTGCTTCGAGCCCGGTGGCACTGTTGAAGGGGGCAGACCCGTTCCAGGGAGACCGTGTCCTGAGCGGCGGTGCCCCGCGTTGCCAAGGCGGCTTGGCGGCAACCAGCCGGGGTTCAGATCCTCCGCAGGTGAAAGGCCCTCTCGCCGCGTCCGGCGGAGGGCCTTTCGAGTTTCCGGCGTCCGGGTTGCAATGGCTACGTCAGCGAAGCCCTCGATCCGCCCGTGATCAGAACTGGGCGTTGGTCATCGTGTACCACGTCGGGGCGAACGTCAGCAGGGCGAGTGCGACCAGGACCGCGATCGCGGTGAGTACGCGTGGGGTGGTGAGGGCCGCGGAGGAGACGGGCCGCAGCTTCCATCGTCCGGCCGTGATGAACGCCGCGACGCCGCCCAGCAGGAGATTGGCGGGCACCAGTTCGTATTCGCCGCGGATGATGTGGAAACCGGCCGCGAGGATCATCGTCAGCGTCAGGCCGGCGGCGGCGAGAGGCGTCAGCATCGGCTTGACCTTCGTCATCGCCGGCAGGATCAGGCCGACGCCGCCGAGCACCTCGACGATCCCGATGAAGACGATCAGGGACTGAGGCACCGCCGCGTACCAGGCCACGGCCCGGGGGGCTGCTGCGAACAGGACGTCGTCGTACATCAGCACCTTGCCGAAGCCGCTGCCGGCGAAGAAGAAGCCCCACAACGCTTGGAGTGCCCAGAGTGCGCCGTTGAGGGTGAATCGCGTTCCGCGCGCCTTGGGCTGCTGCTCGATGTCCTTGACGCTGAGGACGTTCTCGCTGACGTGGTGGCTCATGTCCTGTCACTGCCTTTCCTGATCGCATTCACGGGGAACTCGCCGGCTCTTCGTGCCTTCGTCAGCACGTGGCATCGGTACGTGGTGACGGGCTCATCCGAGCACGGGAGCGAGGTCGCGCGCATCGTCCGTGGGACAGGGTGGGACACGTGAGACGCGGCCTGCCTGCGGAAACGCGAGTTTCACCGCGACCGCGGAGCGGGACGGTTCCTGCGCGTCAGGCGCTTTACTGCTGGATGTGCTGGTGACCTGCCCCAGGGAGCGGTTGTGCTTCGTCTTGCGGAAGGCTCGCAAATGATCACGGGTGGGTACACTCTCGCCGCATGCGGCTGAAGGTGATCTTGACGCTGTTCGCTCTCTACGCTGTGACGGCGGTGCCCGTGAGCATGCCGGGCGAATGGCGAGTGATCGTGCAACCGGCGGCAGGTGACGCTGCGGAGGTGTACTACAAACTCAGGTCGTCAATGCCTCGGTGGTACGTGAGCCTCGGGCCGTTCAGTCAGGCCATCCAAATCGCTGAGCGGCGGGCCGAGACCCATCCGCACGATCTGGCCCCGCCCTACCTCCTGTACGCGCCGTATCGGCTCGTCGCCCCCTACGTCACCCCCCGAGGGCAGGAGCTGGCTTCCTTGCCCATCTCAGGAGTGGACCGGTCATACGGGAGACCGGACCCGTACCGGATCGTGCCGCAGGTTCGGCCGGTGAGGAACAGTAGAGCGGCGCTGACCGCCTTGACGGAGGACGGGGAACAAGGCCGGCCGATCGACGAACCCGAGGTCTTGGCGATGTTCATCGAACCAGAGCTCAATCGGATCGTCGTCGAGACGAACACGTTCAGGCAGGATTTACGCCGCAGGCTGGCCAGGCGTTATGGCGCTCTCGTCACCATCGACTGGGATCCCTTGAGGCGACCCATGCAGTTGCTCTGAGCGGCAGCGGGCACTTGAGGCGCGCCGCCGTGGCTTTCGCGCAGGTTCTTACGTGGCAGACCTGATCGGAATGTTCTGGCCTGGCTGGGGAGGAGCTTGTGAGTCGACCCCAGCCCGAGGCCGCTGGTGCGGGTGTCAGTCCTGGAGGACGGACAGGATGTTGCCCGAGGGGTCGGTGAACCAGGCGATCAGGGGGCCGCCGCCGCGGAAGATGCCCTTCTCGTCGGTCTTCAGGTGGTCGTAGCGCTGGAACCGCACGCCTCGGGACGTGAGGTCGTCGACGGCCTGTTCGATGTTCTCGACGGGAAAGTTGAGAATGGTGAAGGTCGCCGGGACGTGGTCGGGTTTGGGGTAGATCAGGATGTCGGTGCCGCCGGTGATGTGCAGGGTGAGCAGGCCGTTCGACTCCGAGACCTCCAGCCCCAGGGTGTCGCCGTAGAACGCCTTCGCGGCGGCCAGGTCGTTGACGGAGAATCCGCTGAACGCCTTCGTCTTGCCGAACATCGTCACATCGCCTTCCGGTGGTCTTCGCTGAGCTGGATGATCTGGACGTAGTTGCCGTCGGGGTCGATCGCCGTGGCGAACAGGCTGCCGTCGCGGTCTTCGAGCTCGGCCAGCCATGACACGCCCGCCTCCTCCATCCGGGCGGCGATCGCGCGCGCGTCGGGGACGTCGAAGTTGAGTATCACCCGTCCGGGCTCGGGATTCTTGTCCGCCACGTCGGCCCGGGTGTCGATGATGAGGTGGAAGTCGCCGAACTTCAGCACGCCGTAATGGGTGACGTCGGTGTCGGACTCGGGGTCGAGGGCCGTGGCGTACCAGGCGCGTAGTCGGGCCGGGTCGGTGCTGGCCAGGAGCAGGCTGTTCAGGTTGGGGCGCGTCATCGCTGCCTCCTTGCGGTCGGGTACGGCGGAAGGGATCCGCTTCCGGGAGGGCAGACTCGACCGGGGAGGAAAACTCATCGGTGCCGGGCGCTCGGCTTCGCGGGAGGTGCCGTGTGTTCGGGGTCGCACGAGTGCCGCGTGTGCGCGGGCGCGGGGGGAGGTCAGGCGGTGCGGAGGGTCAGGCCGTACGCGCTGAGGATCTCGTTGACGGGCTGGAAGTACGTCGTGCCGCCGGTGCTGCAGTTGCCGGAGCCGCCCGACGTCACGCCCTGGGCCTGGCCGCCCGAGATGAACGGTCCGCCTGAGTCGCCCGGTTCGGCGCACACGTTGGTGCGGGTCAGGCCGTAGACGGTGCCCTGGGCGTACGTGATGGTAGCGTTGTGCTGCTGGACGGTGCCGCAGTGCCAGCCGGTGGTCGGGCCGGCACGGCACACGGACGCGCCCACCGTCGCCGGGAGCGAGCCGCGTACGGTCACCAGCGAGCCGCCGGGACCACGGACGTACGGCTGCGCGGTGTGCCCGGGGGTGGCGACCCACGCGTAGTCGTTGACCGGGAAGGACGAGCCCTGGAAGGTGCCGGGCGGGGACGTCACCAGGTCGCCGGTGTGGCCGCAGTGGCCCGCGGTGACGAAGCCGGGGACGCTGCCCTTGGTGACCGAGAAGCCGATCGTGCAGCGCGTCGAGCCGACGTAGAAGGGGTCGCCGCCGATGATGTCGCCGTACGTGCGGGGGAGCTCGGCGGCCGGCGACACCGCGACGGCCGTGCTGCGGGCCGCCGCCACCAGGGCCGCCGCGACCTGGCCCCCGGCGGCCGACGACGCCTCGGTGGGCGAGGGTTCCGGCCGGGGGACCTGGAGGACGACGCGGTTGGCGCGGACGTCGGCGTACCAGAGGGCGGGGCCGGCCTGGAGGCGGCGGGCGGCCTGGTCCAGGCGTTGGACGACGGCGTCCAGCTCCGACAGCGAGTGCCGCACGACGACAGGGCGCGCCCCCCGGGCCGAGATCGCGGCGGTCCGGGCGGGGTCGGTGGTGGCGACGACGAGGGCGGAGGCGTCTTCGGTCAGCCATGACCCGGCGTAGGAGTCGCCCAGCGAGGCGGTCAGTTCGGCCTCCAGGGCGGCGGCATGTCGTTCGCTCGCCAGCCGGGCGACCACCTGGGACTCCGAGAGGCCGAGGTCGCGCGAGAGCGCCTCGATCACGGGGTCGGGCGTCGGGGGGCCCGGGTTGGCCAGGCAGGCGGCCACGATGGTGGCGCCCGCCACTGCACAGCGAAACATGCCGCCGCTCCTCGATGGGGGGTTCTGTCACGGTAACCGCTGACAGACAAATGAGGAGATACCAAATGTTTCCTATTAAGGCGATATGCCCGACCTTCCGACCAGAGGCCACAAATGGAGATTTTTCATCCTAAGTTGTAACCGGTGGTATGTCGGTATCGTATTGGGCCTGGAGGTGTTCCCTATGGGTAATGGTGTTCGTCATTTCGCCGGGGCCGCGGTCGGAGTGGCCGCGATCCCGTTGATCACGGCCGGTCTTCTGTACGGACCCCGCGCGACCACGTCCGGCTTCGACTGGACGGTCGAGTGGACGGCGGCCGCGGCGTTGGCCGGAACCGCGCTCCTCGTCGGCGTCCTGGCCGGTTCCCGGATTTCTCCGGTCGCCTCACTGCTGCCCGGTCTGGCTTTCACGGCCCTGGCCGTGGCGTCGCTCGTACGGGCCGCCACGGGAGGCGACCGCAGAATGGGATTCGATCTGGTGCCCGCCGATTATCTGGACGCGTACGCGGCATTGCTGAATACCTGGTCTTTGGTGATCGGCGGCATTCTGCTGGCCGCCTCCGTGTTCCCGTCCCGCTGGCGGGCGCGCCGGGGCGGGGCGGGGGCTCCCGAGAAGGAGGGGGAGGAGCCGCCGCCGCTGCCCAAGCGCGTCCCGTTCGCGTCGAAGAGGATCACATCGGCGCGACCCGCTCCCGGGCCAGCCACAGGGCGATGACCACGTACGGCAGGACCAGGAGGGCGAACGTGGTCCCGTGGGAGAGGAACGGCGAGCCCGCGCCGTAGGCGGTGTAGACGGCCAGGGTGACCACGTTCGTGCCGAGCCCGGCCACCGACGTCACGGTGGCCCGCTGGTCGCCCGAGACGCGTTCCTGCAGTCGTGCGTCGGCCACCACGCCGGCCATCTGGAACGCCCCGAAGGAGACGGCGACCAGCGTGAACCCGGCCGGATGCGGGATCAGCGCGCCCACCGCCATGGCCGCGGCCGCCAGCGCCAGGACCAGCGCGAACTGCCGCCCGGTCAGGCGCTGGGCGGGCCCCGCCAGCAGGCCGCCCGCCGCGGCCCCGACCCAGACGGCCAGGACGAGGAGGGGCACGGCCGTCCTGGGCGCGCCGGTCTCGGCGGCCAGGAAGGGGACGTACTCCTCCAGCGCACCCCAGATCGCCGTGACGACGGAGATCAGGACGATCGCTTCGAGCACGTTCCGATCGGTACGGGCCTCCGCGACACCGGCCCGCAGAACCGCGAGATACCGCCCACCCGAATCCCCGGACAGACCGGACGAACCCGCTACCGCCCGACGACGTTCAGGCAGCGTCAACGCCGTACCGGCACACAAGAGACAGGCCACCACACTGGCCACCCCCACCGCCGGATAGCCGCCGACCGCGAAGACGGGCGTGGCAAGGGCGATCGCCGACGCCGCGGCGACGATGCCGAGCGAATGGGCCCTGCCCATGATCGCGGCGTACCGCGCCTGGAGGCCCCGGCGTTCGAGCTCCTCGTACGCGAGCGCCTCGAAGGCGCCCGAGACGAGCGCGCCCTCGGCCCCCCACAGCACGAAGCCCAGCGCGAAGGCCCAGTAGGACGGGAAGAGCACCCACAACGCGAAGCCGGCGCCGGCCAGCAGCGGGCCCAGGAACAGCAGCAGGCGGCGGGACATCGTGTCGGCCCAGGCGCCGGAGGGGATCTCCAGCACCATGCCGGTCACGGACCAGATGACGAACAGCGAGGACGTCTCGGCCACCGAGAGCCCGGAATCGGTGAACAACAGCGTGTACACCGGGTAGAGCAGGACGAACTCGCCGAGGAACGTGTAGACGTAAAGCTTGGGGACGAACATGCGACCCTCTCGGAAGAGGCGGACAGGGACTCCGTCTGGTGCTCGGCACCTCGGAGGCCCGCGCGCGCTTCTTCCGCGTCGGCCGCTGGTGGTTCATCAATGTCGCCAGTGCATGCCCGGGAGTCTAACCCCCGGCCCGCCTCCGGCGCTCGCCCGTATTCGCTAGGCGGACCTGGCCGGCTCCTCGGGCAGCGGGATCCACTTGTGCGCCCAGGTGACCAGCTCGTCGAGCACCGGGCGCAGCTCCTGGCCCATCTCCGTGAGGTGGTACTCGACCCGCACCGGCGACGTGGGCAGCACGCGCCGCTCGACGAGCCCGGCGGACTCCAGCTCGCGCAGCCGGCGGGCCAGCATCGTGTCGTTGATGCCGGGGATGGCCGCCTTGAGGTCGGCGTAGCGGTGGGCGCCCTTGAAGATCATGTGGATCACGGCTCCCGACCAGCGGGCGCCGATCAGTTCGAGTGCGACGTGGAACCGGACGCAGACGGAATGGGGGCTCACGGGGACGATCCTAGCATTTGCTAAGAAATGTTTAGCTACTCAATAATGTTGAGGTATCAACCACCTGAGGGAGGACCCCATGGACAAGCCAGTCCTGCAGATCATCGTCGCCAGCACCCGTCCCGGCCGCGCCGGACGCGAGGTCGCCGAGTGGTTCAGGAGCCGTGCCGTCGCCTCCGGCCACTTCGACGTCGAGCTGGTCGACCTGGCCGAGGTGGGCCTGCCGTTCCTCGACGAGCCGAACCACCCCAAGCTCAGGCAGTACGTGAACGCCCACACCAAGGAGTGGAGCGCCACCGTGGACCGGGGCGACGCCTTCGTGTTCGTGACCCCCGAGTACAACCACAGCTTCACGGCCGTGCTGAAGAACGCCTTGGACTACCTGCACCACGAGTGGCAGCACAAGGCGGCGGGGTTCGTCAGCTACGGCGGGATCTCCGGCGGCACCCGGGCGGTGAACGGCCTGCGGCAGGTCGTCAGCACGCTGAAGATGATCCCGGTGGTCGAGGCCGTCAACATCCCCTTCTACCAGCAGTTCATCGCCGAGGACGGCACCGTGGCGCCCAACGACGTGATGACCGCCGCCGCCGACGCCATGCTGGCCGAGCTGGCCAAGCTCACCGGCGCGCTGCGTCCCATGCGGCTGGCCTCCGCCTGAGCTACGCTGCCGGTCGTGACGCTGGCAGTCGATGTGGTGGTCCGTTACCGCAAGGCGGTGACGTACGGCGTGCACGCGGTGCTCGCCGCCCTGGAGACCTCGGGCGTGCAGCACCGGCAACTGCTGGGCGTCACCCCGGAGGAGACGGCGGCCCACATCGCGGCGAGCCGGGCCGACCGGGTGCTCGTGCTCTGGTCGTTCTACTCGCCCGACGCCGAGGCCATGGCCGCCGAGCTGGCCACCGTCCGGTCGCTCAGCGACGGCCGGGGGCTGCACATCGCCGGCGGGGTGCACGCCACAGCCGAGCCGCAGCAGGTCATCGACGCCGGCTGGGACCTGGCCGCGATCGGCGAGGGCGAGTCCACGATCATCGCCCTGGTCGAGGCGCTGCGGCGGGACGAGCCGCTGACGACCGTGCCCGGCCTCGCGGTCAAGGACGGCGACGGCGTCGCCCTCAGGACGCGTCCGGCCCCGCAACTGCCGCTCGACGCGTTCCCGTCGTTCCTGGGGCGCAAGGGGCCGATCGAGATCACGCGGGGGTGCCGGTACACGTGCCGGTTCTGCCAGACGCCGTTCATGTTCGGCGGCCAGTTCCGCCACAGGTCGGTGGCGAGCGTGCGCGCGCACGTCAAGGGCATGGTGGAGCAGGGGCTGCGTGACGTGCGGTTCATCACGCCGACCTCGCTCTCCTACGGCTCGCCGGGCCCCGACCCGGATCTCGGCGCGGTGGAGGAGCTGCTGGCGGGGGTCAGGGAGGAGCTGCCGCCGCACGGCCGGGTGTTCTTCGGCAGCTTCCCGTCCGAGGTGCGGCCCGAGCACGTCACGCCCGAGGCCATGCGGCTGCTCAAGCGGTACGTGGCCAACGACAACCTGATCATCGGCGCCCAGTCGGGGTCCGACCGGGTGCTGGCCGCCTCGGGCCGGGGGCACGACACCTCGCCCGTGCGCGACGCCGTCAGGATCGCCGTCGAGCACGGCTTCAGGCCGAACGTCGACTTCATCTTCGGCATGCCGGGGGAGTCGGAGGAGGACCAGCGCCAGTCGCTCGTGCTGGCCGGGGATCTGGCCGAGCTGGGCGCCCGCATCCACACGCACACGTTCATGCCGCTGCCCGGCACGCCGTGGCGGGACGCCGAGCCGGCGTTCATCCCGCTCACGACCATGCGCGAGCTCGACAGGCTGGCCCAGCGCGGCGACGCGTACGGCCACTGGCGGCGCCAGGCCGAGCACTCGGCCCGGCTGGCCGAGACGGCCAAGGCATACCCGCGCCGCACCCGCCGCCGCAGAACAGACTGACGACCGGCGCCCAGGCCACAGGACGCCTCCACCCGGCCCGTGACAGCCCGGCCCCGGCCACAGGACGGCTCACCCGGCCCGGCCGTGCCGGCGGGCCCGGTCAGTCGTCGTCGCCGAGCCGGTCGAGGGCGCGGTTGATGGAGTCGCCGAGCGGCCGCAGCACTTCGGAGAGCGCCTCGGCGAGCGGGGTCAGGATCTCCGTCACCTCGCCGAGCAGGTCGGGCGACTTGTGCTCGGGCGGCGCCCAGCGCATGGCGTCCGCGCTCAGCGTCTCCCATTCGTCCACGACACCGTCGATGGCGTCGAGGACGTGATCCGGATCGTTTGGCATGACCCTCTCCGGAACAAATCGATCGGATACCTGCCACGGTACGTCAGGCCGGGATCGACACCCCTACCCCGCCCCGGGTCTGAGCGCCGTACCGCTCCTTGTCGGCGGCCAGGTCGAGCGGGCGGATGGCGGACCGGGCGGCCAGCGTCTCGTCCGTGATGAGCGAGGCGGGCACCAGCCAGGAGACCTCGAACTCCAGCCCGTCGGGGTCCTTGGCGTACAGCGCCTTGGTGGTCCCGTGGTCGGAGGCGCCGACGAGGGAGTTCAGCTCGCTCAGCGTGACCGCGATGCGCTCCAGCTCGTCGAGCGTGTCGACCTCCCACGCCAGGTGGTAGAGCCCGACGGCGGTGCGGCCGGCGGTCGAGGGGCCGGCCGCCTCGCCGATCTCGAAGAGCCCGAGGTCGTGATCGTTGCTGGAGCCGGGGGCCTGGAGGAACGCGGCGCCGCGCATGCCCATGACCACCTCGAACCCGAGCGCCTCCCGGTAGAAGGCCACGCTGCGCTCCACGTCACGGACGTAGAGGACCGCGTGGTTGAGCCTGTGGACCGGCATGGTCGTCCCCTTTCACCTGTTTCTCCCGGTCAGAGTATATGAGAGTTCAACTAAAATGAGAGGGTGACCCGATGGCTGGATCCGGACGAGCAGCAGACCTGGCGCCACTTCCTGGCCGCCGGCCAGCTCATCAACGAGGCGCTGGACCGGCAGCTCCAGCGCGAGGCGGGCATGCCGCACACCTACTACATGATCCTGGTGGCGCTGTCGGAGGCGCCGAAGCGGGCGATGCGCATGAGTGAGCTGGCCGCCAGGGCCCAGAGCTCCCAGAGCCGCCTCTCGCACGCCGTGGCCCGCCTGGAGGAGCGCGGGTGGGTGCGCCGTGAGCGCTGCCCGGCCGACGGCAGGGGCAACGTCGCCGTCCTGACGGACGAGGGATTCGCCACGCTGGCCGCCGCCGCGCCCGGCCACGTCGAGGAGGTGCGCCGGAGCCTGTTCGACGTCCTCAGCCCCGAGCAGGTGCGAGAACTCGGCGCGATCTGCTCGGCCGTACGGGACACGCTGGAGCGGTAGCGAGCGAACTGTCGTGGCCAGGCCGTAGCCTCTCCCGGTAGCCGACGAGGCCCGAACGAGGGGATTGCCGATGCACGACACCGAAGAGGCGCTGTTCCGGACGGTCCACGGCATCGCCGGGCTGATGGCGGGTCAGCCCGTGCCCGTCGTCATGGAGGCGTTGCTGCGCCACCTGCCCAAGGCTCCAGGTCTCGAGGTGGCGGAGATCCGCAAGATCGCCGAGGAGATCAGCGTCGGCCGCGACCCCTCGGGGCTGTGAATCGCCCCAAATTGCTCCTTAATGTCACTCCCGGACGCGGATACCATCTCAACCATCTCGCCCTGGAGCAGGCATAAGGAGTTCGGGTGACGCTGGTCGCTGGGGTTGATTCCTCCACGCAGAGCTGCAAGGTCGTCATTCGTGACGCCGGGACGGGCGCGCTGGTCAGGCAGGGCCGCGCCGCCCATCCGGCCGGCACCGAGATCCACCCCTCCCACTGGTGGGCCGCGCTGCTGCGGGCCGTCGAGGAGGCCGGCGGGCTCGCCGACGTCGCGGCCGTCAGCGTGGCCGGGCAGCAGCACGGCATGGTCTGCCTCGACGAGGCGGGAGACGTCGTGCGCGACGCCCTGCTCTGGAACGACACCCGATCCGCCCGGTCCGCCGCCGACCTGGTGGCGGAGCTGGGCGGGCCGGGGGCCTGGGCCGAGGCGGTCGGCTCGGTGCCAGTCGCCTCGTTCACCGTGACCAAGCTGCGATGGCTGGCCGAGCACGAGCCCGGCAACGCCCGCCGCACGGCGGCGGTCTGCCTGCCGCACGACTGGCTGACCTGGCGGCTGGCGGGCGCGTTCGCCCTGGGCGGCGACCTCGCGGCCTGGCACGACGCGCCCCCGCCGCCGCTCGACCTGCTCGCCACCGACCGCGGCGACGCCTCGGGCACCGGCTACTGGTCCCCTGCGACCGGCGCCTACCGCACCGACCTGCTCAAGGCCGCCTTCGGCGCGGTCCCGCTGCTGCCCCGCGTGCTGGGTCCCGCCGACCGGGCGGGAGACCCGGCCTCCGCCGGGCCGCTGCTCGCGCCGGGCACCGGCGACAACATGGCGGCCGCGCTGGGCGTCGGGGCGGGGCCGGGTGACGTGGTGGTCTCGCTCGGCACGTCCGGCACGGTGTTCGCGGTCGCGGAGACGCCGAGCGCCGACCCCACCGGCGCGGTCGCCGGGTTCGCCGACGCCACCGGGCGCTTCCTGCCGCTGGTGTGCACGCTCAACGCCGCGCGGGTCCTCGACGCCGCCGCCGGGCTGGCCGGGGTCGGCCTCGACGAGCTGAGCGACCTCGCGCTCCAGGCCCCGCCGGGGGCCGGCGGGCTGACGCTGGTGCCCTACCTGGAGGGGGAACGCACCCCCAACCGGCCCACCGCCACGGGCTCGGTCCTGGGGCTCACGCTGGCCACCTCGACCCCGGCCCACCTGGCCCGCGCGGCCGTCGAGGGCATGCTGTGCGGCCTCGCCGACGCCCTCGACGCGCTCGGCACGCGGCCGGAGCGGGTGCTGCTGATCGGCGGCGCAGCCCGTTCCGAGGCCGTACGCCGCGTCGCGCCGACCGTCTTCGGCGTGCCGATCGCGGTGCCGCCGCCCGGCGAGTACGTCGCCGACGGCGCCGCCCGCCAGGCCGCCGCCCTCCTCACGACCCCCGACTGGCGGACCGAGGACACCGCGACCTACGACGCCCCGGCCGTCCCGGAGATCCGCGCCCGCTACGCCAGGGCCACCGCGCACGTGCTCGACTGAGGGCTCTTGTTATTGGATGAAACAAGCCTCGCAGTGGACAAGTCATTAGAAATCCGATGCGTGTCGGAGTTGCTGGTCGCGGCCGTGCGAAGCGATGCTGCGATCAGCGTGATACCTGGAACCACGGGTGTCCTTCCTGCGAACGGAGAGATCCGTGGCCCTCACTCTTAATGCGGTCACCATTGACCCGGCGGACCATGTCAACGGCGTTTTCCGGTACGACGGCTCCGGCACTTCCTGGACCCAGATCAGAGGGCCGGTCGCGAGCAACGGGCCTTTCGGCGGCGGGTGGGGAACCCTCGTCGAAGGCATGGGCGATGAGACGGGCACCGCGTTCGGCTACAGCGGCACTCCTTTCGACTGGTTCTCCGTCGGCGAGGTCGGAGCCACCTACGCCGTCTCCGACGACACCGTCTACAAGACGCCCCGGGACGGCAGTCGGATACTCCAGTTCGACGGCTTCGACGGCGACACGCCGCTCTGGAACAAGGTCGGCGACTCCGGGTTCCTGGCGGTCGGTGGGTTCAGCGTCGTGGCCCAGATGCCCGACTTCCAGGGTGACACCTTCCTCTACAGCGGCAATCCGAATGACTGGGAACGCATCGGCCCCAAAGGCGGCGCATACGCGATCGCGGATACGGTCTACCGGACGGACCCTCTCGGTAACACGGTGTTCAGATACACCGGCTCCGGCATCGCCTGGGACAACCTCGGGGCCCCTCCCCGCGGTGTCCTCCAGATCTTCGCCGGAGGCTTCGGGTTGTTCGCCACCGCCGCCGACTTCAGTGGCGTATATCAATTCCAGGACGCAGCCGGAAACTGGCAGCGCATCGGGGACCACAGCGCGTCCTGCGCGGTCACGGACGACACCGTTTTCCGAGTGGCTCGGGACATGAGCGTATTTCAATACGATGGATTCGATGATTCCTGGACGCCCATCGGCCGTCCCGATCGCGTGCTCCGCCTGTTCGTCGCCTCCGACTGAGGGACGTCCACCCCGGGGGGCCGGAGAGGGGGACTCAGGGGCGGACTCAGGGACGGGTCGGGGGTGCCACCGGATGTGGCGGCACGCCTGTGGGCGCGAGAGTTGGGCACATGACCGCAGTGCCGAACAGCAGAGTGAGAGTCGCGAGAGCGCCCTGGAGCGTGAGCCTGAGGGCCCTCATGACCCCGGCGAGGCTCTACCCCCTGATCGCCTGTGCATCGATCGTGTTCTCGGTGGTCGCGATCCTGGTCGGTCACTTCGGGCCCGACCCCTACCTCGACCCCATGAACGTGACCATCAGCGAGTACGCCGTGACCGACCGCGGGGGCGTCACGGAGGTCGCGATGGCGGTGCTCGGGATCGGGTCGCTCGCGCTGCTGGCCGCGCTGAGGAGGATGGGGGCGCCGATCCGGGGGTTGCCGGAGAAGTTGCTCATCGTGTGGTCGGCGGCGCTGGTCGTGGTGGCGGTCATCCCGACCGTCCCCCTCGGCCTCGATCTCGACCTCGCGGCCCAGGTTCACCGGTACGTGTCGATCGCCGCGTTCGTGAGCCTCCCGGCCGCCGGGGCCCTGCTGGTGCCCAGGCTGACCGCGGACGTCCACTGGAAGCCCGTCGCGCGGGCCGTGGAGTGGGTGGCCCTGGCGGGCGGGTTCGGGCTGCTGGCGATCACGTACGTGGCCCTGCCGGGGGAGCGGGTCATGATCGGGCTGGTCGAGCGGCTGCTGCTGGGCGCCGAGGTGTCGTTGCTCGGCCTGCTGGCGGCGTGGGCGCTGTGGCTCACGTGGGCCCCGCCCCGCACCCCGAAGCACCCTGTAGGCGCAAATTTCCCGACATATCACAGATTTATCGCTAGTCGATCTTAATCCCGTCTGTTTCGATGCTATTCTCTCCCGCGATCTTCTATGCGGGAGCAGGTGTCATGGCATCGGGCAGATCCATCCGATTCAAGATCTCGACGCTGCTCGTCATCCCCTTGATCTCCCTGGTCGCGCTCTGGGGCTTCGCCGCGAGCACGACCACGGGTGAGGCGCTGAACCTCTTCAAGATCGATGCGATCTGGGGGAGTGTGATCAACAACGCCGACGACCTGGTCTCCAGCCTCCAGACCGAACGCCTGGCCTCCGCCGAACGCGTCGCGGGCACGGCGACCGAGCAGGCGGCCCTGTCCAAGGCCCGCGCCAAGGTGGACGCCAGCAGGAAGACCCTGCGCGAGCAGGGCCTGGCGGAGGACGTCCAGTCGGCCATGACCGAGGACATGAAGAAGCAGTTCCAGGTCGTCCTGGAGACCGTGGACCGGCTCCCCGAGGTCAGACGCAAGGTCGACGAGCGCCGGCTCACCCCCGGCAACCTGGTCACCGAGTACGCCAAGGTCTCCGACGAGGTCCACCTGCTGTACTCCAGGCTGACCGTCAGCACCGATCTCGAACTCTCCCTCCAGGCCCACGGCCTGATCGCGGCAGACGAGGTGCGCGAGCTGCTCAGCCGCGAGAACGCCCTGCTCGTCGGCTCCAACGGCCGTCCCTCGATGCACGACGTGCACCTGCTGGCCGGCATCGACGGCACCCGCACGTTCCTGTTCCCGAAGGCGCTGGCCAACCTCGACACCGAGCTGCGGGCGCCGTTCGAGAAGCTGTTCTACTCCTCCAGGTACATCACTATGGAGAGCCTGCTGCGGAGCTTCGTCGCGGGCCAGCCGGCGGACATGGACCTGTGGCGCGGCATCGCCGACCAGGTGCTCAAGGACTACAGCGAGGCCGTCTGGGGCACCGGTGAGAAGCTGCTGAACCGGATGCAGCCGGCCGGCGTGGTCATCGTGGTCAGGGCCGCGATCGCGGGCGCGCTGGGGCTCATCGCGGTGGCCTTCTCGATCTTCATTTCCGTCCGGGTGGGCCGCAGGATCACCAGGGAGCTGGCCACGCTCCGCCGTACGGCGCTGGACCTGGCCGAGGTCAGGCTGCCCGACGTGGTGGCGAAGCTGCGTACCGGCGAGCGGGTGGACATCGAGTCCGAGGCGCCGCCCATCAAGGTCGGCGGCGACGCCACCAGCGAGGTCGCCGACCTCGCCGCGGCCTTCGACAGCGTGCAGAGCACCGCCGTGGACGCCGCCGTCGAGCAGGCCAGGCTGCGCGAGGGCGTGGCCGAGGCGCTGCGGAACCTGGCCAGGCGCAGCCAGTCGCTGCTCCAGCGCCAGCTCCGGATGCTGGACGAGATGCAGCGCCAGACCGAGGAGCCCGAGGCCCTGGAGCGCCTGTTCCGGCTCGACCACCTGACCACCCGCATGCGCCGCCACGCCGAGGGCCTGGTGCTGCTCTCGGGCGGCACGGCGGGCCGCAGGTGGCGCGGCGTCATCCCGGTCGAGGACGTGCTGAGCGGCGCCGCCGCCCAGGTCGAGGAGTACACCCGGGTCCGGGTCTACCCGATGCCCGAGTGCGGCGTGTCCGGCTCGGCCGTGGCCGACCTCATGCACCTGTTCGCCGAGCTGATCGAGAACGCGACGTCGTTCTCCTCGCCCGCCAACGAGGTCTCGGTGCGCGGTGAGATGGTCGGCAGGGGCTTCGCGGTCGAGATCGAGGACCGCGGCCTCGGCATGGACGAGGAGACCCGCAGGGTCATCAACGACCGGCTGGCCAGCCCGTCCGAGTTCGACCCCGCGCAGACCGAGCGGCTGGGGTTCGCGGTGGTCGGCATGCTGGCCGCCAGGCACGGCATCAAGGTGACGCTCAAGCTGTCCCCGTACGGCGGCACGACCGCCATCGTGCTCGTGCCGGGATCGCTGGTCGAGCCCATGACGACCCCGGCGCGCCCGCTGGAGTTCGAGCCCGTCTCCGTCCTCCGGTCCGACCGGCCGATGGACACGGGGGAGACGACCGGGCCGGGCGAGCTGCCGCGCCGGGTCCGTACCAGCAAGCGCGCGGGACCCGCCGCGGTCGAGGATCCCGAGCTGCCACGCCGCGAACGGCAGACGAACCTGCCGCAGCGGCAGCGGCTCAGGCAGGCGCCCTCTCCCGTGCCGGCGTCCCCGGTTCCCGTGGCGGAGGAGCGTTCCCCTGAGGAGGCCAGGGCGCTGCTCTCCTCACTCCAGTCCGGATGGCAGCGGGGGCGGCAGGACAGCGACCAGGATGGGGGTTCCCGACCGTGAGCCGCGAGCACGAGTGGGTTGACGAGGAGGCCGGGCCCGTCGTCCGGCCGTACGCCGTGGCGCGGGGGCGCACCAGGCCCTCGTCCCCGGCCCTCGATCTGCTGGCGACCGTCGTCTCGACGGGACGGCCCGCGCCGGCCAAGGCCGAGCTGAGCGGCCAGCACCGGCGGCTGATGGGCTGCCTGTCCGGCCGGTCCAGGCCGGTCGCCGAGGTCGCCTCGGAGCTCGGGCTGCCCGTGGGCGTGATCCGCGTGCTGCTCGGCGACCTGCTGGAGTACGACCTGATCGACGTGCGCCCGCCGCGCGACAAGACCGCCACCCCGACGGAGAGCCTGCTCCGCGAGGTGATCAACGGGCTGCGCGCGCTGTAGCCCGGCGACGGGCCGCGCGTCAGTTCGCGGCGGTGAGCGTCCGCAGGGAGTGCTCGACCAGAGTGATCATCACTTCCTTGGCCGAGGCCCTGCGCCGCACGTCGCACAGCATCACGGGGACGTCGTCGTCGAGGTCCAGCGCGATGCGCACGTCGTCCACGCTGTGCTGGGCGGTGCCCTCGAAGCAGTTGACGGCGACGACGAACGGCGTGCCGCGCTGCTCGAAGTAGTCCACCGACGGGAAGCAGTCGGTCAGCCGCCGGGTGTCGGCGATCACGACCGCGCCCAGCGCGCCGTAGGACAGCTCGTCCCACATGAACCAGAACCGTTCCTGGCCGGGCGTGCCGAACAGGTAGACGACGAGTCCGTCGCGGATCGTGATGCGGCCGAAGTCCATCGCCACGGTGGTGGTCGTCTTGCCCTCCACGCCGTCGAGGTCGTCGACCCCGATCCCGCGGTCGGAGAGCACCTCTTCCGTGCGCAGCGGCTTGATCTCGCTGATCGACCCGACCAGGGTGGTCTTGCCGACGCCGAACCCGCCCGCGATGAGGATCTTCAGCGCGACGGGGTCCTCAGAGAGCACGGAGTCCATTGATCACTTCCTTGAGAATGCGCTCATTGGAACGCGACCCCGTTGCCGAGGGCGACGTCACCGAGATGAGGCCGTGGTCACGCATGTCGCCGAGCAGCACTCGGACGACGCCTACGGGCAGGTCGAGCTCGACGGCCAGGTCGGCCACGGAGATCGGGCTCCGCACCGCCCGCAGGATGAGCTGCTGTTCCGGACCGAGGTCGTCCGCCTGGTCGGCGAGCGCGCGCACGGTCGCGACGAGGTCGAAGGCGTCGCCCGACGAACGCGTCCGGCCCCGGATGAGGGCGAAGGGCCGGACGACGGGCCCGGCCTCCTCGTCGTACCAGCGGGGAGCGTCGGTCATGCCGTTCCCGCGCGCGGGTTGGTGGTGATGTGCTGGCCCACCCGCTTGACCAGCATCGCCATCTCGTACGCGATGTGCCCGACGTCGACGTTCGCCTCCGCGATCACGGCCAGGCAGGTGCCCTGTCCGGCCGCGGTGACGAACAGGAACGCGCTCTCCATCTCCACGATGGTCTGGCGCACGTCGCCGCCGCCGAAATGGCGTCCGGTGCCCCGGGCCAGGCTCTGGAAGCCCGCAGCCACGGCCGACAGGTGCTCGGCGTCCTCGCGGGTCAATCCCTTGGAGTACCCGACGGCCAGGCCGTCGGTGGAAAGGATGACCGCCTGGCGGACGGCGGCGACCCTGGTTGCCAGGTCGTCGAGCAGCCAGTTCAGCTCACCGGTGTTGGTGGTTTGCGCAGTCATGCGTCCCCCTTGCTCATGGGCTCCTCCTCAGAGGCTTCTTCTCGGGCACGTTGGGTTCCCCGTTGGAACGCGGAGAACAGGTCGCGTACCTCGTCGGGAGAGCGTTCGGTCTGCGGCTCCGGCTCCGGCGGTTCGTCCTTGAGCTGCGGCGCCAGGTTCGCCTGGCGCACGCGCCTGGGCAGTCCGGCGTGGGTGCCCGAGGTGACCACCGCGAGCGCCTTCTTCGTACGGCTCGGCAGCTCCTGCGGCCGGTCGTCGCCGCCGCCCGCGGTCAGCGCGGCCGGCTCGGTCACCAGCGAGCGGGGGACGAGCACGATGGCCGCGGTGCCGCCGTAGGGCGAGCGGCGGAGCTGGACCTTGACGCCGTGGCGTTCGGCCAGCCTGGCCACCACGAACAGGCCGAGCCGGTCGCTGTCGGCCAGGTCGAACTCGGGCGGCGCGGCCAGCAGCTTGTTGGTCGCGGCGTACTCGACCGCCGACAGCCCGAGCCCCTTGTCCTCGATCTCGATGGCATAGCCGTTGCTGACCAGGTCGCCGCGGATCTGGACCACGGTGTCCGGCGGTGAGTAGATGGTGGCGTTCTCGACCAGTTCGGCCACGAGGTGCGTGAGGTCGGCCGCGGACCCGCCGTCGACCGCGCCGTCCGGCATGGCCTCGACGTTGACCCTCGTGTAGTCCTCGACCTCGGCGACCGCGGCCCGGACGATGTCGATCACGGGCACCGGCCTGCGCCAGGCCCGCGCGGGGGCCGACCCGGACAGGATCATCAGGCTCTCGGCGTGCCGACGCATGCGGGTGGTCAGGTGGTCGAGGCGGAAGAGCTCCTCCAGCCGGTCGGGGTCGTGCGTGCGGCGCTGCATGCCGTCGAGCAGCCCGAGCTGCCGGTGCAGCAGGCCCTGCTTGCGCCTGGCGAGGTTGAGGAAGACCTGGCCGACCCCGCGGCGCAGCGCGGCCTGCCCGACGGCCGCCGTCACCGCCGTGCGCTGCACGGAGGCGAAGGCCCTGCCCACGTCGGTGATCTCCGCCGATCCGCTCACCCTGATGGCCCTGGCCTCCTTCCGCACGTCAACGTCCTCGCCCTTGCGCAGCCTGTCCACGACGTCGGGCAGGCGCACCTCCGCCAGCTCGATCGCGGCGGTGCGCAGCCCGTAGAGCTCGCCCGCCAGGCGCCGACCGAAGCGTACAGAGATGATGATCGACGCGAGCACCGCTATCAACCCGAGGCCGCCCGCGACGGCGATCTTGACGATCGTGCCGGTCGCGCCCTTCGCGGTCCGGGCGGCCAGCGCCTTGGCGGCGGCCGCGCTGTCGCGGTCCAATTCGGTGGTGAGCCGGTCCACCGCGCTCTTCCACGCCTCGGCGTCGGCGGGCGGCGTCCCGGTCTTGACGACCCTGGCCTCCATCGAGGCGAACGTGAGGAACGGCTGCGACGCGAACACCTGCTCGTACGGCCTGCGCAGCGGCACGTCGAGCCCGGCCAGGCCGCGGGCGTGCAGGAACTTCCTGGAGGCGGCGTACTCGGTGAAGGCCGACCGCTCGGGCTCGGTCAGCCGCCTGTCCACCAGGGCGCCGACGATGAGGGCGTGCTCCCTGGCGATGTACTCCCTGGCGCCGCCCATGGCCTGCAAGGAGGAGGCCTGCTGGAAGACGCTGAGGTCGGAGACGGAGATCAGGTGGTCGTAGAGCGAGAAGACGGTGTCGAGCACCTGGTTGTAGGCGTCCAGGCCGGCCAGGCGGGAGCTGAGGCCGCCGTCGATGTCGGCGCGGATGGAGCTGAGCCGGTCGAGGTGGGAGGTCAGGGCTTCGAGCGGTATCCGGAGGTCGTCGCCGATCGCGTCGCCCGCCTCGGTGACGGCCTCCTCGAAGTCGGCCGCCGCGCTGTCGGTGCGGGCCCGCTGCGCGCCCAGGTCCTCGGTGAGTTCACGGGTAGTGAGCGCCTCCGCGGAGCGCACCCGTTCGGCCTGGAGCTGTACGCCCAGGTCGGTGGAGGTGACGCCGAGCGTCTCGTAGAGCGTGTCGGCCCGGAGGAGTGACTGTGCGTCGCCCATGGTCAGGTTGAGGACGAAACCCCACAGCGCACTGAGAGACAGGAGGGGTAGCAGCAGCAATAAAAAGATCTTGAACCGAATTGACCGGTTTCGCGAGCCCATGTCCCAACCTCGAGTCGGGGGCATTTCCACACCTTGTGTAAATACACCTCCGGAAGATCGCACAGGAGACTAGCACCGTTTATGCTTCCGGCGCAGTGGGAGGAACAGGATGATTACCGTGATTATTGGGGCCTGATCTCGGTCTCCCGGCGGGCCGCGTGCAGCACCCGCCAGAGCCAGACCAGCGCGACCAGCGAGATCACGATGAGCCCGGCCCAGTTCACCAGCGTGTACACGTGCACCTGCCACTCGCTCACGTGCGGGACCCGGCCGATCCGCAGCAGCTCGAACTGCCAGGCTCGCCCGGTCAGGACCAGTGTGATCGCGATGGCGATGGCGCTCATCGAGTCCCAGAGCGCGTGCAGCAGCGAGACGCCGAGGTAGCACCACACGACGTGCCCGGTGAGGCGTCCGTGGGCGGCGAACAGCACGCCGCCGAGTATCGCGGTCCACAGGCCGTGGCCTACGGGGGCCAGGATGCCCCTCAGGATCTCGGTCTCGACGAGCTGCGCCAGCGACAGGCCGTCGGCGGTGAACAGGGCGTTGAAGGCGTAGCCGGAGCTCTCGAAGGCGGCGAAGCCGAAGCCGACCGTCGCGCCGAGCACCACGCCGTCCTTGGGCGAGCGCCGGACCGCGTGCCGGGTGACGTACATCAGCGCGGCCAGCTTCACGCCCTCCTCGATGAGGCCGACCAGCGCGTACATGAGGAGCGAGGGGCTGATCAGCCAGCTCTCCAGCAGCGACGCGCCGAGCACCCCGAGCACGCCGCCGACCACGAACGCCCTGAACTGCAGCTCGACCGTGACCACCGGCGAGCGGTCGCGCCCGTGCGCCCACACCACGAACGTCACCGGGATCAGGAAGCTGCCGAACAGCACGACGGTCGGCACGAGGTTGGAGTTGGCCGTCCAGGCCGTGACGGCGACCGTGGCCGCCCACAGGACCAGGCCGCCCAGGAAGACCCGCAGCCAGGGCCTCACGCGGTGAGTTCCCGCACGGCCCTGCGCGCGGCCACCACCGCCGCGTCGGCGCCGGCCGCCGGTTCGGTGTCCGACCCGGCGATGGCGATCCGGCCGAACCGCCTGCGGGCGACGTCGGCGGGGTAGGGGCCGTCGGGGTGGAAGGGGTGCCAGGGCCGGCAGTACGCCACCGGCCGCCCGTGCCCCCAGCGGTGGACGGTGATCGCCTCGATGCCCGTCCGGGGGCCCAGCAGCCGCGTCACCTGGTCGCGCACGCCGTCCGCCAGCCGGTCGTACGGCGTCGCCATCATCTCCCGCCTGCCCGCAGCCGCCCCCGCGACGGGTCCCAGCTCCGACCGGCAGGGCGTGGCCAGCAGGCGCAGCCCTTCGGGAGCGGGCTCGCTCAGGCACCAGAACGCGCCCGTCCACCGGGTGCGGCCGGTCGGCGCCCGTCCGCCGCGCAGCCGTACGGTCGCCTCCAGGACCGGCAGCCGGGCCGCCTGGCCCAACGCCCGCCGCTGCTGCTCGGGCAGGTCGGGCACGAGGTGCGGCACGACCGCGCTCCAGCAGGCCATGATCACCGACGCGGCGCCGACGGTCCTGAGCCGATGCCCGTCGAAGTAGGCGACGACCACGGACGCGTCCCCGTGCCGCACCGACACCACCGGGCTGGACGGCCGCAGCGACGCCCGCCCGGCCCTGAGGCTCCCGGTCAGGGGCCCGGCGGCCGAGGCGTACCGCGAGGGCTTGTCGAGCCCGAGGCCGCCGAACCCCGGATATCCGGCGGCCCAGGCGTCCACCGCGCCGAGCGCCCGGCCGTCGTAGGCCCGCTCGGCGCACGGCAGCGTCCGGCAGAAGCGTTCCGCGTCGGGGTGCGCGCCGCAGACCTCCAGCAGGAACCGGGAGTAGGTCAGCCCGGCCAGGCGCTCCTGCTTGTCCTCCTGCGACAGGCCGGGGAACCAGTCGGGCGGGTCGTCGCGCAACCTGCGCAGGTCGCCGACGGCCCGCGCGGGCAGCGGCAGGTCCTCCAGCCGGCCGGCCGGGACCAGGGTGTCGGCCCCAAAGCTCTCCCTGTCGCACATCACCCGTACGGCCGGGCGCGCGTCGAACCCCGCCGGGCCGCCGTGCTCACCGGGGTCGCGATTGTCCAGCACGAGCACGCGGGCCCCCGGACGCCCGCGCAGCCACTCCTCGGCCGCGCTGAGGCCGCTGCGGCCACCGCCCACCACCACGAGATCGTAGCTCTCGCCGGTGGGCTCGGGCGGGCCCGCGTGCTGCCAGAAACGGCCGTCGCGCAGGGCGTGCGGCACGGCGACCGCCTGAGCGGTGTCCCCGCGCAGCCCGCCGGCCGGCTCCGTCACATTGACAACGGCTTTCGCCGCCGAGCATCCCAGAGCGCTCACCGTTATCCCGTCGAACAAGTCCCGGCGGGAAATGGGCACATCCATCCCGAGGTCGCGCGGATTCATGCTCATGAGGGCGATCATCGGCACTTCGGCCAAAAGCCCCACAGGGGCGCGCAGCGGTTCGAGAAACATTTTGCGTGGCCTATTACCGCGAATGCCCATTTGGAGTAGCGTCCGGAAGAGAAGTGAGCGGGGGGAGCGCGGTGGTCGGCAAGCAGGGCAGGGTCACCGGAAAGATCGGCCCTGGGCTCGTCGGCGAGGTCATGGTCCCGGTCAGGGGCGGGGTGGAGGCCTTCTACGCCCACCCCAGCGTGCCCGACGAGGAGTTCGGCCTCGGAACCATCGTCGTCGTGGTGGAGTACTTCCCCCCGCGGACGGTTTACGTGGCCAGAGCACTCGTCTAGGGAGGGCCGGTGTCCCCCGAGGTCTTCATCGTCGCCGCAGCCGTGGTCGTGGCGGTCGTCATCGTGATCCTGCTGTTCAAAGCCGTCTGGCGGGTCGCCGAGCCCAACGAGGCGCTGATCATCTCCGGCCTCGGGGCGCGTCGGCGCGGCGAGGGCGTCGACAGCCTCGGCTTCAAGATCATCACAGGGAAGGGCGCGGCCGTGCTCCCCGGCTTCCAGGCCGCCCGGCGGCTGCGCCTGGACACCAGGGCCGCCAACCTCCAGGTCTCCTGCGTCACCCAGCAGGGCATCCCCGTGCACATCCGCGGCGTGGTCATCTACAAGGTCGGCGACGACCTGTCCTCGATCGCCAACGCCGCCCGCCGCTTCCTCGACCAGCAGGACTTCATGACCAGCGCGATCCACGAGCTGTTCACCGGGCACCTGCGCTCGATCATCGGCAACCTCACCATCGAGGACCTGATACTCAACCGCGAACGCCTGACCAGCGAGACCAGGGCCTCGGCCGCCGACGAGATGAGCAAGCTCGGGCTGATCGTCGACTCGCTGCAGATCCAGGAGATCGACGACGAGACCGGCTACATCGCCAACCTCGGCAAGCCGCACGCCGCCAGGGTCGCCGCCGTCGCCCGCATCGCCCAGGCCCAGCGCGACCAGGAGGCCACGGAGGCCGAGCAGATCGCCGAGGCGAACAAGGCCGCGGCCCAGCGTGACGCGCAGATCAAGCGGGCCGCCTACCAGGCCGAGATCGACCGGGCCCAGGCCACGGCCCGGCAGTCGGGGCCGCTGTCGGAGGCCAGTGCCCGGCAGGAGGTCGTCGTCCAGGAGACCAGGGCCGCCGAGCTGGAGGCCCAGCTCGCCGAGCAGCGGCTCCAGTCGCAGGTGCGCAAGCCCGCCGACGCCAAGGCGTACGAGACCGTCACGCTGGCGCAGGCCGACCGGGACGCCCGGATCGCCCAGGCCCAGGCCGAGGCCCAGGAGACCGAGCTGCGCGCCGGCGCCCAGGCGAGCCAGGTCAAGCTGGCCGCCGCGGCCGAGGCCGAGTCCGTACGGCTGCGCGGCGAGGCGGCCGGCGCGGCCACCAAGATCGCCGGTGAGGCGGAGGCCCAGGCCGCCCAGGCGCGCGGGCTGGCCGAGGCGCAGGCGGCCAGGGCGCTGGGCCTGGCGGAGGCCGAGGCGATCAGGGCGCGGGCCGAGGCGCTGAAGGAGAATCAGGAGGCGGTCATCGCCCAGCAGCTCGCCGAACGCTGGCCGGAGGTCGTCGAGGCGGGCGCGAAGGCGTTCGGGAACGTGGACCACATGGTCGTGCTGAACGGCGCCCAGGGCGTGGAGGAGCTTCTGGCCAAGGCGCTCACGCTCGGCGGCACCGGGCTCGGCCTGGCCAGGGCGCTGCTCGACGGCGGAGGCCGGAACGGCGCCGAACCTCGGAACGGCGCCGAACCTCACGGACGAAGCGGGAACGGCAGCGAACCCGAAATCCCTCGCGAACCCGCTGAATCCCGCGAATAGCGACGTTACTCGGCTCCTTACTCGCCGCCTCCTCTAGCGTTTTCCAAAAAGCCGCTAGAGCAAGGGGAGAATTCGTGCTTAAGGCTATTTCGGGGGTATGTCTGAGCATGATGGTCCTCGCCGGATGTTCCTCCGGCGAGGCCGGTGACCAGGCCGCCGGGTCGGCGCAGCCCTCCGCGGCCTCCTCGGCGGTGGAGGCCGCCAGGTTGCGATCCGCCCTGCTGCCCGTGCCCAAGGGCATGCGCATCGCGTACGGGCCGGAGATGGGGGCGTTCGGCTCGCTCAAGTCCACCCAGGAGGGGCTGGCCGCCATCCAGCAGGCCAAGCTGGAACGTCCGGAGTGCGCCGGGGCCGCCCAGCTCGACGCGGCCAAGCCGGAGGTCGCCCGCGCGCCCGCCGCCGTGATCGCCTTCTCCGCCGCGCGCGGCTCGATCACGCAGGCCGTCGTGTCGATGCCGGAGGCGTCGATGCCCGCGCCGCTGCCGCCGCAGTGCGCCCTGTACAAGGCGACCGTCGAGGGCGCGGACGTGACCTACCGCACCGAGAAGCTGGCCATGCCGGCCAAGGGCGACGAGTCGCGGGCGTACCTGACGACGGCCTCCGGCGGCGACAAGCGCGCCCAGATCGGGTCGGTCGTGATCAGGCGGGCCCACCTGATCATGAGCATGCTCGTCGTCGGCCAGAAGGTGAAGGCCGCCGGCCTGTACGAGCTCGCCCGCCTCGCCGACCAGAACCTGGCCCGCGTCACCCGCTGAGTCTCAGATGAGCACGTGGTCGTCCGGGCGGCCGACGAAGGAGAACTGCGCGTTGCGGGTCAGCTTGATGTGGTCGGCCTGCCAGGTGTGCATGGAGGCGTCGGCGCTGCGCCAGTAGACGAAGTTGAAGCGGTCCGCCGAGTAGATCTTGACGGAGTCCTCCTTCAGCCGGCGTACCAGGTGCGTGTCCTCCCCCCGCGTGATGTCCGCGAAGCCGTACGAGCGGAACATGTCCGCCTTGCCGAGGAACGTGCCGCCCTGGACGAGGAAGGAGTACCGGTGCTCCAGGCCGGGCAGGCGGAGCATGGTGGTGTTGCTCCCCTCGAAGTACGCGTAGTGCGCCCCCTTGCCGACCAGCTCGGCGTCGGAGTAGTCGAACGCGCGCACGAGGTCCGACAGGTAGTGCTCGCCGTAGAGGTTGTCGTCGTCCATCTTGGCGATCAGGTCGCCCTCGGCGGCGGCGATGCCCAGGTTCATGCAGGCGCCGAGCGAGAGCTCCGGGGCGGCGGGCAGGACCACGACGTCCGTGATGCCGGCCATGCGCGCCTTGTCGGCCACGACCACCGGGTCGATGTCCAGCCCGTGCAGGACCATGATCAGCTGTAGCGGCCGGTGCAGCTGCCGGGCCACGGACGAGATCGCGTGCTCGATCTGCGCGGCCCGGTTGGTCGGCAGCACGACCGAGATCGAACGCGACCGGGGCGCGGTGGCGTGGCCGAGGTTCTGGAGGATCTGGTCCACCCGGTGCGAGAACAGGTGCTTGTCGAAGACCTCCCGCATGGCCAGGTGGCCCATCCTGGCCCGCAGCTCGGGGCTGTTGATCAGGTGCAGCACCTGGTTGTACGACTCGACCGGCTCCCGTGCGATCGGGATCAGCCCGCCGAACGTCTCCTCGATCGCCCGCGACCACCCCGTCACCACCGGGGTCGCGCACGCCGACAGCTCGAAGACGCGGCGGGCGCACATGGTCGGCGAGTCGAGCACCGAGTTGACGTTGAGGAAGACCTTGTACATCCGGTACGCGGCCAGCATCTGGTCGTAGGGCAGCTCGCCCACGATGTGCGGCCGGTACTTCTCCGGCCAGGCGTACTTCTCGTCCACCTCGCCGTTGCGGGCGAAGATGTGCAGGCCCAGCTCGCGCACCGGGTCGAGCACGGTCTCCATCTGCTCGCGGCGCTCGGGGTGCTTGTCGCGGAAGTACATGCCGGCGAAGACGACGTCGTGCAGGCGGCCCTGCTTCTGCTGGATCGGGTTGTGCACCCGCGGCTGGGCGGCGAACTGCAGCACGTCGACCCGGTCGTGGCCCAGCACCTCGCGGTACTTCGGCACCATGTCGCCGTCGCAGGTGAACACGTAGTCGAACAGCTTGGCCGTGTCGATGAAGAAGTCGAAGTTCGGCGGGTCCTCCTTGTTCCAGAAGACCGTCGGGATGCCCTCGGAGCGGCACCAGGCGACCAGGTCGCGCAGCGGGTCCTTGGGGGCGTTCGTGCCGGTCATCTGGTAGCGCCAGCGGCCCTGGTTGCCGTGCCAGGCCGACTCGCAGAACAGCAGGTCGGGGCGCTTCTCGGCGAAGATCTCCGGCCAGTCCTTGAGGCCGAACTCGATCTGGTCCCACTCGTACCTGAAGGCCATCCTGGAGAAGTCGTCCAGGATCACCGCGACCTTGAGGTCGGGGCGGTTGACCGGGCCGAGCGGCCACTTCGCCGTGGGCACCTCGACCAGCGGGGGCCGGTGGTTGGCCAGCTCGACGGCCTCGGTGACCGGCATGGGCGGTTTGGGCGCCCTGTCCTTCGACCTGACCGCCTCGACGATCTTCCCCGGGCTCTTCGAGCCCAGGGCCTCGCCCAGCTTGAACGTGCGCTTGGCCTGGGTGGCCTCCAGCTTCCAGCCGGCGTACGCGGCCTTGGCCTCGGCGATCTCCAGCCGCCGCCGCAGCTCCCTGACCTCGGTCTCGTACCGCTCGACGAGCTTGCGCTCCTCGGGCAGCCAGTTGACGGGACCCAGTCGCTGGAATGCGGGGGGCTCAGGGTTTTCGGCCATGGTGATACGCCTATCGCTCAGCGGAGGTATGTCATAGTACGGCGGATTCAGCCGCTATTCGGGGCGTTTGGCCTGGGAAGCAGGGGCCAGGTTGTCGCCCTTCAGCCACGCCGCGATCACCGTCGCGATGCGCGGACCGGCCTTGCCGTCCCACATCACCGGCAGCTCGCCGGCCGGTGTGGCGGCCCCGTCGGCGAGCGCCTTCTCCGCCGCGGCGGGCAGCAGCGCGGGCGTGACCAGGCGGTTCGTGCCGTGCGTGATCGTGATCGGCCGCTCGGTGTTGGGCCGCAGCGTCAGGCAGGGGACGCCCAGCATGGTCGTCTCCTCCTGCACACCGCCGGAGTCGGTGACGACCAGCGCCGCGCCCCGGACGAGTGAGAGGAAGTCCACATAACCCAGCGGCTCGATGACCTTGATCGTGTCGCCGTCCACCAGGCCCGCCTCGGCCAGCCGCGCCTTGCCGCGCGGGTGCACCGGCACCACGACCGGCGTCCGCCGCGACACCTCCAGCACGGCCTCGACCAGCTCCCTGGCGGCCTCGGCCGTGTCCACGTTGGCCGGGCGGTGCAGGGTCGCCACGGCGTACCGGGCCGGCAGGCCCAGCCGCGCCACCACGGGCGCCGGGTCCAGCGAGGGCAGCGCGGCGAACAGGCTGTCGATCATCGGGTTGCCCACCAGATGCACCTTCGCGGGCGGAACGCCCTCCGACGCCAGGTAGGCCAGGGCCTCGGGCGAGGTGACGAACAGCAGGTCGGCCAGCGCGTCGGTGACGACCCGGTTGACCTCCTCGGGCATGCCCCGGTCGAACGAGCGCAGCCCCGCCTCGACGTGCGCGGTCCTGATGCCGAGCTTGGCGGCGACCAGGATCGCGGCCAGCGTCGAGTTCACGTCGCCGTAGACCACGACGAGGTCGGGCTCCTGGGCGACGAATACGTCCTCCAGGCCCACGAGCAGGGCCGCGGTCTGCCTGGCGTGCGTGCCGGAGCCCACCGCCAGGTTGGCCACCGGCTCGGGCAGCCCGAGGTCGGCGAAGAAGACGTCCGACATCAGCGCGTCGTAGTGCTGCCCGGTGTGGATGATGCCCTGCCGTACGCCGAGTTCACCGAGTGCACGCACCACCGGGGCCGCTTTCACGAAATTGGGACGAGCACCCAAAACGTGCAGGACCAGGGGGTTCTCCCTCATTGACCTCGCCTTTCATAGCGGAAGGGAAAAAACGCTGCCTATGGTACGGTCCCAGCGTGGCATCCGACGCCAGTCGTCAAGACTCCTCCAAGGTTTCCGCGAAGTCCGCCCGGGCCGGCGTCGGGGGACTTCTCAAAGGCTTCGTCCAGCACCCCGTCATCGTTTCCCGCGTCGTCGTGACGAAGGTCAAGTCCGACCCCGTCCGCGTGGCGCAGGCAGCCGCCGACGCGCTCCCGCCCAAGCTCCGCCCGATCGTCGGCAGCGTGGCCTGGCCCGCCGCCCGTGGCGCCCGGCGCATGGTCCGCAAGCTCGGCATGCGCATGATCAAGGCGCCGTGGAACGAGGCCAAGGCCCACTGGGACGCCGGCCGGGTCTCCGAGGCCGCCGACGTGCTCGACGCGCACACGAAGTACCCCTTCGTCAAGCGCAGGGCCGCCTACTACCGCGGCGAGCTGGCCGCCATCAGCCCCGACCCGATCCCGCCCGCGCCGAAGATCGCCATCGGCGAGCGCGTCGCGGGTCGCGTGCTGCACCTGGTCACCAACGCGCTGCCGTACACGCAGGCCGGTTACACCGTGCGCACCCACCGGATCGTCTCCTCCCAGAAGGCGGCCGGGCTCGACCCGCACGTGGTGACGAGCTGGGGCTGGCCGATGCTCCAGGGCCACGCCGACGCGCCCCCGCACGAGGAGATCGACGGCATCCCGTACTACCGCCTGCTGCCCGACGGGCACGGCGAGGTGCCGTTCGAGATGCGCGGCCGCATGGTCAAGGGCGCCGAGGGCGTCACCCGCCTGGTCGAGCAGCTGCGGCCGCAGGTCCTGCACGCCGCCACCGACCACCGCAACGGCTCGGTCGCCCACGCCGTCCGCGACCGGACCGGCACCCCCTTCGTCTACGAGGTACGCGGCTTCCTGGAGGAGACGTGGGCCTCGCGCGACCCGATCCGGGTCGGCAGCCAGCGGCACGTGCTCCAGCGCGAGCGCGAGGCGTTCCTCATGCGCGAGGCCGACGCGGTCGTCACGCTGGCCGAGACGATGGCCACGGAGATCGTCGAGCGGGGCGTGCCCAGGGAGCGCATCCACCTGGCGCCCAACGCCGTCGACGACACCCTGCTGTCGGCCCACTACGACGGCGCGTCCTTCCGCGACGCGTACGGCATCGCCCCCGGCGAGATCGTGGTCGGCTCGGTGTCCAGCATCGTGGCCTACGAGGGCTTCGCGACCCTGCTGCGCGCCGCCGCGCTGCTGCGCGACGAGCGCACGCCGGTGCGGGTGCTCATCGTGGGCGACGGCGCCGAGCGCGAGAACCTGCTCGCCCTGGTCGAGGAGCTCGGGCTGCGCGACGCCGTCCTGCCCGGACGGGTCGGCCCCGACGAGGCGCTGCAGGCCCAGGACGCCATCGACATCTTCGCCTGCCCGCGCGAGGACCTGCGGGTCTGCCGGCTCGTCACGCCCCTGAAGCCCGTCGAGGCGATGGCGCTCGGCAAGCCGGTGGTGCTCAGCGACCTGCCCGCGCTGTCGGAGCTGGTCGGCTCCGACGGGGCCGGCCTGCTGGTCCCGGCGGGCGACCCGGCCGAGCTGGCCAAGGCGATCGCCGGCCTCCGCGAGGACCCGGCCAGGCGCTCGGAGATGGGCGAGGCCGGACGGGCCGAAGTCGCGGCGAAGCGGACGTGGAGTCGCGTTGCCGAGACTTATCAAGCTCTATACCGATCGCTTGCCGAAAGATGACCTCCACGTTGCCTGTACGTTGTGACGGGTTCGGTCGCATTAGGCGTGAGCTAGGTGGACTTGAGATAACCTTTGCGACCATGAAGTGTTGTTTCCGGCTCTCGAAGGCACTGCTGTGACAGAAATCGACTTGGCTGTCATCGGCTTGGGCTACGTCGGCATGCCGCTCGCGAAGGAAGCGGTCGCCGCCGGGCTCCGGGTCGTCGGCGTGGACGTGGACCCCCGGAAGGTCGACGCGCTCAACGCCGGGCAGTCCTACATCGATGACCTGACCGACGCTGACCTCGATCACATGCTGGCGAACGGATTCAGCGCGACGCTGGACGAGTCCGTGCTGGCCAGAAGCAACACGATCGTCATCTGCGTTCCCACCCCGCTGGACGAGGACCACCGTCCCGACCTGTCCGCGGTCGAGGGCGCGACCCAGACCGTCGCCCGCAACCTCAGCAAGGGCACGCTCGTCGTCCTTGAGTCGACCACCTGGCCCGGCACCACCGACGAGGTGGCCCGCCCGCTGCTGGAGCAGTCGGGCCTGGCCGCCGGCGTGGACTTCCACCTGGCCTTCTCGCCCGAGCGCATCGACCCGGGCAACCCGAAGTTCGGGCTCAAGAACACCCCGAAGGTCGTGGGCGGCTACACGCCGGTCTGCCGCGACCGGGCGACGGCGTTCTACAAGCAGTTCATCGAGCAGGTGGTGCCGGTCAGCGGCACCCGCGAGGCCGAGATGGCCAAGCTGCTGGAGAACACCTACCGGCACGTCAACATCGCCCTCGTCAACGAGATGGCGATCTTCTGCGACGAGCTCGGCATCAACCTGTGGGAGTCGATCGAGGCCGCGGCCACCAAGCCGTTCGGCTTCCAGAAGTTCCTGCCGGGGCCGGGCGTCGGCGGTCACTGCATCCCCGTGGACCCCTCGTACCTGTCGTACACCGTGCGCAAGCTCGGGTACCCGTTCAGGTTCGTGGAGCTGGCCCAGGAGATCAACGAGCGCATGCCGTCCTACGTGGTGGCCCGCGTCCAGCGACTGCTGAACAGACATAAGAAGCCCGTGAACGGCGCCCGAGTGGTTATGCTCGGCGTCACGTACAAACCGGATATCGCCGACGAACGGGAAACTCCGGCTCTGCCTGTGGCGCGTGCGCTGCTGGAGCTGGGGGCCGAGCTCTCGTTCGCCGATCCGTACGTCAAGGAGTGGTCGGTCGACGGTACTCCGGTGCCACGGGAAGAGAACCTGACCGAGGCCGTGGTCAACGCCGACGTGTCGCTGCTGTTGCAGCAGCACGCCGCGTTCGATCTGGCCATGGTCGAGGCTAAGGCCAAGCTCGTGCTGGACACCCGCGGTGTGCTCACCGAGGGTGAACGCGTCGAGCGGCTGTAGCGACGGAGGGCTGCGCGCAGTGCACGTGCTCGTCATGACGGTGGTGCATAACCCCGAGGACGCGAGAATTCTGCATCGGCAGATCCGTGCCCTCGTGGATGCCGGTCATGAGGTCACGTATGCCGCCTCTTTCACGGCGCACGGGGTCGTACCGCGTCCATGGGTCAACGGGGTCGATCTGCCCAGGGCCGCCCAGCGCAAGCGCATGGCGGCCGTCTGGGCTGCCCGGCGGCTGTTCAAGCGCATGCGGAACAAGGTCGACCTGGTCCTGATCCACGACCCCGAGCTGCTGTTCGCGGTCTGGGGCGTGCGCAACCGGCCGCCGGTGGTGTGGGACGTGCACGAGGACACCCCGGCGACGCTCTCGCTCAAGCCGTGGCTGCCCTCGTTCCTGCGCCCGCCGGTGCGCTTCTTCGCCCGCATGCTGGAGGGCACGGCCGAGCGGCACATGAACCTGCTGCTGGCCGAGACCGCCTACGCGGGCCGGTTCAAGCACGCCCATCTGATCGTGCCGAACGAGACGTGGGTGCCGGACTCGGTGACGCCTCCGGGCGACGACCGGGTGGTCTACCTCGGGTGGCTGTCGCGGGCGCGCGGCGTGTTCGAGGCCGTCGAGGTGGCCAAGCTGCTCCAGCCGTACCGGGTGGCGGTGGAGCTGATCGGGTACGCCGATCCGCAGAGCCGTCCCATGCTCAACCAGGCCGTCGCCGACGGCCTGCTGGAGTGGCGCGACTTCATGCCCAACGACGAGGCGCTCAAGCGGCTCGACGGTGCGCTGGCCGGGCTGTCGCTGTTGCACGACGAGCCCAACTACCGGCACTCGATGCCCACCAAGATCATTGAGTACATGGCGCACGGCATCCCGGTCATCACGACGCCGTCGCCGCGCGCGGTCGAGCTGGTGGAGCGGTACGACAGCGGGGTCGTGGTGCCCTGGGAGGACCCCAAGGCCGTCGCGCAGGCGGTGCTGACGCTGCGGGACGACGTGCGCGAACGGCGGGCGCAGGGCGCTCGCGGTTACGCGGCGGCCCGCGCGAACCACCACTGGCCGAACTCTGCCAAGCGGTTCGTGTCCCAGCTTGAGGCATGGGCCGGTATCACGCGATAGCGGTTTATCTCCGGCAGATCACGAGAGCGGTAGGTTCCTGAACGTGCGATGGCTCTTCCTGCTCGTGGGCGCAGCCGTCCTGGCCGTGGTCGCGGTGGTGATCATCCTTTTCCCGTCGTCGTCCGAGCGGCCGGTCGCGTCCTCGTCGAGCACGCCGAAGCCGTCCAGGACGGTGTCGAAGCCGCCGCCGCCGAAGGTCAAGGAGTTCACCGACCCCTGTGGAACGTTCGACACCACCACCAAGAACTTCTACGCCGTCACCGGCTACTGGATCACGCCGAAGTCGAACCCCTGCACCTGGCGTCACCAGCTCCAGGAGATCCACCGGGCCGGCGGCGACACGATCATCAGGATCGGGTACGGCCTGCAGTTCCGCGGCGTCTCCGACACCGGCGAGGTGCTGGCGAAGGACGGCTCGCTCGACCCGCTGTACAAGGCGTGCGAGGAAGACGGCCAGAGCTGCCGCGACGCGCTTGAGCAGGACCTGAGGAAGGCCAACCCCGGGAACCGGGTCGGGCGCACGTACGTCTACCGCACCGACGAGGCGTTCGGCGACGACCTGTTCCGCTGCCCCAAGATGGAACACCGGGTCAAGGTCGGCGACCGGATCTACTACCGCATGGTCACCCCGCCCGACGGCTCCGACGACTCCACCTGCGACTTCAGCAAGAAGGCCACCTCCTACGACATGATCCTGGTGGCCGGCTCGGCCAAGGACAGCCTGAAGGAGCTGCTCGACCTGGCCGACCAGTTCGGCATGCGGGTGTTCCCCGCGCTGCCGCTCGCCCCGCGCGACCCCGCGACGCCGACCAGGGCGAACAAGCGGCACATCGGCACCCTCACCACGCTGACCCGGCGCATCCTCCAGGACTACGGCGTGCGCTTCGCCGACCGGCAGGCGCTGGGCGGCGTCTACCAGCCGTTCGAGGTGCAGATGGGCGCCACGCTGGCCACCAATCCCACCCTTGAGGTGTACGCCGACCAGCACCGGATCGTGGAGCAGGAGCTGGGCAAACCGATCCTGATCAGCCCGTACCTCGACGCCCGCAAGCGGGTCGGCTTCGGCCAGACGCCGGCGCAGGTGGCCGAAGCGTTCAAGGCGCTGGCAAGGACCGGCGTCGGCATCATCGCCCCGCAGGACAGCCGCGGGACGGGCAAGGTCGGCCTGTTCTGGCCGGACGAGCGCGACACCGAGGTGGACGACCGGCTGCGTCCGGTGGTGGGAGAGGCCGCGTACGGCACCGCGTACCACGGCTCGACCCGCGACTACTACCGGGAGATGGCCAAGGCGCGCGACGAGATGCTCCAGGCCGGTCACGAGGTGGAGCTGTGGGCGAACGTGGAGGCGTTCGAGCCGTCCGGCAAGCAGCCGTGCGCCCCGCAGGGCACCCGCGGCCAGACCGACAAGAAGCGCCTCGACCAGGCCGTCACGATGGCCGGCCGGTACGTCCAGAAGATCGTCTCCTACATGTGGAGCGACTTCATGACCTGCGGCGACCCCTCGCTCCAGGACGAGATCGCCTCCGACTGGCAGCGCCCGATCGCCGTGGACGCCATCAGGCGGCCCCGCGACCCCCAGGACGGCGTCGAGGTGCGCGGCTACAACCTCGACGGCAGCACGGTCCTGCTCGAATGGTCCGGCGGCACCAAGGAGCTGGTGGTCTCGGCCGTCGGCTGGCTGGACAAGGACCCGCTGGACGAGCACCCGGCCCGGATGGCGACGGCCTGGGTGCCGTTCGACTGGACCCAGGTGCCGCCCGGGGAATGGGTCAAGATAGGGATCAAGGGGGCGTCGGGTAAGCAGGCCACGACGCCGCTCCACGTACGCATATCCGCATAGGGCAGACGGGACTCCGTGTAACGTGCCGTCCATGGTCCCGAGCATCCCGGTCAGCGTCGACCTGGTCGTGCTCACCGTACGCAACCATGCTCTCAGCGCTCTGGTGTGGCGGCGCGACAACCCGCCGTTCCTGCGCCGCTGGTCGCTGCCCGGCGGCTTCATCCAGCTCGACGAGGACCTGCCGGCCGCCGCCCACCGCGTCCTCGCCGAGCGCGCCGGCCTCCCGGGCGCCCCGGTGCACCTGGAGCAGCTCCAGACGTACGGATACCCCGACCGCGACCCGCGTCAGCGCGTCCTGAGCGTCGCCTACCTGGGCCTGGCCCCCGACCTGCCGGCCTCGGAGAAGGCGCACATGAGCTGGCAGCCGGTCGAGGCGCTGAACGTCATGGCCTTCGACCACCGCCGCATCATGCTCGACGGGGTCGAGCGGGCCCGGGCCAAGCTGGAGTACACGTCCCTGGGCGCGGCCTTCTGCCCGCCGGAGTTCACCGTCGCGGACCTGCGCCGGGTGTACGAGATCGTCTGGGGCCGCCCCCTCGATCCCCGCAACTTCCACCGGAAGGTCACCAAGGCCGAGGGCTTCCTGGTGGAGACGGGCGCCACCACCACCAGAGACGGCGGCCGCCCCGCCAAGCTCTACCGCCGCGGCCCGGCCGAACTCCTCCACCCCCCTATGCTGCAGGAATGACCTCCCACCCGGACTGCGCTGCGGACGTCATCGAGACCCCTCGCCTGACCCTCGTACCCCTGCGGGTGGAGCACGCCGCGGAGATGGCGGCCGTGCTCGCCGACCAGCGCCTGCACGAGTTCATCGGCGGCGTCCCCGCCACTGAGCAGGAGTTGCGCGCCCGCTACGAACGCCTGGTCGCGGGCCCGTCCGGCTGGCACAACTGGGTGCTGCGCCTGCGCGCCGACGGCCGCCTGACCGGCTACGTTCAGGCGACCGTCGACGAAGGGACGGCCGAGATCGCCTGGGTGATCGGGGTGCCGTGGCAGGGCCGAGGTCTGGCCGCCGAGGCCGCCCGCGCCCTGGTCGCCTGGTGCGACGCCCAGGGCATCGGCACGGTCGTCGCCCACGTCCACCCCGACCACGCAGCCTCCGCCGCCGTCGCCGCCCGCGCCGGTCTGCACGCCACCGACCTCGTCCACGACGGCGAGACCCGCTGGGAACGCCGTCATCCGCTCCCGTCCCGGTGCTGATGAAGCGCCTGGCCTAAGGTGGTTGTATGCCTCGTTTCCGCCACATCCTGGACACCATGCCCCCCTACAAGCCGGGCAAGGCCGTGGTCTCCGCCGACGGCCGGTCGTACAAGCTGTCCTCGAACGAATCCCCCTACGACCCGCTGCCCTCCGTGGTGGAGGCAGTCGCCGAGGGCGCCCGTCAGATCAACCGCTATCCCGACCCCGGCGCGGTCAAGCTGACCGAGGCCATCGCCGAGCGGTACGACGTGCCGTTCGAGCACATCGCGCTCGGCGCGGGCTCGGTCACCGTCGCCCAGCAGTTGTTCGAGTCGGTCGGCGAGCCCGGCGTCGAGGTCGTCTACGCGTGGCGGTCGTTCGAGGCGTACCCGCTGCTGGCGGACCTGTCCGGGGTGACGTCCGTCCAGGTGCCGCTCGCGGGCGAGGACCACGACCTGGACGCCATGGCGGAGGCGATCAACGACCGTACCCGCATGGTCTTCGTGTGCAACCCCAACAACCCCACCGGCACCGCGATCCGCCGCGACGCGCTGCTGTCCTTCCTCGACCGCGTGCCGGAGAACGTGCTCGTGGTGCTGGACGAGGCCTACCGCGAGTACGTCCGCGACGAGGACGTCCCCGACGGCCTGACGCTCTACCGCGACCGCCCGAACGTCTGCGTCCTGCGCACGTTCTCCAAGGCGTACGGGCTGGCGGGCCTGCGGGTCGGCTACCTGATCGGGCCCGAGCCGGTGGCGGCGGCCGTCCGCAAGACGATCATCCCGTTCGCCGTCAACCACCTCGCGCAGATCGCCGCCGTCGCCTCCCTCAAGGCCGAGGACGAGCTGCTGGAGCGGGTCGAGCGGGTGGTCGAGGAGCGCAGCCGCGTCCGCGAGTCGCTGATCGAGCAGGGCTGGACGGTGCCGCCGACCGAGGCGAACTTCGTCTGGCTGCGGCTCGGCGAGCGCACCCTCGACTTCGCCGCCGCCTGCGCGGTGGAGGGCGTGGCCGTGCGGCCGTTCGCGGGGGAGGGCGCCCGGGTCTCCATCGGCGACCCCGAGGCCAACGACGCCTTCCTCACCGCGGCCAAGGAGTTCCGCGGTTAGGCGCTGACCTCTTGGGCGAGGGCCGCGGCCCTGGTCCTGGCGCGTCGCTCGGTGGAGACCACCAGGGCGACGCCGACCAGGATCACCGCGCCCCCGGCGATGATCTGCGGGGTGACGTGCTCGTTCACGATCAGCACGCCGAGGAGCACGGCGACGACCGGGTTGACGTACGCGTACGTGGACACCAGCGAGATCGGCGCGTTCCCCAGCAGCCAGGTGTAGGCGGTGAAGCCGACCAGCGACCCGACCAGCACCAGGTAGGCCAGCGCCATCCAGGAGCGTCCGGAGATCGCCGTCAGGTCGAGCCGTTCGCCGAGTGCGGTGCCGGTCACGGCCAGGCCGGCGCCGCCGACCAGCATCTCGATCGTGCTGGCCGCGAAGGGGTTGGCGGGCATGGGGATGCGCGCCGACAGGAACGAGCCGATCGACCACGAGAACGAGGCGACCAGGATCACCACGATCCCGGTGGTGTCGACCGACTGGCCGCCGGTCACCGACAGCGCGGCGACGCCGCCGAACCCGACGAGCACGCCCGCCAGCGTCAGCACGGCCGGCCGGTCCCTGACCATGATCCGGAACACGACCAGCCAGAGCGGCACGGAGGCCACGAGCAGCGCGGCCAGGCCGCTGGAGATGTGCTGTTCGGCCACGGCGACCATGCCGTTGCCGCTGGTCAGCAGGAGCAGGCCGACGAGCCCCGCCCCGCAGAACTGCCGCCACGACACCCGGAACGGCTCAAGGCCCTTCCTGATCATCAGGAAGCCGCCCAGCAGCAGCGCGGCCGTCACGAACCGCAGCGCGCCGCTCAGCATCGGGGGCATGGTCTCGATGGCGATCCTGATGCCGAGGTAGGTCGAGCCCCACACCACGTACACGATCGCCAGGGCGCTCCAGACCAGGAGGGTAGCCCGGCTGTCAGTGGTGTTCGCACTCATGGGTCATGACCTTACCGGGCCACTCGGACATAACACCGGCGAGTATCAGACTTCGGACCCTGGCGGGATATTAGCGATAGGCGGCTTTCGCGCCACTGTTGAGGAGGGCGGGCCGGCTGAGACGATCGCGACTGTCCAGCAATGAAGGGATATGTCGTAGATGTCAGCCGTCACCTCCACCCCGGCCGCCCCCAACGCCGCCGCCCTCGCCCACTTCGCCGCCCGCCTGTCCTTCGAGACCGACGTCTCGGACGTGGCCGCCGACCTGGCCGCCGGCGCGCCGGGCGTGGTGGTCGTCGACTCCCGCAGCCGGGAGAGCTGGGACCAGGGGCACGTCCAGGGGGCGGTGCACCTGCCCACGGCGGAGATCGCCACAGGGGCCGCCGGCCTGATCCCCGCGGGTGTCACCGTCGTCACCTACTGCTGGGGCCCCGGCTGCAACGGCGCCACGCGGGCCGCCCTGGAGTTCGCCAGGCTCGGGTACGCGGTCAAGGAGATGCTCGGCGGCTTCGAGTACTGGGCCAGAGAGGGTTTTCCGGTCGAGACCGCGTCCGGCGTCACGCGGCGGCCGATCGACGCGCTGACGGCGCCGGTGTCCGGGATCGCGTGCGCCTGCTGAAAGCGCCCCCAGTCCAGCCGAAACGACCGGCTATATCCAGACATGTCGGTCGGCTGATCAGCCCCGTCAGGTGGCCCACAGCCCCTTGCAGACGTATTCCGCGTGAAGGGGAGGGGAAAGTTTGGCGCCCCCGTCCGAATCCCGTCGATCGGGGGCGTTGTGAACATACCCGGATCTACTCGGGTCAACCAATAAGTCCCCAAGAGTCAACAGGATTGTCTGTACCTTTGACTCCCGAGGTCAAGAATTCGGCACCCGTCGCCCCGGAAAGGGGGCGACGGGCCCCGTACGGTCACCGCGGTCCGAGCTTCTCCACGATGAGCCGGTAGAGCTGACGCGGACGCCCCGGCTGCGGGGTGCGGTTCGGCGGTAGCGGCCACGCGAGTCCCTCGTCAACCAGCGTGCGCAGCAACCGCCGAGCCGTGCGTGGCGTCACCCCGAGCATCTTGCCCGCGCCCTCGGCGTCGACCACCGTGTCGCCGCCTTCGAGCTTGGCCGCCAGCCTGGCCAGTACCTCCACGCCCTTCGGTTTGAGCGCGTTCGACCCGGTGGGTGGCATCCGAGGGGCCGGGATGAGGGCCCGGCCCTCGCGGTCCACCGCGAACCCCTGGGCCTGCTTGCCCGCCTGGGTGCGGGCCAGCGCGGCCCGCGCGTGCGACTCCGCGTCGTGTGTCGTACGCCCCATCCCGACGCCCACCTCGACCGCCAGCCCCAGCTCGTCCCGGATCCTGGCCGCGAAGGGCAACACCCTGAACCCGTCGGTGGCCGCGGCGATCGAGCCCCTGGTCGCGGTGACCAGGTAACTGTGATCGTCGATCGGCCAGACGGTCGCGTTGATCCGGTTCGCCTCCTGGACCAGCAGCCGGTGCAGCGACAGCCGCAGCTCGTCGCGCCAGTAGCGTGGCGCCGCGCGCCGCACGGGCTCGCGCAGCGTCGGCACCTCCACCAGCACCACGGTGAGCTGTGACTCCTCCAGCCGGTGATGCGCCCCGAGCAGCGCCGCGGTGTGCAGCGCCGTCCGGACCGCCGCCGAGGTCGGCCTGATCCTGATGACCGGTACGCCCGCGGCATGCAGGCGTTCGGCCACCGCGGGCAGGCACGTCAGTGCTCCCGAGGTGGCGCCCTGGCGGGCCAGCCGTTCGTGGTAGGCCGCGATCGTGCCCGTGGCGCCGGGCTCGTCGCGGCTGTGCACGTCCGTGGCCGGTATGCCGAGGTCGGTGTACGCCTCCTCGACGTCCGCCCTGCTGACCACGTCCACGCTGACCCGTTGCGGGTCCATCCGGGTGTCCAGCGCCGCCTTGGCCAGCGCCGCCACCAATGCCGCTCCACCAAGTTGCACGTAGGTCGCGGGCATCGTCAGCACGCCTGATCGCCTGGCCAGGTCATAAGGGACCGGGCTGGCGAACAGACATGCGTCGACACCGGGACCGAGCCGCGTCACCTTGTCGGGCGCCTCCTGTTCGTCGCGGTACGCGGCCGCGACCAGGCGACACGGCAGCGGTGCCGCGGCGTGACCCATCAGCATGACTCGCTCGACCAGGTCGTGGGGTCCGACCACGCCGATGGTGAGGTCCGGTGTCATGGCGCCCGGGCGTGACACTCGGGGAGTTTCTTCGGCCCTCTCGACCAATGTTCGTCCCATCCTGCCGTCCGTTGCAGTGCTCTCTTTTGGAACGATCGCTCGCGGGGGCCGTAATGTCACGCCCGACTTTTCCGGAAAGTCGTTCTGGTTGACCGCCCGACAAGAAGTCTCAGCAGCTCAACGCGGTTTTTCTCATCTTTTTTAGCGCTCAGAAATCTCTCGTGTAATGTCCGCGCCGAGCGCGCGCATTCGCGACGCGAGATGTGCGTGGCCGCGATCGATGAGGTATCCCGACTCGATGACGGTCTCTCCTTCGGCCGCCAGACCGGCGAGCACGAGCGCGATACCGGAGCGCAGATCGTGCGCCGTGACTTGCGCGCCGGTGAGCGGCGTGCGGCCGCGTACGACGGCCCGGCTGCCGTCGACCTCGACGTCGGCGCCCATCTTGTTGAGCTCGCCGGCCAGGGCGAAGCGGCCGTCGAAGATGCGCTCGTGGATGTAGCTGGTGCCGTCGGCCAGGGCGGCCACGGTCATCATCGGCGACTGCAGGTCGGTCGCGAACCCCGGGTAGGTGTCGGTGATGATGTTGATGGGCCGCAGCGGGCGGTCGCACCGCACATGCAGCACCGCGCCCTGCCGGGCGAAGTCGACGCCCATCTGCTCCAGCTTGTAGCGGACGACGCCCAGGTCGAGGCCGGTGCCCACGAGGCTCAGCTCGCCGCCGGTGATCGCCGCGGCCATCGCGAACACGCCCGCGTCGAGCCGGTCGGGCATCACGGTGTGCTCGACGGCGTGCAGCTCCTCCACGCCCTCGACGGTGATGAACCCGGTGCCGCCGCCGCTGATGCGCGCGCCCATCTTGGTGAGCATGTCGATGACGTCGAGCACTTCGGGCTCAAGGGCCGCGTTCTCGATCACCGTCGTGCCCTTGGCCAGGGCGGCGGCCATGATCAGGTTCTCGGTGCCGGTGTGGGAGGGGGTGTCGAGGTAGAGCGTCGCGCCGGTCAGGCCGCTGGCCTTGACGTGGATGACGGTCTCGCCCTCGTCGACGACCGCGCCGAGCCGCTTGTAGCCCAGGTAGTGGAAGTCGAGGTTGCGGCTGCCGAGGTTGCAGCCGCCGACGCCCTCGACGATCGCCTCGCCCAGCCGGTGGAGCAGCGCCGGGGTGAACAGCACGGAGCCGCGGAACCGGCGCGCGATCTCGGCGGGCAGCACCGGGCTGCTCAGCCTGGAGGCGTCGATGACCAGCGTGCGCTCGGACTCGTGCAGCTCCACGTACGCGCCGATCGCCTCGGCCAGCTCGATGGCACGCCGGACGTCCTCGATGATCGGCACGTTCCGCAGCACCGTACGGCCCTTGGCGGCCAGCAGAGCCGCGCCGATCATGGGAAGCACGGCGTTCTTCGCGCCCTGGATGAACGCGGTTCCACGCAGTGCGTTGCCACCGCGCACGCGGTAACGGACCATTCGTGCGGCTCCTTGAAATCAACGGTGAGGCTCGATCGGGCCAACAGTAGTCGCTAACACCAGGTGGCCCAGCCGAATCATCCGCTAAAGGAAGCCCCCGTGATGCGCTCATACGCTTCCAGGTATCGCTGCCTCGTGCGCTCGACAACATGGTCGGGAAGTCGAGGCGGGGGGTTTCCGGAGGATTTGTCCCATCCGGATTCGGGCGAGAGCAGCCAATCACGTACATATTGCTTATCGAAAGAAGGTTGCGCCCGGCCCGGCTTCCACTCGTCGGCCGGCCAGAACCGCGACGAGTCCGGGGTCAGCACCTCGTCGCCCAGCGTCAGCACGCCGTCGGCGTCCCAGCCCAGCTCGATCTTGGTGTCGGCCAGGATGATGCCGCGCTCACGGGCGATCTCCGCGCCGCGCGTGTAGACGTCGATGGTGATGCGCCGCAGCTCCTCGGCGGTCTCCGCGCCGACCTCGGCGACCACCTGCTCGAAGGAGATCGGCTCGTCGTGCTCCCCCTGCGGGGCCTTGGACGAGGGGGTGAAGATCGGCTCCGGCAGCCGGGAACCGTCCTCCAGCCCGGCGGGCAGCGGCACCCCGGACACCGTGCCGGTCGCGCGGTACTCCGACAGGCCGCCGCCGGTCAGGTAGCCCCGGGCCACGCACTCCACCTGGACCATGCGCAGCGGCTTGCACACCACGCTGCGCGCCTCCTCGCCCCCGGACACGATGTGGTTGGGCACGACGTCCTTGAGCTGGTCGAACCACCACAGCGACATCTGCGTGAGGATGGCGCCCTTGTCGGGGATGTCCGGCTCCAGCACGTAGTCGAAGGCCGAGATCCGGTCGGAGGCGACCATCAGCAGCAGGCCCTCGTCGGTCTCGTAGAGGTCGCGTACCTTGCCGGAGTGCAGGTGCTTCATCGGGCGATGTCCGTCCTGTGGTGCGAGCCGCGCAGCTCGACGCGATCAACGAGGTCGTAGGCGTTGCGGCGGGCGCTCTCCTGGTCGGGGCCGCTGCCGACGACGGTCAGCACGCGGCCGCCGTTGGAGACGACCTCGCCGCCGGGGCCGCGCGTGGTGCCGGCGTGGATGACGTACGCGTGCTCGGTCTCGGCCAGGCCGGTGATCACGTCGCCCTTCACCGGCGCGTCGGGGTAGTTCTCCGCCGCGATCACCACGGTCACCGCCGAGCCGTCCTTGAACACCGGGTCGGGGCCGAGCTCGCCGGTCGCGCACGCCATCAGCAGCCCGCCGAGCGGCGTCTCCAGCCGGTCGAGCAGCACCTGCGTCTCGGGGTCGCCGAAGCGGGCGTTGAACTCGACCACCTTCGGCCCCTTCGAGGTCAGGGCCAGCCCCACGTAGAGCACCCCCTGGTACGGCAGCCCGCGCCGCCCCAGCTCGGCGATCGTCGGATGCACGACCTCGCGCATGACCTGCTCGGTGAGCCCTTCCGGAGCCCAGGGAAGCGGCGTGTACGCGCCCATGCCGCCGGTGTTGGGCCCCTCGTCGCCGTCGTAGGCCCGCTTGAAGTCCTGGGCGAGCTGGAGCGGCACCGCCGTGCTGCCGTCGCAGAGCGCGAACAGCGACACCTCGGGCCCGTCGAGGAACTCCTCGATCACCACCCGCTCGCAGGCCCGCGCGTGCTCCAGCGCCTGGTCGCGGTCGCGCGTGACGACCACGCCCTTGCCCGCCGCCAGACCGTCGTCCTTGACGACGTAGGGGGCGCCGAACTCGTCGAGCGCCGCGGCGGCCTCGGCCTCGGTCTCGCACGTGCGCGCCCGGGCGGTCGGCACGTCGGCGGCCTTCATGATCTCCTTGGCGAACGCCTTGGAGCCTTCGAGCATGGCCGCCTCGCGGGTCGGCCCGAAACAGGCGATGCCGGCCTCGCGCACGGCGTCGGCCACGCCCGCGACGAGCGGCGCCTCCGGCCCGACCACGACGAGGTCGGCCCCCAGCCGCGCGGCCAGCCCGGCCACCTGCGCGGGATCGACGGGATCGACGGGATGAACGGTCGCGACGCCTTCGATGCCCGCGTTACCGGGAGCACAGTGGAGCTCGCTGACCTGGGGATCGAGTTTGAGCGAACGGCACAGGGCGTGCTCACGCCCTCCGGAACCAATGACTAGAACGCGCACGTGCCCCATTGTCGCAGGCCCCGCCGCCCCGCCCGGCGCGGGTCTCGGGCACGTCCCGGGGACTTCGCGGGCACCGCTGATGCCGGAACAAGTGCGCATCTTTGTGTGGTTCTACCTGATCCCAGAGCCCTCCGGCGAGTATCGTCGTTTGGGTTCACCCGCCTGTGGTAGGTTAAGGCGGCTTTGCGGCGTCTCTTGTGATTGGAGGTGGTCCGGGATGAAACCTGGTGATCCCAGCAGTACGTGCTCTCCCACGTACGCCCCAGTTACCCCCGACCACTCCAATCCGGCAGCCTGATCGTGCCTCCACGCATTTGTGTCGATTGAGGTGACTTTTCATCGCGCGTGGAGCGTGCCAGGTCGGGCGGAAAGGGACTGCCATGCGCTCGTCCACGCTTTTCCGTCGCATCAACCGTCACCCTGTTCAGCCGCACGTCGCACGTCCGTCGGCCAAGCCGGCGCGTGAGGTCTGCGTGCCCCCTGTCGACTCCATCGTCGAATTCGGCGCCTACATCCAGGGCAAGAAGGTCTGTGCCCCGGGCATCGTCGAGTCCCTCGAACTCGTACGCGAGCACAACAACAAGGCCGACGGCGCGAACGCGTTCGTCTGGGTCGGCCTGCACGAGCCCGAGGCGCCCGAGGTGGAGTGGCTGTCGGAGGTCTTCGGCCTGCACCCCCTGGCCGTCGAGGACGCGGTCAAGGCCCACCAGCGTCCCAAGGTCGAGCGCTACGGCGAGTCGCTGTTCATGGTCCTGAAGACGGTCGCCTACCTCGACCACGACGAGCTGACCGCCAACAGCGAGATCATCGCGACCGGCGAGATCATGGTGTTCCTCGGGGTCGACTTCGTGGTGACCGTGCGCCACGGCGAGCACTGCCCGCTCACCCTGGTCCGCGAGCGCCTTGAGGACAAGCCCAAGCTGATGAACCGCGGCCCGGCCGGCGTGCTGCACGCCATCGCCGACCACGTCGTCGACCAGTACCTCCAGGTGGCCGACCTGATGCAGCTGGAGCTCGAAGAGGTCGAGGCGACCGTCTTCGCCGACGTCAGCTCCCGCGACATCAACCGGATCTACCAGCTCAAGCGGGAGATGCTGGAGATGAAGCGGGCCGTCACCCCGTTGCAGTCGCCGCTGTCGGCGCTGCCGCAGCGCCGCGTCATCCCCTCGGAGATGCGCGAGTACTTCCGCGACGTCGGCGACCACCTGTCACGCGTCTGCGAGCAGGTCGAGGCCTCCAACGAACTGTGCAGCTCGATCCTTCAGGCCGCGCTGGCCCGCTCGAACGCCCTGGCCAACGAGGACATGCGCAAGATCTCTTCGTGGGTCGCCATCCTGGCCGTGCCGACGATGATCGCCGGCATCTACGGCATGAACTTCGACTTCATGCCCGAGACCAAGCAGGTCTGGGGCTATCCGGCGGTGCTGGCCGTCATGATCACGGCCTGCGTGCTGCTGCACCGCGGCTTCCGCCGCAACGGCTGGCTCTGAAGCGGCTTCCGCCGCGACGGCCGGCTCCGAGCCGCGCTCAGACGCTCACGGGCTTGAGCGGCCGAACCCCCTCCGGCAGCTCAAGGCCACGCTCGCGCCACAGCTCCCGCATGCGGTCGGGATAGTCGGTCACGATCCCGGCCACGCCGAGGTCGATCATCCGCCCGGCCAGGGCCTGTTCGTTGACCGTCCAGACCGCCACGTCGAGGTCCGCCGCGGCCGCCTGGGCCATCAGCTTCTCGTCGACCATCACGTGCTCGGGCGAGAGCGTGGTGGCGCCGGCCTCGCGAGCGGCGGCGGGGACGTCGTCGCCCAGCCCGCCCTCGTGCCAGTGGAGCGTGTCGAGCTCGATCAGCGCGAACCGCCTGGTCACCGGGGCGAGCCGGGCCGCGTGCCCGATGACGCGCCAGTCGAAGCTGAGGACGGCGGCGTTGCCCAGCCTGCCGTGCCGGTCGAGCTCCTCCACCACCAGCTCGGTGAACATCTCGGGGTCGGCCGTCAGCTCCGGCCTGGTGGGGTCGGACTTCAGCTCGACGTGCAGCCGTACGTGCTCGGCCTCGTAGGCGTTGACCAGCCCGAGCACCGCGCCGAGCGTGGGCATCCTGGTCTCCGGCATGGCGACCTGGGTGAGCGCGAACGGGTCGTCGAGGTGGCGCGGCAGGCGTACGCCCACGTCGAGCGTACGCAACTGGGCGAGGCTGAGCGCGTTGATCGGCTTGCCCACGTACGGGAAGAGCGGATCGCCCTGCCGCAGTGGCCGGCGGTCGGCACTGGTGACGGCCGACACGGTGAGGTCGTGCGTGAGCACGAGGCGGCGATCGGCGGTGAGGGCGACGTCGAGCTCAAGCGCATGGACGCCGAGCTCCATCGTGCGGCTCAGCCCTGGCAGGGTGTTCTCCGGCCACAGGCCCCGCGCTCCCCGGTGACCATGAATCTCAACGCGCACACCGGGGACACTACCCGGCGCGAGCCCAGCTGAGGCAGTGCCACGCCGTGTCCTTTTTATCCTGCTACGCCCTGGTCGAAGGCTGAAGGCCGCCAAGCGAACCCTCCGGCCGCTTATTACACGATAAATGCAACTACCTTGCAATAAGCTGGAACCCATGACGGAGGTTCTCAAACACGCCCATTCCGCAACAGTCCGGGCATGGGTGGATGGCTGGGCGATCTCCCGCAGCGCACCGCGGCCCGTCCCCGAACCATGGGGCCTCAGAGTGGACGTCGGCCTCCCCGGCCACGTGGCGCGGCACATCGTCGCCACCCCGACCCCGGAGATCCTGGCCCACCTGACCGGCACGCTCACCGTCCCCGGCACCTGGCTCAAGCTCTGCGCCCCGGCCGAGTCGGTCACTCCCTCGCTGCCCCCGGAGTGGTCCGTGCAGGAGCAGGAGTACATGATGACCACCGCTTCCCTGCCGCGCATCACCCCGAAGGCCCCCGCGGGCTACACCCTGGCCGTCACCACCAGGGCCGGGGTGACCGTGGCCCGGCTGCTCACGGCGGCGGGCGAGGTGGCGGCGCGCGGCCAGTTCGCCGTCGCGGGCCGCGCCGCCGTGGTCGACCAGGTGGAGACGGCCGCCGAGCACCGGCGCCGCGGCCTCGGCACGGTCGTCATGAACGCGGTCGCCGCCGCCGCCGTGTCCCGTGGCGCCCGCACCGGCGTCCTGGTCGCCACCGCCGCGGGCCAGGCCCTTTACGAAACCCTCGGCTGGACCCTGCACACCCCGATGACCGCCGCCGTCCTCACCTGAGAGGACTTTCCTCTTCGGCCGCGATCGTGACCGTTCCGGAGAACAACAGCGGAATCGTCGCGTCCCGAAGAGCTGCAGTGGTCCTGGCGATCCGTTCGTGGGCCGCCACCTTCTCGTTCAGGACGTGGAGGGTGCGGCCGATCGACCTTTGGACCTCGAAGGGGGCGAGCGCGACAGGCAGGGTGCCGAGGACGCCGGTGCTGACATTGGGAATGGGGCTGCGTACCGCGTTGCGCTCCAACCAGTCCAGCACAGCCGGATGGCTCAGGTAGGAGTCGAGGTAGCGCGCGTCCACGTCGCCACTGGGACGGATCCTGATGATGCCGGTGCCGAACACCCAACCCTCATGTTCCGAGGTCGCCGACGCGTGTCGGCCGATCGCGCCGGTTCGCACACAGGCAATGTCTCCGGGCTTGAGCTGGTAGCGGGCCAGCCTTCCGCTTTCCTCGTCGCTCACGTGATCGAAGGTTCCAGTGATGCGACCGCCGACGAGATTCTTGGGTTTGATCACGGTAGTGCGCCCGTCAGGGCTCTCCTGCAGCGCGGCACCGGCCGTGAGTTCGCAGATCTCGGCGAGATTGGTCTCGGTCCAGCCGGCGGGCAACTCACCGATCAACGCGCTCACCATGTGAGTCTCTTCAACGCCTGGTCGGCTTCGGCGTCCGCCTTCGCCGCTGCCACATGCAACTGGTCCAGTTCTCGGAGCAGTGTCTCGACGTCCTGCCCTCCGTGCTCCGAACGGCTTGGAAGCTCTGGTCTGACGTACCTGCTGGGATTGAGGTTGTAGTTCTGTCGCCCCAGCTCCTCGATGGTCTCTGCCGAAGAGGGCGGCACCTCGCGCCGCGGCGCCCTCTCCGCGCGCCAGTCGGCGAGGACGCCGGCGATCGCTTCGTGATCCTCGTTCGACAGCTCACGTTGGTAGCGGCGGGAGAGCCGCCCCATCGCCGTCGCGTCCACGAACAGAACCTCCTGTCGCGGCCTTTCCTCCCGGCCCAGCACCCAGACGGTGGCGCCGATGCCCGTTGTGGGGAAGAGGCGTGGAGGCAGGGCTATGAGTGCTTCCACCATGCCGTCGTTCACGAGAGCCTTGCGAATCGCGCGCTCGCGCGGGTTCTCGGAGAAGGCGGTGCCGGGCACCATGAGAACCGCGGCTCTCCCGCCGGGCGACAGGCGTTCCAGCACATACTGCAACCAGGCGAAATTCGCGTTTCCGCGTGGAGGGGGGCCGTAGCGCCATGGCCGCCGGTACGCCGGATCGTCTTCGCACCAGTTTCTGACGTTGAAGGGAGGGTTTGTGATGATGTGGGAAAAGCGCTCATGAGGAGGCCGCGGGTCGCACAGCGCCTCCAGGGTCTGGATGCCGAGTCGGGCGTCGACGCCGTGCAGTTCCATGTTCATCCGGGCCAGGGGCAGGCTGTCCCGCTGGAGCGTGTCGCCACGGATCGTCAACTGTTGTTCGGGATCCGTCTCCTGCGCGCGCTCGACGGCCGCGAGAAGCAGCTCTCCGGATCCACAGCTCGGGTCATAGACCTGTGCCGGCGCCTCGGCTGCGGTGACGTCGACCAAGACACGCGCCACAGAGCGTGGTGTGTGAAATTCGCCGCTACGCTTGCCTTCCCATAGTGCGAAGCGATCCATGAAGACGCGAAAGGCCTCGGCGGCGCCCATCGTACGGACCGCCCTGTCAACGATGCCGGCGACTTCGGCGAGCATCATGTGCCCGCGCTTGATGTCGGGCAGCATGCCGTCCATCTCCCATGCCAGCTTTCGCAGGGCGTCGGTGGCCCACGCCGACTCGCGTCCTCTGTCACCAGATGCATCTGTCCAGCCGGCCCCGTCGCGTTCCCGCGCGTAAATCAGGCCAAGTACCAGATTGCGGTAAGAGCCCACGTCATGGACGCCGCGCAAGCGCTCCAGGCCCCTCCACAAGTCCTCCTCGGGGGTCACCAGAGAAGCGGCGGCCGGCAGCGCGGGTGGGGCATCCACGGTGCCACCCGGCTTCGGCGCCGCAAGGTTTCTCCGGAAGCGCTGGCCGAAGGTGGTTCCCAACTGTTCGTCAGGCAGCAGTCGATTGACCGCGATCGGCCGGTGGTCGAGCCAGGACGCGATCGAGTCGACAGGGAAGTAGTCCTCGCCGCCGATGCGCTCCGGTTGGGGGAACCCCTTGTGACGGCGTTCCCAGTTGCTCACCGCCGGCCGCTTCACCTGGGCGAGCCGAGCAATGTCGGGCCGCGACACGTAACCGTCGGGTGCGGCCATCACCGCGCGCCTTCCGGACGGCGGGCCAGCACGCCGGGCAGGCGGTCGATGGTTTGGAGCCATGTGACGAGCTTCGGTTCGACGTGGCCGAGCAGGCGATAGATCTTGGCGTGATCGGCAGCCAGATGCCGGTGGTGCACGGGCTCGTGATGCATGATCCGGTTACGCAGGAGCAGCATGGCCTGGAGGTTGTCACGCAGCGGCTCCCTGGCCCCCTTGTAGTGCGGGAAGGCGCGGTGGAGAGCGGGCACCCACAAGTGGCGGTCATACCGACGTCCCAACAGCGACACCCAGAAGCCGAACGACAACTCGGCGACCACGTTGTCCGCGCCGGGGCGACGGTTGTTCCTGCGGTGCAACTCGCTCTCCACCCTGAGCACCTTGTCGGCGTCATGCTCCTGCAACGGAGCCACGTGCCACCAGTCGGCTCGCCCGAACCTCTCGCACAGTTCACGATGCTCGGCGTTCCGCAGGCTGATCTCCAACCAATGCAACGGCTGGTAGAACGCTTCGGACACTTCGACGTTCCACTGGTACAGATTCCAAGCAGGCGAACTGTCTCCGCTGAACGCGGCAAGGTACGGCGCGAAGCGTGGCTCGGAGATCGTTCGCTCGATCCACCCAGGCACGTCAGTACGCATGGCGAAACCCTCCAGAGCACGGCTGACTCGTAGCGGCACCTCGGGGTATGCTGTAGTTTGTACGCCCCGGGTCCGCCTCTGCTCCGCATGCCGCCCGGGGCACGGCTTTTTCTGCGATCGCAGTTGTACGAGCTGCCGCCTCAGAGGGCATTCGCTGTACCTTGACGGTACACCGCGCCCTTCCCCCGCGATCAAGCGTATGGCAATACAAAAACTGTTAACCCTCGACGATAGGGGGACGGCAACGCCGTCCCCCTTACGGTCAGCCTCAGACCAGCGAGCGGACCACGACGGTCTGGTCTCGGCCCGGGCCGACGCCGATCGCCGAGATGGGCGCCCCGCTCATCTCCTCCAGCGTCCGCACGTACGCCTGCGCGTTCGGCGGCAGGTCGTCGAACGACTTGGCGTTGGAGATGTCCTCCTTCCAGCCCGGCAGCTCCTCGTAGACCGGGACCGCGTGGTGGAAGTCGGTCTGGGTCATCGGGATCTCGTCGTGCCGGACGCCGTCGACCTCGTACGCCACGCACACCGGGATGCTCTCCAGCCCCGACAGGATGTCGAGCTTGGTGAGGAAGTAGTCGGTGATGCCGTTGATCCGGGTCGCGTAGCGGGCGATCACCGCGTCGAACCAGCCGCAGCGCCGGTTGCGGCCGGTGGTGACGCCGTACTCGCCGCCCGTCTGGCGCAGCCACTCGCCCGTCTCGTCGGTCAGCTCCGTCGGGAACGGCCCCGAGCCCACGCGGGTCGTGTACGCCTTCAGAATGCCGATGATCTTCGTGAGCCGGTTCGGCGGGATGCCCGCCCCGGCGCACGCGCCCCCGGACGTCGGCGAGGAGGAGGTGACGAACGGGTACGTGCCGTGGTCGATGTCGAGCAGCGTGCCCTGACCACCCTCCAGCAGCACGAACTTGCCCTCATCCAGCGCCTTGGAGAGCACGAGCGAGGTGTCGGCGATGTGCGGCTTGAGCCGTTCGGCGTAGGCCAGGTACTCCTCCAGCACGGCGGCCGGGTCGATGCCGCGCCGGTTGTAGACCTTGGTCAGCACCTGGTTCTTCTCGGTCAGCGCGACCTCGATCTTCTTGGCCAGGATGCCCGGGTCGAGCAGGTCCTGGACCCGCACGCCCATCCGGGCGATCTTGTCGCCGTACGCGGGGCCGATGCCGCGTCCGGTGGTGCCGATCTTGGCCTTGCCCAGATAGCGCTCGGTGACCTTGTCCAGCGCCTTGTGGTGCGGCATGATCAGGTGCGCGTTGGACGAGATCAGCAGGCGCTCGGCGGAGATGCCCCGCGCGGCCAGCCCGTCGATCTCGCTCAGCAGCACCCCCGGGTCGATCACCACACCGTTGCCGATCACCGGTACGACGTCCGGCGACAGGATCCCTGTCGGCAGGAGATGCAGAGCGTATTTCTGGTCACCGATGACGACGGTGTGTCCCGCGTTGTTGCCACCCTGATAACGGACGACGTAGTCGACGTCGCCACCGAGCAGGTCGGTGGCCTTGCCCTTGCCTTCATCGCCCCACTGGGCCCCAACGAGAACGGCAGCCGGCATTGTTCAGTCTCCCGAGCACAAAACGAAACCCCTGGCGCAAGTGCGACAGGGGCTCTTGCGTAGAGAGACTACCCGAGTCTGCCTATTCGTCCCAAGGCGCGTGCCCCCAATGGGGTGCTAACCCTTGGCCAGCGCCTCATATCCGGTTTCGGTGCTGTCCTTGAGGAACTGCAGGCAACGCTCGGCCTCGTCCTTCTCGCCGATGGACTGCGCGGCCCTGGACAGGGCGTAGAGGCAGCGCAGGAAGCCGCGGTTGGGCTCGTGCTCCCAAGGGATGGGACCGTGGCCCTTCCAGCCGCTCCTGCGCAGCTGGTCGAGGCCGCGATGGTAGCCCGTGCGGGCGAAGGCGTAGGAGGTGACGGCGTGGCCCTGCGCGAAGTATTCCTCCGCGAGCGCGGCCCAGGCCGCCGGGTGGGCCGGGAAGCGGGCGGCCACGTCGGCGGCCTTGGCCCCTGATTCGAGCGCCTCCCTGGCCTCGGGCAGGTCCGGCAGGTGAGTCGGGGGCGGCCCGGCGAGAAGGTTATCCATAGGACAAGTCATACCCGCCGTGCCGCCCAAGTGGCTAGGAGATCTTCGTCCCACTGCTCTTGAGGTTGTGGCAGGCCTCCGCCACGCGGGCCGCCATGCCGGTTTCGGCGCTCTTGCCGTAGGCGCGCGGGTCGTACGCCTTCTTGTTGCCGACCTCGCCGTCGACCTTCAGGACGCCGTCGTAGTTGCGGAACATGTGGTCGGCGATCGGCCGGGTGAAGGCGTACTGGGTGTCGGTGTCGACGTTCATCTTCACGACGCCGTAGGAGATGGCCTCGTGGATCTCCTCCAGCAGCGAGCCGGAGCCGCCGTGGAAGACCAGGTCGAACGGCTTGTCCTTGCCGTACTTGGCACCGACCGCGTCCTGGATCTCCTTCAGCACGCTCGGCCGCAGCTTCACGTGGCCCGGCTTGTAGACGCCGTGCACGTTGCCGAACGTGGCGGCCAGCATGTAGCGGCCCCGGTCGCCCACGCCGACGGCCTCGGCCGTGGCCAGCGCGTCCTCGGCGGTGGTGTAGAGCTTCTCGTTGATCTCGCCGACGACGCCGTCCTCCTCGCCGCCGACCACGCCGATCTCCATCTCCATGATGATCCGGGCGCGGGCGCACTTGTCCAGGAGCTCCTTGGCGATCTCCAGGTTCTCCTCCAGCGGCACGGCCGAGCCGTCCCACATGTGCGACTGGAAGAGCGGGTCGAGGCCCTTGGACACCCGCTCCAGCGAGATGTCGATCAGCGGCCGCATGTAGCCGTCGAGCTTGTCCTTGGGACAGTGGTCGGTGTGCAGCGCCACCGTGACCGGGTACTTGGCGGCGACGACCCGCGCGTACTCGGCCAGGGCGGTCGCGCCCGTCACCATGTCCTTGACCGTCGTGCCGGAGAGGAACTCGGCGCCGCCGGTCGACACCTGCACGATGCCGTCGCTCTCGGCCTCGGCGAACCCGCGCAGGGCGGCGTTCAAGGTCTGAGAAGAGGTCACGTTGATCGCCGGATAGGCGAACCCGCCCGCCTTGGCACGGTCGAGCATTTCGGCGTAGACCTCTGGAGTCGCGATGGGCATGAGTCATCTCCCTGAGAAGTACGGCTTCGCGCCTGCCCAGTATCCCGGCTCCCCACCTCAACTGGTAGTGACAACGCGAGCCGGATGGCCACATCCGATTCGCTCGGCTCCAGGTAGGCTCACGGGGTGGACTGGCTCTGGAATCTCCTCGACCCGACGTGGTGGCTCACCATCCTCGGCGCCTTCGCCACCATCGGCGTGCTGGCCATCATCTTCGCCGAGACGGGTCTGCTGCTCGGCTTCTTCCTGCCGGGCGACTCGCTGCTGGTGGCGGCGGGGATCTTCAGTTCCGCGTCGCTGGTCGTGGGCGAGGCGCCGCCGATCTCCTTCCCCGTCCTGGTGATCGGCACACCGCTGTGCGCCATCGCGGGCGCCCAGCTCGGCCACTTCCTGGGGGCCAGGTTCGGCAGGAAGATGTTCGACAGGCCGGACTCCCGGCTGTTCAAACGCGAACACGTGATGCGGGCCGAGGAGTTCTTCCAGAAGTTCGGGCCGGCCAGGGCGGTGGTGCTGGCGCGGTTCGTGCCGATCGTCCGCACGTTCATGAACCCGGTGGCCGGCGTGCTGGAGATGCCCGCCAGGCGGTTCTTCCTGTGGAACGTCATCGGCGGCGTGGTCTGGGTCGAGGGCCTGGTGCTGCTCGGCTACTTCCTCGGCAGCAAGGTCGACCCCAAGCAGATCGACAAGTACATCCTGCCGGGCGTGTTCATCATCGTCTTCATCTCGCTGATCCCGATCATCATCGAGGTCGTCAAGAAGCGCCGCGAGCGCAAGCGGATGCCCCTGCCCAACGGCAAGCACCACCGCGTGCCCTCCAGCACCGACCCTCAGCACTGATCCCGCCGTCGACCGTCCCTCGCGCCCCGGGTGAGCAGGGCGCGAGGGAGGCCGTCACAGTCCGAGGTCCCGGAGGGTGAAGGCGGTGCGGTAGTCGAGCCCCTCCTCCGCCATCCGCGCGCCCGCGCCCCGGTCGACGATCGTGGCCACGGCCACCACCTCGGCGCCCGCCTCCCGCAGCGCCTCGACGGCGGTCAGCGGCGAGCCGCCGGTCGTCGAGGTGTCCTCCACGGCCAGCACCCGGCGCCCCTTCACCTCGGGCCCCTCGATGCGGCGCTGCATGCCGTGCGACTTCTGCGCCTTGCGCACCACGAACGCGTCGAGCGTGCGCCCGCGCGCCGCCGCCGCGTGCAGCATCGCGCAGGCCACCGGGTCGGCCCCCATCGTGAGCCCGCCCACGGCGTCGAAGTCGAGATCGTCGGTCAGGTCGAGCATCACCTTGCCGACGAGCGGCGCGGCCACCCCGTCGAGCGTGATGCGTCGCAGGTCGAGGTAGAAGTCGGCCTCCTTGCCCGAGGAGAGCGTGACCTTGCCGTGGACGACGGCCTTGCGCTTGATCTCGGCCAGCAGGTTGTCGCGGTCTGTCATGCGCCCAAGCTTAGGGTCCCAGGGTCAGCGTCCTGATGAGAGCGAGGGCCTGCGCGTGCGCGCGGGGGAGCCGGCGCACGCGGACGCGGGGGTGGCGGCCGTACAGGATGTCGGTGGTGCGCAGGCGGGCGAGCCGGTCGGGCAGCCGCTCGTCCTCCGTGGTCACCGCGCCCACGCGGACGGGCGCGAGCAGCGCCAGCGTCTCGCCGCCGGTGAACACCTTGCGCAGCGCCGTCGCCAGGTTGAGCGCCGCCGCCAGCCGCTCGGCCGGCTCGCCGATCGGCCCGTACGGCTCGGCCACCACCAGCAGGTGCCCACCCGCGGCCGCCCCCCGGTAGAGCTCGCCCAGCCTGGTACGCAGGTAGCCCACCGTGGCCAGCCCGGTCAGCGGGTCCTCGCACCGCAGGTCGTTCATGGGCGCGAAGCTCTGCTCGGCCCACCCCGCCGCGTACGCCCGTACCAGGGGGAACGACGGCTCGCCCTGGTCGGTGACGGCGAACAGCGCCGCCAGGTCGTTCAGCCCCTCGGTGATCCCCACGCCCGCCTCCGCGCGCGCCGCCCCCAGCTCCTCGCAGGCGCGCGGCAGGTCGCCGCCGCGCGTCGCGGCCTTGATCGCGTACTCCACGGCCGGAGCCCACCAGTCGTCGGCCAGCGACCATCCATCCGCCGTGCTCCGGCCGCGCCAGCGCGTCCGCACGTCCTCGCCCATGCGTGCCTCCCCTAGGTCCTCAGAGGTAAAGACGGCGCTGCGGTTTAGTCATGACGGAGAATGCGGAATGATTGCGCGGGGCAACCCACCGTAATCGTGAGGTCACAATGAGTGTGGAATCGCCGCGTAGCGATGCCGACCTTCTGAAGGAGGTCAGGGCCGGAGACGCGACCGCGTACGGACGGCTCTACGAGCGTCACGTGGCCGCGGCCCGCGCGCTGGCCAGGCAGTTGGTCAGGGGCGAGTCCGAGGTCGAGGACGTCGTGGCCGAGTCGTTCACGAAGATCCTCGACCTGGTCGGCAGGGGCGGCGGGCCCGAATCGGGGTTCCGCACGTACCTGCTGACCGTCGTGCGCCGCACCGTCTACGACCGCGGCCGGGTCGAGAGCCGCCAGGTGACCACCGGCGAGATCGAGCGGTACGACCCGGGCGTGCCCTTCGCCGATCCCGCGCTCGTCGGCCTCGAACGGTCGATGATCTCCCGCGCGTTCCTGTCGCTGCCCGAGCGCTGGCGGGCGGTGCTCTGGCACACCGAGGTGGAGAAGTGCAAGCCCGCCGAGGTCGCGCCGCTGCTCGGGCTGTCGGCCAACGGGGTGGCGGCGCTGGCCTACCGGGCGCGCGAGGGGCTGCGGCAGGCGTACCTGCAGATGCATCTGCGCGCGGCGCCGCAGCACGAGTGCCGTCCGGTGCTCGGCAAGATGGGCGCCTACGTCAGGGGCGGCCTGGCCAGGCGCGACTCGCGGGCGGTCGACGACCACGTGAACGGCTGCGAGGAATGCCACGGCGTGCTGCTCGAACTGACCGACGTCAACCGCGGCCTGCGCGTCATCGTCGGCCCGTTGATCGCCGGGCCGGTGTTCGGCGGTTACGCGGCGGCGTTGGCCAAGGTGGGCGCGGCCGGCGGAGGCACGGGCTGGCTGCTGCGGCTGTTCGGGCTGCTGCGGCGGACGCCCTCGCGGCAGCAGGTCGTGGTGGCGGGCGGCGTGGCGGTCGCGTCCGCGGCGGTGGCGGCGTTCGTGCTGGTGTCCGGGGAGTCGCCGGCGGTCAGGCAGCCGGCGCCGCCGCCCGCGCCCGTGGCCCAGCGGCCTCCGGCGTCGGTGCGGCCGGTGCCGCTGCCCGTGCCGAGCGAGCCGCCCGCGCGCGTGCCGCCGCCGGAGGAACCGTCGGGCAGGCCGCGGCTGCGGGCCACGATCGGCGCGCTCGGCGCCCTCGTACGCGCCCAGCCCGGCATCGTCGGCATGCGCCTGCGCAACGACGGCGACGGCCCGAGCGGCGAGCTGGCCGCGACCGTCGAGCTGCCGCCCGGCGTGACGCTCCTCCCGTCCGCCCGGCGCGGCCAGGGGGTGGCGCTGCTCGATCCCGTGGGCACGGTCGACGGCTGGTCCTGCCGGCAGGCCGGTCAGGGCGCGCGGTGCGCCAGGCAGCCGCTCGCCGCCGGGCAGGGCACGGCGCTGTTCCTGCGCGTGCTGGTGTCGGAGCAGGCGCCGGAGGGCGCCGGGCCCGCCGTGCGCGTCGACGCGGACGGCCTGCACGTCAAGGCGCGGGCCGAGCAGGGCGTGCGCACGGCGGGGGCGTCGGCCAGGTTCGCCACCGAGGGCAGGGTCGCCGTCAGGGCGATCGGCAACACGCTGCTCACCTGCCCCGAGGAGCACGACGGCTGTGCCGAGGCCAGGCGCCGCCAGGGCGACCAGCGCGACAACGACCTGTGGCCGATGACCGCGCTCGACCAGGACGCCAGCCCGGCCACCACCGCCTCCAGCGCGGCCCGGCTCACCCTGCCCAAGGACGGCCGGGTCGTGTGGGCGGGCCTCTACTGGTCGGCGAGCGGCGCGGCGGCGGGGCCGGTCAAGGTCAGGGCGCCTGGGCGGCGCACGTACGTGTCGGTCCGGCCCGACCACGTCACGACCCTCGACATGCCGCTCGGCCCGGCCTACCAGGCGTTCGCCGACGTCACCGCGCTGGCCGGGCAGGCGCGGCCGAGCGGCCTGTGGTGGGCGGCCGACCCGCCGATGGCGGAGGGGGCCTCCAGCCACGCCGGGTGGAGCCTGGTGGTGATCGTGTCCGGGCCGCGGCAGCCGTACAGCCAGGCCGTGGTGCTCGACACGGCCACCGTGATCGGCGGTCCGGTCAGGAAGGTGCGCATGCCGCTCGGCGGCCTGAGCCCGGCCGCCGCGCCCGCCAGGGCCGAGCTGGTGACCTGGGAGGGCGACGCCGACCTCGGGGGCGACAAGGTCTCGCTCGGCACCGGCGCGATCACCCCGGCGGGCGGCGACCGCGACCGCGCCAACGTCTTCGACGGCTCCTCCAACGGCGCCACGGGGATGACCTTCGGCGTCGACGTCGACACGGTCGACGCCGAGCTGGGCCGCGACCCGGGGCTGACGATCGTGGCCGACAGGGACGTCGTGCTGTTCGGCGTGGCCGCACTGAGCGTCAGGGCGCGCTCATGACCACGAACAGGACAAACTGGTACGGTCTGCCTAAAACCTCCGGTCGGACGGCGGCCCGCGGTCGAATCGTCGGGATTCACCCTCGCGCGATCACCTGCTTTCATTACCCTGAGAGAGGGCCGCCGAGTCCGGTCTCTGACGGTGCAGAGCCAGCAAGGTCGGACCACCAGGAAAGGGGCGGTGTCAGTGGATCGCTGCGCGCTGTTCGTGGACGCCGGCTATCTGCTGGCAGACGGAGCGATGGCCGTGCACGGCACTCGCCATCGCGAAGCCGTCGCCTGGGACTATCCCGGGCTCCTCCAGCTGATGACCAACCTGTCGCGCGAGCGCACGGGCCTGCCGCTGCTGCGGTGTTACTGGTACGAGGCGACCGTCGAGGGCCGCCGCACCCCGGAACACGACGCGCTGGCCGACATCCCGGGCCTCAAGCTCAGGCTCTCGCGCATCCGGCCGGGCCGCCGCGAAGGCGTCGACGCCCAGGTCCATCGCGACCTCATGACCCTGGCCCGCAACAACGCCATCTGCGACGCCGTCGTCGTCAGCGGCGACGAAGACCTGGCCCAGGTGGTGTGCGACGCCCAAGACCTCGGCATCAGGGTCACCGTCATCCACATCGCAGCCGACGGCGGGTGGGCCGTGTCCCGGTCGCTTCGGCAGGAGTGCGACGACCTGGTCGAGCTGGGCGGCGTCCACCTGCGGCCCTACGTCACCATGGTGAGCGGCGTCACCGAGTCCTCCAACGGTCACCACCAGCCGCTCAGCAACGGGCACGCCGCGCACTCACTGCCGCCCGCCCCGCCGGCCTCGGCGCCGCCGTCCCCGACGGCCTCGCTGCCACCGGGCTCGTCGTCCTCGGGCAGCCACGCGGCCAGTCCGCCCTCCGGGAGCCACGCGGCGCCCTCCGCCGGGCAGCCGTCCGCCAACGGGCCCGCTTCCTCGGCCGGGCGGGGGCAGGCGTCCACGCCGCCGGTGCTGCCGTCCTACTCGGGGTACCAGGAGCAGCCGCCGTCCATCCCGCCGTCCGCCGCGCCGGCGACCGGGCCGTTGCAGCAGCCGCAGTCCGCCTCGCCCAGCACCGGGCAGTTCGCCACTCCGTCGTCGGGGGGCGCGTACCAGCCGTCGCAGCTCGGGCCCTACACCGGGCCGCAGGCCGCCCCGGTCTCGCCGCCGTCCGCGGCGACCGCCGGGGCCACCACGCTGGCCGACGCCGTCAAGGCCGCCCACCGCGAGGGGCACGACTTCGGCGAGTCCGTGGCCCGCGACGCGCCCGCGCTGTGGCTGGAGGCCGTGCTCGCCCGCAAGCCCCGCATGCCCTCCGACCTGGAGGCCCGCCTGCTGCAGGGCTCCTCGCTGCCGATCGACTTCCTCCTGCACGACGAGGTCCGCCACGCCCTGCGCCGCGGCTTCTGGGACGCCCTCGAACGCGCCCGCCACTGACCGCCACGCCCGGGCGCCGTAGGTGGCGGCCCGGGCGTCCGGTGGGACGGCGTCAGGAGAGCGCGTCGAAGCCCGCGCGCAGGTGGGTGAGCCGGTCGGCCAGGTCGCCCAGCGGGACGGCGAGCGCCGGATCCTGCGACTTGCGGGCCAGCTCCCGTACCCGGGCCAGCTCGTCCTCCGCGGCGGTGAGCCGCCGGGACAACTCCGGCAGGACCGAGGCGTGGTCACCCGCTCCCGGCGGCAACTCGGCGGTCAGCCGCTCCCGGAGCAACGACGCCTGCTCGGCCAGTCGCTTGTTCATGTTGTAGAGCTCGGTGAACACCGACACCTTCGCCCGCAGCACCCACGGGTCGAACGGCTTGGTGAGATAGTCGACCGCCCCGGCCGCGTAGCCGCGGAAGGCGTAGTCGGGAGCGCTGTCGACCACGGTCAGGAAGATGATCGGGATGTTCCTGGTCCGCTCCCGCCGCTTGATGTGGGCGGCCGTCTCGAACCCGTCCATGCCCGGCATCCGGACATCGAGCAGGATCAGCGCGAACTCGGTGTTGAGCAGCGCCTTGAGCGCTTCCTCGCCGGACCTGGCGCGTACGGGCACCAGGTCGAGCGAGCTGAGGATCGCCTCCAGGGCGATCAGGTTCTCCTCGCGGTCGTCGACCAGGAGGATCTTGGCACGGTCAGGCATCGATCACGACCCTTCGGCGGTTGAGGGCGATGAGTCGTTCGTGGCTCCTCGCCCACGGCTGAGCCAGCCGCGCAGCCGTTCGAGCAGGCGGTCCACGTCGACCGGTTTGGGCACGTAGTCGGACGCGCCCGAGGCGATGCTCTTCTCGCGATCACCTCGCATGACCTTGGCGGTCAGCGCGATGATCGGCAGATCGGCGAACTGCGGCATGCGCCGGATGGCCGAGGTCGTGGCCCAGCCGTCCATCTCCGGCATCATGATGTCCATCAGTACGAGCGCGACGTCCTCGTTCCGTTCGAGCTGTTCGATCCCCTCACGGCCGTTCTCAGCGTAGACGACCGTCGATCCGTGCCGTTCCAGCACGCTGGTGAGGGCGAACACGTTGCGGATGTCGTCGTCGACGATGAGGATCTTGGCGCCGTTGAGCGGGTCGTCGCCCTGCCACTGGGCGGGCGTCTCCACCGGCGCCTCGACCAGCTCGGGCATCGGCATGTCGAGCGGCATGGGCGGCTCGGGCATGGTCGCGGCGGCGGCCTGCTCCTCGGCGGGCGAGGTCATGAGCTGCCGGCGCGGGGCCGTGCTGCCGTCGGTGGCGGCCAGCGGGCCGGTGTAGGAGGCGGGCAGGTAGAGGGTGAACGTGCTGCCCTTGCCCAGCTCGCTGTCGACGTGGATCTCGCCGCCGAGCAGTCGCGCTATGTCGCGGCAGATGGCCAGGCCGAGGCCGGTGCCGCCGTACTTGCGGCTGGTGGTGCCGTCGGCCTGCCTGAACGCCTCGAAGATGACCTCGCGCTTGTCGGGCGCGATGCCGATGCCGGTGTCGATCACCTGGAACGCCAGCAGGTCGGTGGCGTCGTGGAGGGTGTCGTCGTCGAAGTCGACGCCCCGCGGCGCCGCCGCGACCCGCAGCTTGACCTCGCCCTTCGGGGTGAACTTCACCGCGTTGGACAGCAGGTTGCGCAGCACCTGTTGCAGGCGCTGCTCGTCGGCCCGCAGCTCGCTCGGCACGTCGGAGGCCACCTCCACGCCGAACGACAGCCCCTTGTCCTGGGCCAGCGGCGCGAAGGCCGCCTCCAGCAGGTCGACCATCTTGGGCAACGACACCTGGATCGGATGGATGTCCATCCGGCCGGCCTCGACCTTCGACAGGTCGAGCATGTCGTTGATGAGCTGGAGGAGCGACGACCCCGCGCTGTGGATCGTCCGGGCGAACTCGACCTGCTGGGAGGTCAGGTTGCCCTCGGCGTTCTCGGTCAGCAGCTTGGCCAGCACCAGCAGGCTGTTGAGCGGCGTACGCAGCTCGTGGGACATGTTCGCGAGGAACTCGGACTTGTACCGCGAGGAGACGGCGAGCTGCTCGGCGCGCTCCTCCAGCGTGCGGCGGGCCTGCTCGATCTGGAAGTTCTGGATCTCGATCGCGCGGTTCTGCTTGGCCAGCAGCGCCGCCTTGTCCTCCAGCTCGGCGTTGGACCTGCGCAGCTCCTCCTGCTGCCGCTGGAGCTCGTCGGAGCGCTCCTGGAGCTCACGGGTGAGCCGCTGGGACTCGGTCAGCAGGTCTTCGGTGCGGGAGTTGGCGATGATCGTGTTCATCGTGACGCCGATGGTCTCGACGAGCTGCGTCAGGAAGTCGAGGTGCACCTCGCCGAACGGGGTGAAGGAGGCCAGCTCCAGCACGCCGAGCACGCGGTTCTCGAACAGGATCGGCAGCACCACGATCTGGGCGGGCGTGGACTGGCTGAGCCCGCTGTCGATGGTGATGAACTGCGGCGGCACGTCGTCGAGGATGATATGCCTGCCCTCGGCCGCCGCCTGGCCGACGATGCCCTCGCCGATCGCGAACCGCCGGCGCGGCCCCCGGTCGGGACGCACGCCGTAGCCGCCGATCAGCGTCAGCTCGTGGTCGCCCTCGGGGTCGATGCCGTAGAAGGCGCCGTAGCGGGCCGAGACCAGCGGCGTCAGCTCGCTCATCGTCAGCTTGGCCACCTCGAACAGGTCGCGGTGGCCCTGCATGAGCCGGGAGATGCGGGCCAGGTTGGACTTGAGCCAGTCCTGCTCCTGGTTGGCCTGGGTGGTCTCGCGGAGGTTGGCCACCATCGAGTTGATGTTGTCCTTCAGCTCCGCCAGCTCGCCCTGCGCCTCGACGGCGATCGAACGGGTCAGGTCGCCCCGGGCCACGGCGCTGGTCACGGTCGCGATGGCACGCACCTGCGTGGTCAGGTTGCCGGCCAGCTCGTTGACGCTCTCGGTGAGCCGCTTCCAGGTGCCCTCGACGCCCTCGACCCGGGCCTGGCCGCCGAGCTGGCCCTCCGAACCCACCTCGCGGGCCACGCGGGTGACCTCGGAGGCGAAGGAGGACAGCTGGTCGACCATCCGGTTGATGGTGGTCTTCAGCGCCAGGATCTCGCCCTGGGCGTCGACGTCGATCTTTCGGGTCAGGTCGCCGTTGGCCACGGCCGTGGTGACCTCGGCGATGTTGCGCACCTGGTAGGTCAGGTTGTTGGCCATGAAGTTGACGTTGTCGGTGAGGTCCTTCCAGACGCCCGACACGCCCTGCACCCGCGCCTGGCCGCCGAGCTGCCCCTGCGTGCCGACCTCGCGGGCCACGCGGGTGACCTCGTCGGCGAACGACGAGAGCTGGTCGACCATCGTGTTGAGGGTGTCCTTGAGCTGCAGGATCTCGCCCTGCGCGTCAACGGTGATCTTCCTCGACAGGTTGCCCTGCGCCACCGCGGACGACACGGCCGCGATCTGGCGCACCTGCGAGGTCAGGTTGTTGGCCATCGAGTTGACGTTGTCGGTGAGGTCCTTCCAGACCCCGGACACGCCGCGCACCTGAGCCTGGCCGCCGAGCTGCCCCTCGGTGCCCACCTCGCGGGCCACACGGGTGACCTCGGAGGCGAACGAGGACAGCTGCTCGACCATCGTGTTCATGGTCGACTTGAGTTCGAGGATCTCGCCCTGGGCGTCGACGTCGATCTTGCGGGTCAGGTCGCCGTTGGCCACGGCCGTGGTCACCTGGGCGATGTTGCGCACCTGGTAGGTCAGGTTGTTGGCCATCGAGTTGACGTTGTCGGTGAGGTCCTTCCAGACGCCCGACACGCCCTTCACCTCGGCGCGCCCGCCGAGCTTGCCCTCCGTGCCGACCTCGCGGGCGACGCGGGTGACCTCGTCGGCGAAGGACGAGAGCTGGTCGACCATCGTGTTGAGGGTGTCCTTGAGCTGCAGGATCTCGCCCTCGGCGTCGACCGTGATCTTCTTCGACAGGTTGCCCTGGGCGACCGCCGTCGCCACGGTCGCGATCGAGCGCACCTGCGAGGTCAGGTTGTTGGCCATGAAGTTGACGTTGTCGGTGAGGTCTTTCCAGACGCCCGACACGCCGGTGACCTGCGCCTGGCCGCCGAGCTGGCCCTCGGTGCCGACCTCGCGGGCCACGCGGGTGACCTCCTCGGCGAAGCCCGAGAGCTGGTCGACCATCGTGTTGACGGTGTTCTTCAGCTCGAACATCTCGCCCACGGCGTCGACCGTGACCTTGCGGCTCAGGTCGCCCTTGGCGACCGCGGTGGTGACCACGGCGATGTCGCGGACCTGCGCGGCCACGCGCGAGGACATCGTGTTGACGGCCTCGGTGAGGTCGCGCCAGCTGCCCGACATGCCGCGCAGGTTGGCGCTGCCGCCCAGCCTGCCCTCGGTGCCCGCCTCGCGGGCGACCCGGGTGACCTCGGAGTTGAACAGGGCGAGCTGGTCGACCATGCCGTTGATGGCCTTGCCCAGGCGGCGCACCTCGCCGCGGGCCGACCGGTCGAGGTCGATGCGCCGCGACAGGTCGCCCTTGGCCACCGCGTCGATCACGTCGGCCGCGCCGCTGACCGGGCTGACCAGGGCGTCGATCAGCATGTTGACCGACTCGACGCTCTCCGACCAGGCCCCGACGCCGGGGCCGGGCGTCAGCCGCTCCCCGAAGCGCCCTTCCTTGACGACTTCCTTGCGAACTCTTGCCAGCTCGTTCGCGAGATGTTCGCGGCGATCGGCCACTTCGTTCAGCAACAGACGCACTTCACTGAGAATGCCGGGGGGCGCGTGAGGGACCCGACGCCGGAAATCGCCGTCACGCCAGGAGAAAAGGGTCTCCAGCACGGGAACGAGATCCGATTCTGTATAGGTCCTCTCCTCCGGGCTTGATGCGGCCTTGGCCGTGGTCATGGGGCCTCCTTCACTCGCGACGGGTCCCGGCGAGTGATTCAAGTCTGTCACGATGAGTAGCTCGTAGTCCTGCCCTTGGATTTACCCCAAGTCAGTGAGAAGTGTGGTAGGCACGATGGGATGACTGCATCTCCCCATGCGGTGCTGGCCGCGACCTTCGCGCCTGGCGATACCGCTGTGACGGCTGCGATGAGGTTCACGCGCGAGGTGATGACCGCGTGGGCCACTGTCAGCGTGCTCCACGCCGCCGAGCAGGTGGCCGGAGATCTGACGGAGCAGGTCTCTGACGAGCCGTTTGAGGTGATTTGGAAGCATTATGGAGATGCCGTCCAGGTCGAACTACGGCAGCGGATCACCGCTCACGGTGATCCGAAAGCTCCTTCCGTGCACGTGGAAGAGTGGGGAGTCACCTTCGCGGGCGATTCCCGTGTCCATTGGGCAAGGCTCACGCTACCCGGCTCGGTGGACCAGGTGGCCGCGGAATGGCTGGAGGAGAGCGCGCGGGGCCCTCACTGGCTCGGATTCCTGGCCGACGCGAGCGACCTGCTGGCCGGCACCCTCGACCCCGACATGGTCCCGGCGATCATCGCGCAGATCGTCGTGCCGCGCCTGTCGAACTGGTGCGCCGTCTACACCGCCGACAGCTCGGGCGGACCGCTGCGGCTGGTCTACCTGTGGCACGCCGACGAGGCCCGCATCGACGGCCTGCGCGAGCAGCTCACGGACATGAACATCGGCGCGGCCGACACCAGGGCGACGTCCATCATCCACCTGAACGACTCCCAGGTGCTGGCCGTGCCGCTCACCGCGCGCGGCCGCGGGCTCGGCATGATGTGCCTGGGCCGGTCCGACCGCTTCCCCGACGACGTCATCCAGTTCGCCGAGGACATCGGCAGGCGCGCCGCGCTGGCCATGGACAACGCCCGGCTCTACGCCCAGCAGGCCGCCGCCAACCGGGCGCTGCAGCGCAGTCTCCTGCCGCCCAACGAGCCCGAGGTGCCCGGCCTCGACTACGGCGTCATCTACGAGCCCGCCGGCGAGGCCAACGAGGTCGGCGGCGACTTCTACGACCTGTTCAAGGCGGGCGACGACTCCTGGCGCTTCGCGATCGGTGACGTCTGCGGCACCGGCCCGGAGGCGGCCGCGGTGACCGGCCTGGCCCGTCACACGCTGCGCCTGCTGGCCCGCGAGGGCTACGGAGTGGCCGCGGTGCTCGGCCGGCTCAACCAGGCGATCCTGGAGGAGGGCGAGCGGGCCCGGTTCCTCACGCTGCTCCACGGCGACATCACGCCCGTGGAGTCCGGCCTGGAGGTGCGGCTGGTGTCCGCCGGCCATCCCGAGGCACTGCGGCTCAGGCCGAGCGGCAAGGTGGAGGCGGTGACCACGCCCCAGTCGCTGCTCGGCGTCTTCCACGAGGTCGTGTTCGAGGCCGACACCATCCATCTCGACCACGGCGACGTGCTGCTCGCGGTGACCGACGGCGTGACCGAGCGGCGCTCGGGCGGCCGGCTGCTCGACGACGACGGCGGCCTGGCCAAGCTGCTGGCCGAGTGCGCCGGGCTGTCGGCCAGGGCGGTGGCCGAGCGCATCCGCAGGGGCGCGGCGGAGTTCGCCGCCGAGCCGAGCGCCGACGACCTCGCCATCGTGGTACTCCGCGCACGCTGACCGCGCGGGAGCGCCCCCGCAGGAGCGCTCCCAAAACGTGCGCGAGAAGTCAGCCGATGTGTACGTGCTTGCGGGCGAACTCCAGTTGCAGGGCCGTCTGCGCGATGCGTTCGGCGACCACGAGCGAGCCGCGGATGGCGCCGTACGTGTAGAGCTCGTGCTCGCGTCCGTGCTCGGCCAGCTTGGCCACGTACTTCTCGATCTGGCGCAGCGGGCAGCGGGTGTCGTTCTCGCCGGCGAGGATCAGCAGGGGGCTCTTGATCTGGTCCACGTACGTGATCGGCGAGCAGAAGGCGTACCGCTCGGGCTGCTCGTCGGGGGAGCCGCCGAGCAGGGCGCGCTGGTAGGCGCGCAGGCTCTCGGCCTCGTCCTCGTAGCAGGTCTGGTGGCAGGCGATGGGCACCGCGGCGATGCCCGCGGCCCACAGGCCGGGCTGGACGCCGAGGCCGAGCAGCGCGAGGTAGCCGCCCCAGGCGGTGCCGGACAGGACCAGCCGGGCGGGGTCGATCGTGCCCCGGTCCACCAGCGCCCGGCGCACGGCGGCGATGTCGGCCAGCTCGATGTGCCCCACGTCGCCGTGGAGGGCGTCCCGCCAGGCCGAGCCGTAGCCGGTCGAGCCGCGGTAGTTGACGCGGACGACGGCGAAGCCCGCGTCCACCCAGGCCGCGACCTCGGGGGAGAAGCAGTCGCGGTCGTGGTCGGTCGGGCCGCCGTGCATGAGGAAGACCGTCGGGAAGGGCGCCGCGCCGATCTCGGGCTTGGACACCAGCGCGTGGATGCGCCCGCCGGGCCCCTCGACGTCGAGGTCCTCGACGGGCACGCTCGGCGGCGCCGTCGGGCCGCCCGCGTTGTGCACGACCTGGCCGTTGCTCGACCGGATGACCGGCGGGCGGGAGCCGCTGGACCAGGAGTACTCGATGTGGCCGCCGGGTCGCGCCGCGGCCTCGTCGATCACGCCGTGCGGGGTGTCGATGAGCGTCAGGACGCCGCCCGCCAGGTCGTAGCGGTGCAGGTAGCTGCGGGCGCGGTGGTCGCGCACGATCAGCAGCCCGCGGCCGTCGTCGAACCACTCGGCGGCCAGGTCGCCGGGGTCCTTCAGCCAGATCTCGCGCTGCTCGCCGGTGACCGGGTCCCAGACCAGGGGTTCGTGACGCTGGCGGCGCTCGTGCAGGGTCAGCAGGCGGCGGTCGCCGACCACCGGGGCGAAGCGGAGGCCGTGCACGCCCCTGTCGGGGCCGTCGTAGAGCTCGCCGACGGTCTCGCCGTGCTGGTCGACCACGCGCAACGCCGGACGGCGGAAGTCGCCGTACTCGCCGTGGTTGATGGCGATCAGGGAGCCGTCGAGGGACATGTCGGTCACCCAGGCGGCCTCGGCGTGCTCGTAGAGCAGCTCGGCCGGCGCGCCGGGGCGTACCAGGTGGATCCTGAACGTGCCCTCGCTGGCCAGGCTGATGGCGGCCAGTCCGGTCGCCGACAGCGCGATGCCGCCCGGCTGGCCCGGCGGCAGGCCGGGGGCGGCCGGCTCGCTCGGACCGCCCGCGAAGGGCTGGCGCCACCAGGTGCCGAACTCGTCGCCGTCGGTGTCGGCGAACCAGTAGATCCACTGTCCCGCCGGGTCGATCGCCGCGTACGCGGTGCCCTTGGGCCGGTCGGTGACCTGGCGCACGACGCCGGTGCCCCGGTCCCAGGCGTAGACCTCCCACGTGCCTGTGGCGTTGGAGCGGTAGATGGAGCGGTTGGGGGCCTGGCGGGCCCACGTCGGCAACGTCATGCGTGACGCGCGGAACCTGGCCTGCCAGCGTTCCTCCGCCTTCATCCGGCGCGCCCCCTCCCATCGATGGCCCGCGCCCTCGGGGTGCGGGATGCCGTCCAGTATTGCGCCTGAGTCCGGGAAATACTCGGGGAATGTGGGGGAATTTCGTACTAAATGCCCCATCAGTAACACCAGTCGCAGATGCCCGTCAAGGAACAGGTCTTGAACGGGGCTCAGGCTCGAAGATAGACAGATGAAACGCGGCTCTGACCGTAACTTTATTCTGGCTATTCTTGGCATGCCGGCTGAAATAGCCTGATACGCGGGCTGTCAGCTCGGCGGAATCAGTGTGCCACGCGCTCGGTCCCATTCCCACGACCTGGATCAGTTCATCCTGTCCGAGGTCCATGTCGAACTCGATCGTGCGCCGCCCGGTCTGGGCGAACCCGTCCATGCTGCGGGCGACCCGGCGATCCTTCTCCTCGTCCACCGAGAGCAGCCCCAGCTCCTCGACCAGCGGGCTCAGATGCGCCGCCGCCGGCGTCGCGACGACCGCGGCCCCGCCAGGACGCAGAATTCTCCGGAACTCGGGCCCGTTCCTGGGCGCGAACACATCGATCACCACATCGGCCACCCCATGCCGGATCGGGAGCGGCCGCCACACGTCCGCCACGAACGCCCCCAGCCTCGGATGCGCCCGCGCCGCCCGCCGTACGGCGTGCTTGGACACGTCGAACGCCATCCCGATGCCATCGTCCACCGCGTCCAGCACGGCCGCCAGGTAGTGCCCGGTGCCCGTGCCGGCGTCGACGATCACCGGTATGGCCCTGCCCGCCGCGCCGCGATCCTCGACGGCCGCCGGTTCACCTTCTGAACCGGCTTCCACTCCCGCCCCACCGTACGCTCTCGACCCGGTTTCGTCATTCGATTCAGTAGAAGATTCACGTTTTTCTGGAGTTGCCACCCTGGCGCGCACGGTCTCCGCCAGCGCCTCGGCCAGTGGCGCGTAGTGCCCGGCCGTCAGGAACGCGGCCCGCGCGGCCACCATCGCCGGGCTGTCGGCGGTGCCGGGCGGGCGTGACCCGGTGAGCAGGCTGACGTACCCCTGCTTGGCCACGTCGAAGGAGTGTCCCTGGGCGCACCGGAGGGCGCCGTCGGCGAGCTCCACGTCCGCGCGGCAGACGGGGCAGATCAGGTGTTCGACGATGTCGGCCAGCATGCGCCCATTCTCCAGCGGCCTCACGCCGCCGTGCGCAGCGCCTCCAGCAGGAACGCGGCGTTGGACGGCGTCGTGCGCAGCTTGCCGATGAGCGTCTCCAGGGCCTGCTGCCGCTCCAGCCCGGCGAGCGAGCGGCGCAGCCGCCAGATCGCCTGCCGCTCCTCGGGATGCATGAGGATCTCCTCGCGCCTGGTGCCGGAGGCCTCCAGGTCGACCGCGGGGAACAGGCGGCGCTCGGCCAGGTCGCGGGCGAGGTGGAGCTCCATGTTGCCGGTGCCCTTGAACTCCTCGTACAGGCTGTTGTCCATGCGGGAGCCGGTGTCCACGAGGGCGCTGGCGAGGATGGTCAGCGAGCCGCCGTCCTCGACGTTGCGCGCCGCGCCGAAGAAGCGCTTGGGCGGGTAGAGGGCGCGGGCGTCGATGCCGCCGGTGAGCACCCGGCCGCCGCCGGGCGCGAGGTTGTTGTAGGCCCGTCCGAGCCGGGTCAGCGAGTCGAGCAGCAGCACGACGTCGCGGCCGCCCTCCACCAGGCGCTTGGCCCGCTCGACGGCCAGCTCGGCGACGGCGGCGTGGTCGCGGTCGGGGTGGTCGAAGGTGGAGGCGAAGATCTCGCCCTGGACGGAGCCGCGCATCTCGGTCACCTCCTCGGGCCGCTCGCCCACGAGCACGACCATGAGATGGACCTCGGGATGGTTGCGGCTGACCGCGGCGGCCAGCGCCTGCAGGACCATCGTCTTGCCGGCCTTGGGCGGCGCCACGATGAGACCGCGCTGTCCCTTGCCGATGGGCGCGACCAGGTCGATGACCCGGGTGCTGAGCGATCCGGCCTCGATGACCAGCCGCTCGTCCGGATGGACGGGCGTCAGCTCCTCGAAGTGCGGCCGGCCCCGCCACTCGGTCAGGCCGTTGACCGACTCGACGCCGGCCAGCCTGTTCCCGGCCACGGAGGCGACGACGTGGTCGCCGCGCCGCAGGCCGAGCTGCTTGACCTTCTCGGGAGGCACCCGGACGTCGCCCGGCCCCGGAAGGTGTTCCGCGCGGATGAAGGCGGACTTCTCGTGCACGTCGAGAAGGCCGCTCACCTGCCGTACGGGCGTTTCCGCGCGCTGTTGCGGAATGGTGTGAACAGTCATGAAGAGCCCCTTTGGGGGAGATGCGCCGAACAATGGCCGGCGAGTTCGATGAGGAAGCCGGGCCGGGAAAACCGAGGCGGGCTTCGGTGTGGAAGACCAGCGGAGCTGACAGCTCAACGCTTGTGGGGAAGATACCACACGTTCCGCCCCATGAAACGTCTAGCCCTCTTGGACTATTCCTGGACGGTTCTGGTGTGTTCTGCCGCGCGAGACGGCCCGTACGCGTGACAATGTTCTTCATCGCACCGCGCCGTGAGGAAACCGCCGGCCACCGGTGCGCCCGAACGCCACAGAATCCCCGTCCAGCGCAGCGGCACCGTGTCAAGTGACATGCAGGACCCCTGCAACTCGTCGGGGGTTCCATGGACACATCACAGCTCCTTGGGGGATCACCATGAACGCCGTCCAGTGCCCGCAGTGCCACCACACCCTCGACGAAGGCCCGATCATGTACCGGTGCGCCCACTGCTGCCGCGCCGTCTACGCCGCCGACCTCGAGAACGAGTACGTGCCGCGCGAGCCCGTCGCCGCCTAACCTTGGCGGGATGAAGCACAACCCCATCACCGTCTCCGGCGTCGAGGTGACGCCGCTCTGCGACGCGGTGGGCCCGATGGGCCCCGCGATCCGCCTCCCGCTCGCGGAGATGTTCCCCGGCTCCGGCTCGGGGGACGATCCGTGGGTCCTGCACTTCCACTGTTACCTGCTGCGTGACGGCGCAGGCCGCCTCACCCTCGTCGACACCGGCATCGGCGGGGAGGACTCCCCGGCGGCCAGTTGGGCGCCCGTCCCCGGCGTGCTGACGGACGAGCTGGCGGCGGCGGGCGTCACGCCCGCCGACATCGGCACCGTCATCCTCACCCACCTGCACAGCGACCACGCCGGCGGCGCGGTCGCGGACGGCGCCCCGGTGTTCGAGAACGCGCGCTACGTGCTCCAGCGGGCCGAGGTCGACGCCGCCGCCGGGGTCGTGGCCGACCGGCTCCTGACCCCGCTCAAGGACCAGCTGCACATCGTCGAGGGGCAGGCCCGGGTCGCGCCGGGCGTCCACGTCCAGCACACGCCCGGACACACCCCCGGACACCAGATCGCCAGGGTCGGCGACCTGGCCATCACCGGCGACCTCGTGCTCCACCCGGTGCAGCTGGCCGATCCGGGCGTCCACTACGCCTACGACGACGACCAGGAGACGGCCGCGCGCACGCGCACCGAGGTCCTGGCGGCGCTGCGCGCCGAGCGGGCGACGATCGCCACCGCGCACTTCAGCGAGCCGTTCATGCGTCTTTGATCCGTTACGGCACCATTGGCTCTCATGAAGATTCGTGTTGTGGCCGGTGTCGCTCTCGGCGCCGCCCTGGTCGCCCCCGCCGCGGCGTCGGCGGCCACCGCGCCCGAGCTCTCGGGCGCCGCCGTCTATGCCGGCGCCGGCAACCAGCTCGCCCGCTACGAAGGCGGCGAGTGGAGCACCCTCGCCAAGATCGGCGCGCTGCCGCAGTTCGCCGCCTCGCCGGACGGCAAGAAGGCCGCCTGGGTGACCGGCGGCGGCAACCTCCAGGTCAAGGACGGCGCCAAGACCGTCACCGCGGCCACGAAGCTCCAGGGCGGCACGCCCTGCCTGACCCCCGTCTGGTCGCCCGACTCCACCCAGGTCGCCTACGTCGGCAAGGGCGAGACCATCATGGCCGTCAAGGCCGACGGCACCGGCGCGCGCAGGCTCGGCACGTCCAAGGGCGTGTGCCACCTGGCGTGGGCGGCCGGCGGCCGTTACCTCGCGGGCTACACCGGCGAGGCCGACGCCGTCTACCGGCTCGACGTCAGGACCGGGAAGTCCGTCAGAGCCAAGGGCGTCAAGCTCGTCACGCACGTGCAGAGCCTGTCGCCGAACGGCCGCGCCGCCGTCGTCGAGTTCCCCGCCAACCCGAACGCGCTCGGCGACGGGAGCTGGCCGGCCGCCTTCAGACCGACCGTGGTCGACCTGGTGACGGGCAAGAAGCTCACCCCGGCCGTCAAGGGCCGGCTGATCGGCGCGTTCTACCTGGCCGACGGGCGGCTGGTCGTCCGCGTGGCGGGCGGCGCGCACAACACGCTGGTCGTGCTGGACGCGGCGGGCAAGGAGACCCAGCGGATCGAGGAACCGGCCAAGGCCAGAACCCAGGCGCTGCTGCAGGTGCTGCCGTAACGCGCGCCCGTGCTGAGCGCGCCTGGCTGCCGGTGAGGGCCGGCCGGTCGGCCCTCGTCTAGTTGCTGGTGAGGGCCGGTTGGTCGGCCAGGAGGGCCGCGGGCAGGAAGACCATCGCGGTCAGGCCGCCGTAGGGCGACGGCGCGAGGGTGACCTTGATGTCGTGCCGGGCGGCCAGCCGGCCGACCACGAACAGGCCCAGCCGGTCGCTCTGCGCGAGGTCGAACTCGGGCATCTCGGCCAGCCGGTCGTTGAGCTCGTCCAGCTCGACCCTCGGCAGGCCGAGACCGCGGTCCTCGATCTCGATCATCAGGCCGTTCGGGGTGCTCGCGCTGCGCACGTCCACCCTGGTCCGCGGGGGTGAGAAGAGCGTGGCGTTCTCGACCAGTTCGGCCAGCAGGTGGGCCACGTCCGTGACGGTCGCGCCGAGCAGCGCGGCCTGCGGCGGCTGCAGGATCTCGACGCGCTCGTACTCCTCGACCTCCGCGACCGCGGCCCGCAGGACGTCGAGGATCGCCACCGGGTTGCGCCAGCCGCGCCCGGGGGCCTGGTCGGACAGGATGATCAGGCTCTCCGCGTGCCTGCGCATGCGGGTGGTGAGGTGGTCCAGCTTGAACAGGTCGGACAGGATCTCGGGCTCCTCGGTGGCCCGCTGCATGCCGTCGAGCTGGAGCAACTGGCGGTGCAGCAGCGACTGGTTGCGCCGGGCCAGGTTCACGAAGACCTGGCTGACGCCGTGCCGCAGCCTGGCCTGGTCGACGGCGGCCTCGACGGCCGTGGACTGCACGTGGTTGAAGGCCCGCACGATGTCGGCGACCTCGGAGGTCTCCGTCCTGACCTCCAGCGGCGCGACCTCGGCGGCCGAGGGCGGGCGGGTGTTCGTACGCAGCCGCTCGATCAGCCCGGACAGCCGCACCTCGGCCAGTTCGGTGGCCGCGTCGCGCAGCCCGGCCAGCTCGCGGACCAGCCGTTTGCGGAAGCGCAGCGACAGCAGGATCGAGGCGAGCACGGCGAGCAGGCCCGCGCCCCCGGCCACGCCGATCTTGATCAGGATGCTCTCCGCGGCGGGCGTCACCCGGGCCACGATGCCCTCGACGGCCCGGCCCTGGTCGCGTTCGAGCACCGCCCACAGGTTCTGGCCGTCCACCTCCCAGGTGGCGGCGGTGGCGGGCAGGCCGTTCATCGCGGCCTGGCCTCTGATGGCGTCCTCGGCGTCGAGGAACTCCTTGTAGACGGGCGAGGCGGCCAGCTCCTCGTACGGGCCGCGCAGGCCGTCGTCCAGGTGCGAGAGCGCCTGCGAGTACAGCAGCCGCCGGGTCGCCACCATCCCGGTGAACGCCTCGCGCTCGACGGCCTCGACCCGTCCTCTGGCCAGCACCACGACGATCATCGCGCGCTCGCGCGAGACCAGGTCCTTGGCCTCGCCGAGCATGGTGACGGCCCTGGCCTGCCGGTACAGCGACATGTCGGGCACCAGCACCATCGCGTCGTACATGCGGAAGGAGGCGTCCACGATCTGGCTGTAGCCGTCGATGACGGCCAGCGGCGCGACCGTGTCGCCGTCCACCTCGGCGCGGATGCCGGACAGCAGGTCGAGCTTGCCGTTGAGGGCGTCGAGCTGCGTGCGCATCTCGGGCGACATGTCGCGCTGGTCCTTGGCCAGCTTGCGGAAGGCCGCCACGGCCCGGTCGGTCTGCCCGCGCTGTCTGGCCAGCTTGTCGGCGCCGCGCCGGGTGGCCAGGAACTCGACCGAGGCCAGCCGCTCGTCCTGGAGCTCGACGTTGACCCGCTCCGACGGCGTGGTCAGGTGGGAGGCCAGCTTGTTGATCTCCAGCAGGCGCAGGCCGTCACCGCCGGTCAGGGCCGCCGCGAACGCCCACAGCCCGACCAGGGACAGCAGCGGCACGAGCAGCAGGATGAGGAGCTTCAGAGCAATGGGACGGCCACGCGTGGGGGGCATGCGACCTCCGGGTGCATGATGAGATCGCCTCGCAGATTACACCCCCATTTGGAAGGATTTCTGTGCGTCTTCCGCGTTCCGCCGCCGGTTGGACCATCGGCGTCTTCGGCGTGCTCGCCTTCGCGCTCGGGCTCGTCGGGCTGCTGTCGCCGGACTCCCTGCTGGTCCTGCTGGGTTTCGAGGTGCTCGACGTACGCCCGTCCGGCGACTACACGCTGGTCTACATGGCTGCTTCGTCGATGGCGGCGGTGAACATGGGGGTCTATTACGTTTTCGCGGCATCCGCCGACTACACGCCGTTCTTCCGGTGGACCGTGCCGTTCAGGCTGGTGACGTTCGCGGTGTTCACGACGCTGGTGCTGACGGGGGCGGCGCCGGCCGAGTTCTTCGGCGTGGGCCTCTGGGAAGGGGCGGGGGCGCTGGTCACCGGGTTCGCGCTCTGGCGCGAGGGCAGGTTGCTGCCCTCGCGCTCATGAGCTCACGGCCTGGTGTCGTCGGTACGGCCGCCGGCCACGAGCCGGTCGCCTTCCGCCGGTTCGTGCGCCACGTGACGCCCGGTCACGCCGTCATCGGTGGCCCGCTCGGCGGCCTCGGCGGCCTCGGCGGCACGGTCGCGTTCGAGCCGTCGTTCGAGGTCGCGCTTCTCGCCCTCCAGCCGGGAGACCCGGTCGGACGCCTCGGCTCGCGCGGCCCGCAGCCTGCGGCGCTTCCTGGCGGTCCTGCGCGACCCGGAGCCGATCAGCCAGAGCCCCGCCAGCAGGGCGGCCGCGGTGACCGCCCCCGCGACGAACATCTGGACGTGGTCGAGCTGGTAGGTGTTGCCGAACAAGATGTACCTGGAGCTCTCCTCGGTCGCCACCAGGGCGACCGCGCCGCCGGCGAGCAGGACCAGGATCAGACCCAATAAGACCATCCGAACTCACCCCTTGTCGTCAGAGCGTGTTTCTTCTGCCCTGACGCGGGCGGGGTATGCGCATGATGGCGGGTATGAGACCCGAGCCAGGCCAGGTGCTGCATTTCTCCGAGGACCCGACCATCGAGCGGTTCGTGCCCCATGTCGCGGGGACGTCCTCGCTCGTCGAGCCGTACGTGTGGGCGGTGGGCCACGACCGCTGCCCCGACTACTGGTTCCCGCGCGCCTGCCCGCGGGCGATGGCCTGGCGCGGTCCGGACACGGCCGACGAGGACGTGACCAGGATCGTCGGCGCGGGCTGCGGCGATCGCGTCCACGCCGTCGAGTACGCCTGGCTCAAGGCCATCATGGACGTCCGGCTGTACGCCTACCGCCTGCCCGCGACCGGCTTCGCGCCGATCGGCGACCCGCCGCACGCCGTGGTGTCGAGGGCGCCGGTCGTCCCGGTCGGCCCTCCGGAGCCGGTGGGCGACCTGTTCGAGCTGCACGAGCAGGCCGGGATCCAGCTCCGCGTGCTGGACAACCTGTGGCCGTTCTGGCACGAGGTGACGGGCAGCAGCATGCAGTTCAGCGGGATCAGGCTGCGGAACGCGCGTCGATGAGCGCGGTCAGCTCCTCCACCGGCATCGAGGCGGGTGGCAGCTTCTCGCGGGCGTACCTGTTGGCCTCGCGGCGCAGCACCTCGTTGACCGGCGTGGGCACGCCGTGCTCGCGGCCGAGCAGGACGATCTCGCCGTTGAGGTAGTCGGCCTCGATCGAGCCGCTGCCCCTGGCCAGGCTCTGCCAGGACGATCCGCCGCCGCGCTCGACGCCTTCGATGGGGACGACGTCCACCTGGTGGCCGCGGACCCTGCGCTCGTCCTCGGGGGTGGAGTAGGGGATGCCCGCGTGGTCGAACACGCGCATGGCCTCGGCGCGGGCTCGGTCGAAGAGCTCGACCATGCCGTCGGCGTGCCCGACGAGGGCTTCGACGGCGTTGCCGAGGTTGCTGAGGAGTTTGCCGTGCTTCCAGCGCATGACGTCGGGGGTGGCGCTGGCCAGCAGACCGTGTTTGCCGAGGTCGTCGGCGATGCGCCCGGCCAGGTCGTCCACAGCCTGGGGATAGCGTCCGACGTGCAGCAGGCCCGAGTACGGGTGGCCGTAGGCGGCCACGACGCCGGGTTCGAGGTGCTGGGAGGGCAGCCACACGCACATGCCGTAGACGTGCTCGGACCTGCGCAGGACGGTGCGCTCGTTGGCCACGCCGTTCTGGGCGCAGACGACCGGCAGGTCCGCCGGCCAGGGGTCGAGGGCGGCCGTCGTGTCCTGCGACTTGGTGGCCAGGATCAGCACGTCGCCGTCGCGGGTGGGGACCGGGCCGGAGGTGGCGGGGATGTGCAGGGTCTCGTCGGATTCGGGGGTGATCAGGCGGAGTCCGTCACGCTTGAGCGCCTCGTAGTGCGCGCCTCTCGCGACGAGCAGAACCTCGTGCCCGCCCTGGTGGAGGCGGGCGCCGATGGTGCCGCCGACTGCTCCTGCTCCGATCACTATGTAGCGCATTGTCCGAGAATGTCACTTCCTACTTCGCCAGCGCCACCTCGGTCTGGGGGACCAGGGCGGTGCCGCGCGTCCGCTCGCGCATGATCGTCTTGAGTACGCGCCAGCCGTCGCGCACGGCGTGCAGGTTGCTCGCGCCGTGGATCCGGGAGCGCTCGTGGCTGGGCACCTCGTGGATGACCAGACCGGCCTGGGCGGCCCGGACGTTCATGAGCGTCTCGATCTCGAAGCCGTCGCAGTCGAGCTCCATGGCGTCCAGGTGGTCGCGCCAGAAGGCGTTGTAGCCGTAGCACAGGTCGGTGAAGCGGGTGCCGTACAACAGGTTGGTCAGGCCCGTGAGGAACTTGTTGCCGAGCGAGCGGATGGGGCTCAGGTCGTCGGAGCCGCCACCGGGGGCGTACCGGGAGCCCTTGGCGAAGTCGGCGCCGTCGATGAGGGTCTCGACGAAGGAGCGGATCTCCTTGCCGTCGGTCGAGCCGTCGGCGTCGATCATGACGATGATGTCGCCTCTGGCGGCCTGGAAGCCCTCGATGAGGGCGTTGCCCTTGCCGCGCCGGCTCTGCACGACGACCCGGAGGTCGGGGCGCAGCCTGCGCGCGACGGCGACGGTGTCGTCGGTCGAGTTGCCGTCGACCAGGATCACCTCGTCGATCCAGTCGGGCAGCGTGGCGAAGACGTGGGGGAGGTTCTCGGCTTCGTTCATCGCGGGGACGATGACACTGACACTGGCGGCGAAGGGCTGCTTGTTCATGGGTACAAGGTGCACCTGCACACATGCAGCCCACTTGACACTGCCTTGCAGTGATCCTACTTATATGCGATCTCCGCTGACCAATGCCTCGTCGGCCCGCGCGACGATCTCGGAGACGGTCTCGTCGGGGGTCTGGCCGGAGGTGTCCAGCCACAGGCCGATCCGCGGTGTCCCGGCCCGTAAGGTGGCGTCGAGCTGGGCGATCGTCCAGGCGCCGTAGCCGGTTTTGGCGCGTTCGCGCTCGCGGCGCTCGACGGCGGCGGCGTCGGGGGCGAGCACGACCACCCGAAGCGGACGGGTGCGGATCCACGTGGTGAACCGCTCCAAGTCTTCACCAAGAACCACATCTTGCACAATTGACGTGAATCCGGCTTGGAAATACAAGTCCGCCGTCTGGGCCGCGAGCCGGTAGCGGAGGTGGAGCTGGCGGACCGCCTCGTCCGCCGCCTCCTCCGCCCTTGGCGTCATCTCGGCCCGGCCGCGCACGACCATGCGGCGGAAGGCGTCGCCCCGGACGTGAACCGACCGCGGCAGGCGCTCGGCCAGGGCCTGGGCGACCGTGGACTTGCCCGAGGCCGAGATCCCGGTGACCAGGACGACGCCCTTCACCCGCCGACGAGCTTCCGCACCCGGTCGGCGCCCACGGCCATGAGCAACGTGGGCAGCCGGGGCCCGGTGTCGCGGCCGACCAGCAGCCGGTAGAGCAGGACGAAGAACGCGCGCTGGGCCGCCTTCAGCTCCGGCGTGGGCTTCGCGTCGGCGTCCAGGCCGGCCTGGAGCTTCGGCACGCCGTAGACCAGCGCGGTGAGGCCGTCGAGCGTCCAGTCGTCGAGGCCCTCGGCCAGCAGCCGCAGCGACTCGCGCTCGGTCTGGCCCAGGGAGTCCAGCAGGGCGTGGTCGGGCGTCTCGCGCACGCGGGTGCGCTGGTCGGCGGGCAGGTGGTCGGCCACCCAGCGCCGCGCCCGGTCGAGCCGGGGGCGGGCCTGGCCGAGGTCGTCGACCGCGTCGAGGTCGCGCAGGATGCGCAGCGCCTGCTCGTCGTGGCCGGTGGTGATGTCGAGGATCGAGGCGAGCGTGCGGTAGGGCACCGGGCTCGGCGTGACCGGCAGCGGCCCGGCAGCGGTGCCCACGGCGCGGCCGTGGGCGGCCAGCTCGGCGGGCTGGGCCTGGCCGGCGGCGACCTTGCGGGCCAGGGCGTCCCACTCGTCGTAGAGGCGCTGGATCTCCTGGTCGAAGGCGATCTTGAAGGACTGGGCGGGCTTGCGGCGGGCGTACAGCCAGCGCAGCACGGGGGCCTCCATGATGGCCAGCGCGTCGGCCGGGGTCGGCACGTCGCCCTTGGAGCTGCTCATCTTGGCCATGCCGGTGATGCCGACGAAGGCGTACATCGGGCCGATCGGCTGCTCGCCGCCGAACACCTCGCCCACGATGCTCCCGCCGACGATCCAGGCCGAGCCGGGGGAGTGATGGTCGACGCCCGACGGCTCGAAGACCACGCCCTCGTACGCCCACCGCATCGGCCAGTCGACCTTCCACACCAGCTTGCCGCGGTCGTGCTCGGCCAGGCGCACGGTCTCGCCGAACCCGCACTCGCAGGTGTAGGCCAGCTCGGTCGTCTCGTCGTCGTACGCGGTGACCTTGGTGAGGTCGCGCTCGCACAACTCGCAGTACGGCTTGTACGGGAAGTAGTCCTCCACCTCCCGCCCGCCGTCCTTGGTCCGGTACGCGGCCAGGATCGCGTCGATGCGCGACCGCTCGCGCACGGCCAGCAGGATCTGCTCCCGGTAGGCCCCCGAGGTGTACTGCTCGCTCTGGCTGATGCCCCGGTAGTCGACCCCCAGCTCGGCCAGCGCGGCGACCATCGGCGCCTTGAAGTGCTCGGCCCAGTTGGCGTGCGGGCTGCCCGGCGGAGCCGGCACCGAGGTCAGCGGCTTGCCGATGTGCTCGGCCCAGGCCGGGGCGATGCCCGCGGGCACCCTGCGGAAGCGGTCGTAGTCGTCCCAGGACAGCAGGTGCACGCATTCGAGGCCGCGCCGCCGGATCTCGTCGGCGACGAGGTGGGGGGTCATGACCTCGCGCAGGTTGCCCAGGTGGATGGGGCCCGAGGGGCTGAGCCCGGAGGCGCAGACGATCGGTTTGCCCGGGGCACGACGCTCCGCCTCGGAGATCACCTCGTCCGCGAACCTGGAGACCCAGTCGGCCTCTGCACTTTCCGCCATCGAGCCATTGTCGCGGCTCGCCCGGGTCATACGCGAACCAGCCGAAAATGCGGTGCGTTGCAGAGCAGCCGTGCAGTAGCCTCCCGCGCATGACGCCACCCCGTGTACGTCCGCCTTTCGTGGCCGACGAACGTACCCAGCTCGTCGGCTGGCTGGACATGCAGCGCGCGATCGTCCACTGGAAGTGCGAGGGCCTGTCCGAGGCCGACGCCCACCGTGTCGTCCTGCCCAGCTCGCCGCTGATGACGATGGCCGGCCTGGTCGCCCACATGCGCTGGACCGAGCACTGCTGGTTCGAGGTGCTCTTCCTGGGCGGCAGCTCCGAGGGCAACCCGCAGTTCCTGGAGGAGCCCGAGGATGCCGACATGCTGGTCGAGGGCGTCACGCTGGCCCAGCTCCTCGACGACTACGCCAAGCAGTGCGAGCGCTCCAACGAGATCGTCGCCGCCCACTCGCTCGACGACGTCGGCAAGCACCCCGACTTCCGGTCGGCGGCGTCCTCGCTGCGCTGGGTGCTGATCCACATGGTCGAGGAGACCGCCAGGCACGCCGGTCACCTCGACATCGTCAGAGAGCTGGTCGACGGGAACAAGGGCTACTACTGACCCTCACAGGCCCAGCACGTCCGCCGGGTCGGCGATGATCCGCTGAATGACCATCCCGGCCGCCCCGAGCACCGCCGCGTCCGCGCCGTTGGACGAGACGACCAGGGCGGGCGGCGCGCCGCGCATCTGCCCCAGCCGGGCCCCCAGCACGTCCCGGGCCGGCGACTCCAGCCACGGGAAGAGCGGGGCGAAGATCCCGCCGAGCACGATCCTGCCGGGGTCGAGCAGGTGCACGGCCGAGGTGAGCGCCACCCCGAGCGCGTCCCCCGCCCGCGCGCAGGCGTCCAGCGCCCGCCGGTCGCCCGCGGCCAGCGCGTTCACCAGGGCGGCGACCGAGTCCAGGCCGCCGAGCAGGGCGTCCTGGCCCGCGTACACCTCCAGGCAGCCCCGGCCGCCGCAGCGGCAGGCGGGGCCGTCCGGGGTCACGACGACGTGGCCCAGCTCGCCGGCCAGCCCGTACGTCCCCCGGAACACCGTCCCGTCCACGACCAGGCCCGCGCCGACGCCGATCTCGCCGGAGACGTAGAGGAAGTCCGTCGCCCCCGAGCCGAACCACAGCTCGCCGAGCGCCGCCAGGTTCGCCTCGTTGTCGACCGCGCACGGCAGGTCCAGCAGGTCGGCCACCCGTACGTCGCGCCAGCCCAGGTGGGGGGCGTTGCGCAGTAGGTCGCCCTCGACCGTGCCGGGTACGGCCAGGGCGGCGCCGATGATCCGCAGCCCGGCCCCCTCGGCCTCGGCGGTGACCTCCTTCACCAGGTCGCGCAGCAGCTGGAGCACGCCCGCCGGGTCGGAGCCGCGGTTGTCGGCCGGACGGGTGCGGCGCAGGCGTACGGACCGGGTGAGGTCGACCACGCAGGCGGCCAGGTAGTCGATGTTGACCTCCAGCCCGAGCGCCGCCACGCGATGCCCGCTCAGCTCCACGGCCACGCCGGGCCGTCCGCGCTCGCCGTCGCGCACCGCGCCCGACTCGCTCACCGCCCCGGCCTCCAGCAGGGCCGCGACCAGGCTGGACACGGTGGTCTTGGTCAGCCCGGTGCGCTCGGCCAGCCCCGCCCTGGTGAGCGGCCCCTGCCGGTGGACGGCCTGGAGTACCACGGCCAGATTGCGGGCACGCATGGAATCATGCCGGACCCCCCTTGACGTCACCATGCATGCCTCCTCAGGATTATGTGCAGATTATGGACTAAAGGTTGGGGACACCGACACATGTCATCCTTCACTCCGACACCCGCCGACCGCTTCACCTTCGGACTCTGGACCGTGGGCTGGCAGGCCCGTGACCCGTTCGGGGACGCGAGCCGTCCCGCGCTCGACCCGGTCGAGAGCGTGCACAGGCTGGCCGAGCTCGGCGCGTACGGCGTCACCTTCCACGACGACGACCTGCTGGCCGTCGAGCCCGACCGGGACAAGGCGATCGCCGCCTTCCGCAAGGCCCTGGACGAGACCGGGATGAAGGTCCCGATGGCCACCACGAACCTGTTCACCCACCCGGTGTTCAAGGACGGCGCGTTCACCAGCAACGACCGCGACGTCCGCCGGTACGCCCTGCGCAAGGTCCTGCGCAACATCGACCTGGCCGCCTCGCTCGGCGCGACCACATACGTGTGCTGGGGCGGCCGCGAGGGCGCCGAGTCCGACGCGGCCAAGGACGTCAAGGCGGCCCTCGACCGCTACAAGGAGGGCCTGGACCTGCTCTGCCAGTACGTCCTCGACCGTGGCTACGACCTGCGCTTCGCCCTGGAGCCCAAGCCCAACGAGCCGCGCGGCGACATCCTGCTGCCGACCATCGGCCACGCCCTGGCGCTCATCAACGACCTGGAGCACCCGGAGATGGTGGGCCTCAACCCCGAGGTCGGCCACGAGCAGATGGCCGGGCTCAACTTCGTCCACGGCATCGCCCAGGCGCTCTGGCACGGCAAGCTGTTCCACATCGACCTCAACGGCCAGCACGGCCCCAAGTACGACCAGGACCTGATCTTCGGCCACGGCGACCTCAAGAGCGCCTTCTTCCTGGTCGACCTGCTGGAGAACGGCGGCTACGACGGCCCCCGCCACTTCGACTACAAGCCGCTGCGCACCGAGGACCCCGACGACGTGTGGGACTCGGCCGCCGCGAACATGCGCACGTACCTGATCCTTAAGGAGAAGTCGCGCGCCTTCCGCGCCGACCCCGAGGTCCAGGAGGCCCTGCGCGCCTCCCGCGTGGACGAGCTGGCCCGGCCCACCCTCGCCCAGGGCGAGACCTGGCAGGACCTGGCCGGCGACGACTTCGACCCCGAGGCGGCGGCCCGGCGCGGCTTCCACTTCACCCGGCTCAACCAGCTCGCCCTTGAGCACCTCATGGGGGTCCGCGGATGACCCGGCCGCTCAGCGTCCAGCTCTACACCGTCAGGGACCAGCTCGCCGCCGACCGCGACGGCACCCTTGAGCGCATCGCCGGCATCGGGTACGGCGCCGTCGAGCCCTTCGACCCGACCGACGACCCCAAGGGCTTCCGCCAGGTGATCGACGACCTCGGGCTCGCGGTGAGCAGCACGCACGCGTACGCGCTGCTCAGCAGGGAACCCGCCGAGGTCTTCGACGCCGTCGCCACGGTCGGCGCCGACCTGGTGATCATCCCCGGCGGCGTCCCCGAGGCCGAGTTCACCACCCGCGACGGCCTCTCGCGCACCGCCGACCTGCTCAACGGCCTGGCCGAGCAGGCGGCCGGGCACGGCATGCGCATCGGCTACCACAACCACTGGTGGGAGATCGAGCCCAGGATCGACGGCCGGCACGCCATCGAGGCGCTGGCCGACCTGCTCGCCCCCGAGGTGTTCCTGGAGATCGACACGTACTGGGCGGCCGTGGGCGGCGCGGACGTGCCCGCCCTGCTCGGCCGCCTGGCCGGTCGCACGCTCGCGCTGCACGTCAAGGACGGGCCGGTGGTGAAGGAGGAGCCGCACACGGCCGTCGGGTCGGGCGCGATGCCCGTGCCCGAGATCCTGGCCGCCGCGCCGGACGCCTGGCGCATCGTCGAGCTCGACACGTGCGCGACCGACCTGTTCACCGCACTCGCCGACAGCCACGCCCACCTCACCCGCCTGGAGCGCTCTTGAGCAGCGGACCCGTCGGTGTCGCGGTCGTCGGCGCCGGGGTGATCAGTGCCCAGTACCTGCGCAACCTCACCGCCTTCCCCGACGTGCGGGTGCTCGGCGTCGCCGACCTCGACACCGATCGGGCCGCCGCGGCGGCCCGCGAGCACGGTGTGCCCGCCTCGGGCGGCCTGGCCGAGATCCTCGCCCTGCCCGAGGTCGAGATCGTGGTCAACCTGACGGTCCCGGCCGCGCACGCGGCCGTCGCGCTGGAGTCCCTGCGCGCCGGCAAGCACGTGTACGGCGAGAAGCCGCTCGCCCTCGACATGGACCAGGCGGCCAAGGTCATGGCCGAGGCCGCTAACCTGGGCCTGCGCGTCGGCGGCGCCCCCGACACCTTCCTCGGCCCCGGACTCCAGGCCGCGGCGCACGCCCTGCGCTCCGGCCTGATCGGCGAGCCGGTCGGGATCACCGCCGCGTTCCAGAACCTGGGCCCGGAGTCCTGGCACCCCGATCCCGAGTTCTACTACCGGCCCGGCGGCGGTCCCCTGTTCGACATGGGCCCCTATTACCTGACCGCGCTGGTCTCCCTGCTCGGCCCGGTCGCCCGGGTCGCGGGCGGCACGCGCAGGGCCCGCGCCGAACGGATGATCGGCTCGGGCCCCAAAGCCGGCACCCTGTTCCCCGTGGACGTGCCCACCCACGTCAACGCCCTGCTGGACTTCCCCGGCACGGCCACCGCCACCGCGACCTTCAGCTTCGACTCGCCCGTCAGCCGCAAGCTGATCGAGGTCGTCGGCACCGAGGGCGCCCTGCTCCTGCCCGACCCCAACACCTTCGGCGGCCCGCTGCTGGCCCGCGGCCCGCACGACGCCGACTGGCGCGAGCTGCCCGTCGCCGACGGCACGGCCGGGCGCGGCATCGGCGTGCTCGACCTGGCCCGGTCGCTGCGCGCGGGCACGCCGCACCGGGCCTCGGGCGAGCTGACGCTGCACGTGCTGGAGCTCATGACGGCCATCACCGAGTCGGGCGAACGCGCCGAGTTCCGCCCGATCACCTCGGCCGTGACGGCCCCCGAACCCCTGCCCGCGGACTGGGACCCGTACGCGAGCACGTTGTCCTAGGAGCTCAGAAGAGCGGCTTGGCCAGGCGGATCGTCAGGATCCGGCTGGTCACGCCGGAGTCCACCAGGCGGCCGTCGGCGTCGAAGGTGCCGAGCCCGAAGTCGTTGTCGTTGGCCACGGCGAGCGTCACCGGGTCGAGCAGGGCGACGCCCTCGATCTTGCCCGGCAGGCCGGCGATCGCCGCCAGGTCCACGGACAGCGCCTTGGTGGCGACGGTGACGTTCGACGGCAGCGACGCCTCCAGCGACGGCGTGGTGGCCGGGTCGTCGTGCGGGCCGCCGAGCAGGTTCGTCGCCCGGCGCAGGTCCACGGTGTAGAGGCGGGCCACGGCGTCGGTGCGCTCCTGGAGGAGCAGGCGGCCGGGGCTCAGCACGTTCAGGGCCGAGATCTTCATGTCGCCCTGCTCGGCCGCCGGGTCGAAGGTGGCCACGTTCTCCATGGTGTAGGCCCACTCGCCGGTCGGGCGGCCGGTACGCAGGTCCACCCGCAGGATGCGGGCCGTGCTCGACGCCTTGCCGGTCTTCTTGTCGGGGTTGGCGAGCGGGCTCTGCACGGCCAGGTACAGGGCGCGCTCGGCCTGCGAGACGCCGAGCGCCTCGATGCCGCGGTTCTGCTGCCGGGTCGCGAGGATCGCGGGCAGCGTCTCGTGGACCGGGTAGCCGGTGCCGGTGAGGTTCAGGCCCTTGGGGACGTACCGGGCCAGGATGCGGCCGTCGCCCGCCACGTGGAGCAGCGAGGGGGAGTACTCGTCCACGAGCCAGAAGCCGCCGCGGCCGTCGGTGACGATGTCCTCGGTGTCCAGGCCGTTCGGGTCGTAGGTGAGCTGGGTCAGGCCGTCCCAGGTGTAGGGGACCTCGTCGTGGCCGGGCTGGTTGGACAGGCCGGTGATCGGGGTGCCGTCGGAGGTCTTCAGCGGGATGCTCTCCACAATGCGCGCCACGCCCTGCCGTACGGCCACGCGGACGATCGCCGGCGCGAACTCCGGCACCGGGAACGTGCGCCGCTTCTCGCCGTTCACCTTGGGCTCGCCGTTCGGGCCCCGGTCGGTGACCATCCAGTACTCGCCCGCGCGCCGGGCCGGGAACAGGCCGCTGCCGAGGCCGCCGAGCTTGACGCCGCGGGAGTCCTTGACGAGGCCCGGCTCGAAGGCGGCCAGGTCGGGGGCGGGCAGCGTCACGTCGGACAGGACGCGCGGCTGCCGTCCGGAGGCGGCGTCGGCGGGCGCGGCGACGGTGGTGGCGAGGGCCGCGCCGACGGCCAGCATGGCGATGAACGAACGAGACATGACGCTTCCCTTGGCAGCAAAACTACAGACAAGGGTCGAAAGGTATCGACGCTTGATGTCCTACCGCTGAAGGGCAAATGAATTCACCCCACGACATCACACGAAATTTCGTGACGACCGGTGACATGCCGCACGGTCTGACGCTGAGCCGGTTTCCGAGCCCTTGCCTGCCGGCGAGGTCGCCGATCCGGTCGTTCCCTTCCCCTTGTTGAGGGAAGAAGAGGAAGCATGACCCAAGACCCCTTCGAACCCCCAGGAACCGGGCTCATCACGTCCTGGATCGCCCTCCTCGACAACGCCCGCCACGAGAACCGGGTCATCTCGGTACGCCTGCTGAGCGGCGACTCCTTCACCGGCCACGTCACCCGCCGGGGCGACTCGGTGGTCACGGTCGAGTCCTCGGACCGGGCGTCGGGCGGCGTCCGGGAGCACAACCTCGCCATCAGCGCGATCGTGTCGATCACCTTCGAGCCGCCGGCCGGTCCCGGCGGCGCCTCGCCGGCCTGAGCGCCGGACGCGGCCGGTCCGTCGCACGGGAACGCGTCGTCCCGTATCGTCCGCACCAGCGACCCCGTCCACGTGAGGAATGATCAACATGTCCCACGATGTGGTACGACGCGTTTTCCGCACGGTCGACTCGTTCGACCCCGACAAGTTCGCCGAACTGCTGGCCGAGGACGCCACTCTGGTGTTCGGCAACGCCGAGCCCATGGTGGGACGCGACGCCGTCGCCGACGGCCTGCGGACGTTCTACTCGACCATCGGCGGCCTCCGGCACCGGATCGTCAGGGACTGGCAGGTGGGCCCCGACACGATCGCCGAGACCGAGGTCACGTACCGGCGGCTGGACGGCAAGGACGCCGCAGTGGTGGCCGTCTCCATCTGGCGCACCCGGGACGACGGCCTGATCTCGGACTACCGCATATTCGCCGATCTCGCCCCGGTCTACGAACCCTAGCCCCTGCCCCCTATTCCTGTCGGTATTGTGGACAACCTCGTGGGCCCCGCCCGGTGGCCACGTACCGACAGGAGAACCGCCATGAGCACCCCCGTTCCTCCTACCCCGACCCCGAGCAGCACCCCCGCCCCGAGCCCCAGCAATCCGTCACCCAGCGAGCCCCCGCCGCCGCGCCCCGCGCCACCGTTCCCGGCCTCCGGCGCGAGCCCGGCGGCCCCCCGGGGGCCCGGGCTGCCGACCACCGAGGTGTACGGCAGCACCTTCACCAAGGCCGCCGGCGCCCTGCTCGCGGAGCGCACCGAGCTGGCGACCGACATCCGCCGCATCCTGGACGCCATAGCCGCACTGGGCGACTTCGCCGGCACGGACGGGACCGCGAACACGTTCCGAAAAAGCTATTCCACGGCCCTGAACAAGGCCGAGACCTACGTCGAAGCCTTGCGCGACGTATACCCGGCAGTGGCCGACCGCCTGGACGACATGAAGACCAGCTTCGACGTCGCGAACTGGGCGACCATCGAATCCCTGCCCGAAGTGTCCGACCCGCCCAAGCTTTCCCCCAAGGACGGAAAGCTCACCTGACACCCCAGGAGTCCCCCATGACCACCCCCGAAGACCCCACTCCCTATCTCGACGACGAGATGCGCCACCTCCTCGACCGGTTCCAGGCCGACGTCCGCCCGCTGGAGGAGTTGCAGGAGAGCCTCGACGCCGTCCGCGGCCGGGGTGAGGCCGCCGACGGCCAGGTCAGGGCCGAGGTGACGCCGACCGGCGCGCTCGGCGGCCTGCACATCGACCCGCGGGCCATGCGACTGGGCGCCGACGCCCTGGCCGAGGCCGTCCTGGCCGCCGCGAACGCCGCCGCCGAGGACCTCGCCGCCCAGATGACCGGCCTGATGACGACCGGTCTGACCCCTTTCGCCGACGAGATCCGGCGTTTCACCCGGGAGTGACGACGTGGCCGGCCCTCAGTACCGTCGCCATCTCCTGAACTGGTCCTGGCCCGCGGCGACCCCGAGCTTGGCGAGCATCTGCTGCCAGGTCGGCAACAGGCTGACCGGGTCGTCCACGACGTCCCCGGGCCTGTTGAGCGCGTTGGCGGTGGTGCTGAAGATGGTGGATCCGGTCAGGAACACGACCGCGTTCCGCGCCGCCGGGTTCTTCGGCAGCACGTTCGCGGCCTTGCCGAAGTTCGCGGGGTCCACGTGGTAGAAGACCATGGCCGCCGCGAAGTTCTTCAGCATGTACTCGCCGCGGTCGCCCCACGACCCGGTGTCCTCGCCCCTCGCCAGCTTGAACCCGTCGACGACCGCCTGGTCGAGAACGGTGTAGGCGAAGCTGCCCCCCACCGCGTAGATGAACCGCTTCCCCACGGCGTTCTCGAACATCCTGATCAACAGCCGCGCCTGCGATCTGCGTATCGCCCAGTTGATCATCACCTGGACCTTCTTGTCGATCACCGGCCAGCAGAAGAACATCAGCAGTTCCATCCACTGGATCATGGCCATCGTGCGCAACGTGTGCTGGGTCCGCTCCAGCAACTCCGCATAATCCTCGACGGCGTCCGCCAATCCCCGGATGTAGGCGGAAACCCGCGGCGGATAGGGCGCGATCTCCTTGGCGAAATACCGCCTGAACGCGTCAATTCCCGCGCCGGAACTCGGTGGCCGCCAAACCCTGCTCGCCACCTCCTCCACGTCGTCCAGGCTCGCGTCCACCCGTCCCGCCAGCTGGCGCAACAATTCGGCGGCCGCCCGCGCTCTGGCCGGATCGCCGTCGGGATAGGCCACGCTCAACATCTGCAGCACCACGCCCCCGACCCCGACGGCCGAGAACATGAACCCTGCCATCGGCAGCGCTCTGGAAGACGGACTCATTGGACAACTCCATTCTTCTGGCGGTAATCATAGGATCATCCCACCAATCTCATTGATTACGCCAGCCCCAGGCAGAACTGAAGCCTTGAATCGGCACGCAATTGCTCAATAGCCTCAAGGCGGCTCTGTTCTGCAGCGGAGGTATCGGTAACCCCCGAATTCGCTCACATCTCCGCCGGTTACCATCCCGATCCGGCACTCTCGATGTGTCACGTGGAACGACTGCGGACACCGGGCAGCTACGTCACCGGGACGGTCGCCGGTCTGCCGATCGTCGCCGTACGGGACGAGTCCGGCTCCCTGATGGACATGAGCACGTACCAGGTCACCGCGTACGGCATCTACTCCAGCCACATGGCTCAGGCGGGCAAGGCCGAGAACTCGGCCTACGACGTGTCGGGCGCGACGGTCACCGAGCACGCCGTCCACCACTTCCACGGCCTGATCCTGGACGCCTACCGCCGCCATCTCGAACAACGGCCATAGGGCCCACAGCCCCGACGCGAAAGGCCGCTTCCGCGTCTTCGTCTGTCACGCCTGAAACCATCCGGACACCTGCTTGTTGTGACATACCCCTACGGAAGGGACGACCGCGTGGGCCCACCGGACCCCCGGCGACGCTTCGAGGAGCTCTACACCGAGCACTACGAGGCCGTCTCCGGATATGTGCGGCGGCGCGCCGACGACCCTCACGACATAGCCGACGTCATCGCCGAGACCTTCACGACCGCGTGGCGGCGGCTCGGCGACGTGCCGTCCGGCGACCGCGCCCGGCTCTGGTTGTACGGCGTGGCCAGGCGCACCCTGGCCAACCACCGCCGCGGCGAGTCCCGCAGGGCGGCCCTCACCACGCGCCTGCGCACCGAGCTCGAAGAATGGACCGGCCCCGGGACGGAGGCCGTGCCCGAGACCGCCCGCGCGGCCTTCATGCGGTTGTCCGCCGACGACCGGGAGGTGTTGTCGCTCGTCGCCTGGGAGGGGCTCGGCAACGCCGAGCTGGCGCAGGTGCTCGGCTGCTCGCGCCTCGCCGTGCGGCAGCGCCTGCACCGCGCCCGCAAGCGCCTGGCCACCGAGCTCGCCGCCGACGACCCCGATCTCGCCCGGTACGGTCCGCGGGCCGTCCGTCTTGCCAAGGAGACCTCATGAACCCGCAGCTCGACGACGTCGTCAGGCGGCTCGCCCCGCCCGCCGGGCCGGGGCTGACGCCCGGCGCCCGGGAGACGATGTACAAGATCATGGAGGAGGAGCCCGCCCCGGCCCTGCCCATGCGCAGGAGGCGGCGCGCCCTGCTCGCGCTGGGCGCCCTCGCGGCGTCGTCCGCCGTCGTCCTCACCCTCGGGCCCGCCTCGGCCTCGGCCCTCGACGTCAAGGACGAGGGCGGCTACTTCGTCATCGAGGTCAAGGACGTGTTCGCCAAGCCGGAGGCATACCAAGAACAACTGCGCGACGCCGGGCTCGACATCAAGCTGCGGCTGTTGCCCTCCACGCCCAGCAACGTCGGCTCGGTCGCCCCGAGCACGGCGGAACCGGACGGCATCGAGGTGGTCGACCGGCAGGAAGGCTGCGAGTTCGCGGGCGGCTGCCCGATCAGCATCAAGGTCCGCCGGGACTTCAAGGGGCCGGCCGAGGTCGTCCTCGGCCGGGAGGCGCGTCCCGGTGAGGAGTACGAGATCATCACCGGCTTCGACTCGCTCGGCGAGCCCATGCACTGCGCGCCGTTCCACAACAGGCCCGTCGGCGAGGTGCGCGCCCTGCTCAAGGCCCGCGGCGTGGACGTCCAGGCGTTCGACGTCCTCGGCCCGGCCTTCTGGACGAAGGAGGGCAAGGACACCGAGCCGGTGACCAAGGCGTCGGTACCGGAGACCATGCACGTCGTCGGCGGCTACCTGACGATGGCCGGCAAGGCGACACTCCAGGTCAGCGACTCGGACCTGCCCGCCGACCTGGTACGGACGATGAAGGAGAAGACCGGGTGCCCGTGATCGTGCACAAGGCGCTGGCCGCCGTCCTGGTGGCCGCGACGGTCGGCGTCGTGCCCGCGCCCGACCTTCCGCAGCCTCCGGATGTGGGCCGGGCGGGCGGTGTCACGTTGATCACCGGCGACCGCGTGATGGTCACCGGCGGCGGCGGATACCGCGTGCGACCGGGGCCGGGCAGGCGGGTGGGGTTCAGCGGCCAGATCCAGGACGGTCACCTGTACGTGATCCCGTCCGACGCCCGGCCGCTCGTCGCCGCGGACCTCCTCGACCGGCGGCTGTTCGACGTCACCCAACTGCTGGCCTGGCGGTACGGCGACGCCGACCGGCCCGACATCCCGCTGATCGTCCAGTCGTCCCAGGGGACGGCCCCGACGTTCCGGGGGGCCGAGCGGGCCCGGCGGCTCGGCGGGCTCGGGATGAGCGCGATGAACGTGCCCAAGGCGTCCGCCGGGCGGACCTGGCAGGACCTGGCGGCCGGCGCCCGCTCCCTCACCGCCGGATCCACCAAGCTCTGGCTGGACGGCCGCCGCTCCTACAACCTCGACCGGAGCGCCGAGCAGATCGGCGCCACCGAAGCCTGGAAACAGGGCATGACGGGCAAGGGCGTCACGGTGGCCGTCCTGGACAGCGGGTACGACCCCGACCACCCCGACCTGAAGGGCGTGGTGACCCAGGAGAAGAACTTCACCGACGACCCCGACATCCGCGACAACACCGGCCACGGCACTCACGTCGCCTCGATCATCGCGGGGGCCGACGCGAAGTACCGAGGGATCGCGCCCGGTGCGAAGCTCGCCGTCGCGAAGGCCGGCACCGCCTTCGGACTGACCGAGTCGGCCATCCTGGCGGGCATGGAGTGGGCCGCCGCCGAGGTCAAGGCCAAGATCGTCAATTTGAGCTTCGGCGCTCCCGACACCCTGGGCCTCGACCCGGTCGAGCAGGCGGTGAACACGCTGTCGGAGCGGTACGGCACGCTGTTCGTCGCGGCCTCGGGCAACGACGGCACCACCGTCACCAGTCCCGGCAGCGCCGACGCCGCGCTCACCGTCGGCTCCGTCGACCACCAGGACCGCGTCGCCGCCTCCTCGGGCAGCGGACCCCGCGAGGGCGACCACGCCATCAAACCGGACATCACCGCGCCCGGCGTGGAAATCGTGGCCGCGAAGGCGGGCGGGACCGGCACCGAGGCGCACGTGGCGATGTCGGGCACCTCCATGGCCGCGCCGCACGTGGCGGGCGCCGCGGCGATCCTCGCCCAGCTCCATCCCGACTGGACCGGGCAACGGCTCAAGTCCGCGCTGACGGGCAGCGCCATGCCGCTTCCCGGCCTGACGCCGTACCGGCAGGGGACCGGGCGGGTGGACGTCGTCCGCGCGCTGGCCCAGCAGGTCGTCGCCGTACCGGAGCGGGTGTGGGCGTACTTCCCCTCGGACGGTCCGGGGGAGCGGGTGTCCACCGGGACCGTCACGTACGACAACGCCGGCGACACCCCCGTCGACCTCGACCTGACCGCCGACGGCGAGGTGGCGCGGCTCTCCGCCCGACGTCTCCAGGTGCCCGCCAAGGGGCAGGCGACGGTCACCGTGACGATCGACGCCAAGGACAAGGCGTCCGGCGAACACCCGGCGACGATCAGCGCCAGGTCGGGCGACACGGTGATCCGCACGCTCGCCGGCGCGTTCGTCGAGCCCGAGTCCCACAACGTGACCGTCAAGGCGCTCGACCGCAACGGCCGGCCCGCCGAGGCGGGCTTCATCCAGGTGTACGACGCGCACACGGGCACCGGCCGCGACGTCCCCTTCATCGACGGGACGGCCCGGCTCAGGCTGCCCGAACGCGAGTGGAACCTGTACACCGAGATCGACGACGACACGGGAGGCACCCTGGCCCACACCCGGCTCGACCTCGACCAGGACCGGCAGGTGACCATCGACGCCCGCGACGGCAGGCGAGCCGGCTTCAGCGTGGACGACCCGGACGCCGCGCCGGGCGACCCGCTCGTCGTCGAACTGGCCGACGGCGCCTGGTCCTACGGGTTCGCGAGCTGGGCCGCACCGGGCTGGGACACGTACGTCGTCCCGGCACGCGCGCCGGGCCTGCGATTCCTGATCAGGAGCCTCTGGAAGAGCAGGACCCGCACGCCGAGCCCGTATGTCTACGACCTGGTGAACATCCACACCGACGGGCTGCCGGACAACCCCGTTCACGCCGCCCGGCGCGCGGACCTGGTCAAGGTGACGGCGACGTACCGGGCCGCGGCCACGGCGGCGACCGGACTTCCGTACTCCGGCCCGAGGCTCGTCGAGGACAGGCCCGGGATCGGGGCGAGCCCGGTCCAGGAGGTGGAGCTGCCGAGCACCCTCACCCACTACCGGACGCCGGGGCTGGTGTGGGACAGCGGGTTCGAGGTCGGCACGTCCGTCGTGGCCGGCGCCCCGGTCAGGTTGGAGCGGGGGAGCACCACGGAGGTGTGGAACGCCGCCGTGACCGGCCCGTCCGCGCCCGTCGCGACCCGATCGGGTGACGAGCTGACCGTTCCCGTGGGCGGCCTGTTCGCCGACGGCGTCGCCGGCCACAGGGGCGCCGACGACGCGGCCACCGGCACCGCCACCCTCACCACCGGCGGCCGGACGCTGGCCGAGACCGACCTGGCGGGATGCGCGACGGAACGGCCCGCCGACTGCGTGCTCCACGCCGCCCTGTCACCGGAGGCCGCCACGTACACCCTGAAGGCGTCGGCCCGCCGCCAGGTCCCCTACTCCACCCTCTCGACCGCCGTGGAGTCCGTCTGGACGTTCCGCTCCTCCAGGGCCGACGGCCGCCGTCCGCCGCCCCTGACCGCGGTACGCCTCACCCCCACCACCCTGGACGACCACAACCGCGCCCGCCCGGGCACCCGCACCCCCCTCACCCTGACACTCGAACCCCACCAGGAGAGTACGCGCGTACGCCTTGAGACCTCCTCCGACGACGGCCGCACCTGGCGTCCCGTCCCGGTGACACGATCCGCCCAGGGCCGGCTGGCGGTGGTCCCCAACCCCCGCACAGCGGGATTCGTCTCCCTGCGGGCGACCGTCATCGACACCCCCACCACCCGGCTGACCCAGACGATCATCCGCGCCTACGCGGTGGGCTGAACCGGTGCCCGGCCGTCCATCGGGGGAACGGCCGGGCATAATTCCCTTCAAACGCGTACCTTGGCCGCCATGGCGGACAGCGAGCAGCCAGGAGCTGCTTTCGGCAACCTGTGGGCGGACGCGGTGGGCCCCGGCGGCGGGGGCGACCGTGATCGATGTGACTGCTTCGACCAGTTCAGGCGGCAGCAGCCGAGGAACGTGCGATTCCACGCCGAGCGACAGGACACCTCAGCGGCCGGATGGCACCATCTGCTGGCCCTGATCGAGGAAGCCGCCGCGGACGGCCGCGAGGTGTTCCGGCCGCTGACGGAGCTGAGCCCGGACGAGCGGCGGCAGATCGTGACCCTGCCGCCGACGATCGCCAAGCTGGTCGCGGTCAAGCACCTCGTGCTGTACGGGAGCAACCTGGTCAGGATCCCGCCGGAGATCGGCGCGATGACCGCTCTGGAGGAGTTCAGCCCTTACACCTCTCGCCGGCTGCACTGGTTCCCCTACGAGCTGACCAGGTGCGAGAAGTTGCGGCGCAGCACGGTCAGCACCCGCTCCGTGTACGGCAACTACAAGCAGCGTCCGTCGTTCCCCCGGCTGCGGCCCGGCCCGGACGCCGCCGACCGTCCCGATCTCGGTGACCTCGATCCCGCGGTCTGGGGCGCCACGGCCGTTCGTACGTGCAGCGTCTGCGACCAGCCGATCAGCGAGGGCGGCCCCCATCAGGTGTGGATCTCCCTGCGAGTCGCCACCGACGTCCTGCCGCTCCTGGTCAACGCCTGCTCTCCGGCCTGCGTCGAGGCGTTGCCCAGCGCCGCCGAGGGGTACGTCCCCACATCCCACACGGGCGGCCTCTCCGTACATTAGCCCGCCCCTGGCTGACGCAATGTGTCACCGGAGACCGGCCGCACACCGGCGAAGTACGGCCGGTCGCGCACGCCCCAGAGCGCGATGACCAGGACGACGAGGGCGACGAACCACCCGAGCGTCAGCACGGGCGACAGCTCCGCGTAGCCGGAGCCGGCCGGCAGACCGGCCGTGCCCAGACCGGCCACCGCCCAGCGCAGGACGTCCAGCAGGGCGGCACGAGAACTGTCGCCGAGTGAGCACATCCGGCTGACGAAGGCGTCCGTGATCAGCCAGACCGTGACCAGGGCGCCGGCCGTGACGGCGTTGCCGATCAGGTCCCTCCCCGCAGATCCGTCAGGGGCGGCTCCCAGAGGGCAATGGTGGTCGGCGTCACCTCCGACGAACCCGTCCCCAGCCAGGTCCGGTAGGTGTAGCGGATCGGCTGTGGCTCGTGCGGCACCGCCGCGCAGTCGGTGATGACGAACCGCCGGGTCACCGTCCTGATGCCGCCCCCCTCGACGGTGATCACGGCGGGGTCGTCATCCGTTTTCTCGGGAGGGAGCAGGCGCAGGCCGGGTATGGACATCGAGATATCCGTGACCGTGAATGTGGAGGCCGTCTCGTTCTCGATCTCGATCACGGCAACGGTGGACAGCACGCCATTGTCGTCCACCTCGCCATGAACAAAGAAGCTGTCGATTTCCCAGCGGATTCGCGGCGTCACCGACCCGGACCACCACAAGCCCGTCGCCGCCACGCACATCAGCACGAGACAACTGGACACCGCGACCGGTAATCGGGTGCGCGGGGCGACACCGAATTGGCGCCATATATCCGCCGAACTCACGAGATGGAACCATATATCGTGGCGCCTTGTGACGATACCCCCGACGATTCTCTGGTTGGCGGTGGTGATCACCTTGGTCGCCGCAGCTTTACCCCTCAGCCGGGGGCGTCTCGACAGGTTCGCCGCTCTGACGGGTCTCACCGTCACCGGGAGCAATGCCCGTCAGGTCATCGACCATTTCGCCGGTCTGCGCCGGTGGCGGTTGGCGGCCGTCGTCCTCGCGGCCCCTGTGGCGGGTCTGACCGCGGATCCGTTCTTTCTCGTCCTGGGGTGGTGCGCCATTCCGATATCCCGTGTCGTACGGCCGCCGGCCGCCCACGCCATTTATCGCCGGGCCTGGCTGCTCGCCGTGTGCGGTTCCGCCGTGACAGGTTGCTACCTTCTGGCGGTACGGGGAATCACCCCGACCCGGCTGGTCCACGCGGTCATCGTGGTTGTGGTGGTGACGGCGATATCGCGCGCCGAACGAAATGCCGGGCCCGAAATGCCGGACGAAACGCAGTCGGCCATTCGTCGATGGTCCGTCCGCACCGGCTATTTGGCGGGAGCCGCGACAGTGCTCGCCGGCGCCCTCGTCACTCCTCAGCAGGAGACGCCGGCCGAAATGCCGCAGTACACGCTGCCCAGGCAGTTCCCGGAGCGGCAGGTCGCCTCCGGCGAGAAGATCGGCAAGGTGAAAGGGCCCACCTGTCCATGGTTGGACGAGATGGACGACCCGTGCCGCTACTGGCTGCTGGACGATGTGCCGTTCACGCAGGCTGCGCCGTACGTCGTCATGAAAGGAGGGGCGCCGAAGGCGGCACCGCTCCTGGTCAGCCCCGATCGGCGCGCCGTCGTCTACCTGGACCGGACCTCGCGCCGCATGGTCCACCAGATCACGGGGAACCGGCACGACCTCAGCGGGCCGCTCGCCGACGCGGACGTGCCCGAGGTGAGCATCAGCGAACGCGGCAGGTACATGGCCCTCACCAAGAACGGAACCCGCGTCATCGACACCAGGTCGTGGAGCGAGATCACCCTGCCCGGCGCGCTGAAAGTGCTCCAGGTCAACTCCGCGGGGACGGTGGTCGCGACGGCCTCCCGCCTGGTGGCCCACGACCATCGCGGCAAGGAACTCCTGAACATCCCCCTCCCCGAACTGCTCCTGGACTCCCACACCGCCTTCCTCGAACCGGACGGCAGTCGACTCGTGGTCATCAGCGACTCCGGCAGCCTCGTGGAGACCTACGACCTCGCCACCCGTGAGCGCATCCATCGCGTGCGTCCGCGTCTTCCCGACGGGGATCCGATCGAGCGGGGAGTGGGCTGGTCGAGCAAGGGCCCGTTCCAGGTCTACCGCGACGCGGGACCGGAAGAACGCACCGACTTCTACCTCGACCTCGCGACCGGCACCACCAGACACATCAAGAACGGCCACCGCCCCAAAATCCAGTAGGTCGAACGAGACACCACCCATACGGCCCGAGCCACGGAAGCAGCCTTCAGCCTGTCTCAGTGATCCGCTGTTTCATTCTGGCTCGCCAGGGAATCGCCCGCCCCCCAGAACTCTCTGTAGAGTTTGATCACATCGCGAGCCCAATAAACGATCGCGGTCACTGCTGCCGCTGCGGCGGTCCAACCGACAAAAGTTATCGAGAATATGTGGTCTGTGCCAAGTGAGACGATGGCCAGCGTCATCCCGGTACAAGCGGTGACAAGAAAAGTGGTCAACTGGAGAACGGGCCTGCGCCTGAATGCAGCAATGGACGACAGCAGCGAAACAATCCCGACGGAAAGAAGCTCGTAGCCGTGAAATGTCGTGCCTTCGTCGATCCAAGGCGCAGAATATTCGCGGTTCGGCAGGAGCGGCAGCATGGACAGGCCGCCTATCGCCGCACCGAGCAGGATCGATGCCAGGCCGAACTTGACCAGGTTCGCAGCCTGTGGATCGTCGGCGGCGGATTCAGAATGCTGTTCGTAAACAAGCATCCCAACGAGAACCACAAACGACCCTATAAGGATGATGGGTGCAGAGGCGTCAACAAATTCGGACAATTTGTTGACGACGATGCCGCCCGCTATCAATAATCCGACTTTGACAGAGGTGTTTTTCGAGAAGTTCATCACTCACCTCATGGATGATGCTGTGAAGACAGGAATATCACATGAATGACATTCATGTCAGTCAGATCAGGTGCCTCTTCGTCGCATGGTCATGCACGCGCCACCGGCCCGGACGGCAGGCACCGACGCCTCAACAGAAAAGCCAAGGCCAAGACAGCGGTCAAGGCCGTCAATGCCCTTGAGGCAGGCGCCACCGCGCCGGAGACCTACGGCGAGCGTGACACCGTCAACGACCGGCTCAGCAAAGGCCTCAACGGCCGATCCGAGAGGGCGCGGGACCCGGTGCTCAGGGACACGATCTTCGGCGACAGGCCGACGGGTTGACTCCGCGTGAGATGGCTCCCCGATCGGCTCCCATCGACTTCCAGAAACGGAAAAGGGTCCGACCCGCTGAGCGGATCAGACCCTCTACCTGGTCAGACTGTGTCGGGGTGGCGGGATTTGAACCCACGACCTCTTCGTCCCGAACGGGGGTGCCGCGTTCATCTGAGTCCCTGGTCAGATCGCTTCCGGCCCGTAAAATCCCAGGTAGAGACTGCATTTGCAGTCCCCGTTGGTGACCAGGAGTGCCTACCGATGACGGATGGTCTCCCGGTCAAACGACGGTCAAACGATCAAGGAGGCGATCAACAGGTTGGGATACTCCCGGAAGCGGCCCGGCAAGGACGGCAAGCCCCGATACACGGCCTACTACATGGACCTCAAGGGCATGGAGAAGTCCGCCGGTACGTTCTCCAGCAAGAAAGAGGCCGACAAAGCGTGGCGGGACGCCGAGAGCCTTGTCGCGCAGGGACGAGTGGGCGATCCACGGCGAGGGCGGCAGTCCTTCGAACGGTACGTTCTGGACACCTGGTTGCCGAACCATGAGATCGAAGCCACTACACGGCAGAGCTACACCTATACGATCCACCGGCATCTGATCCCTGAGTTCGGCTCAATGCGGATGATCGACATCCTCCCCGAACACGTTCGCGCCTGGGTCGCGGCTATGAAGAAGAACGGTGTCAGTCCAGCGACCATCAAGTACGCCAAGGTTCTGCTGAGTGCGATCTTCACGACGGCCCTCAACGACCAGGTGACGTACCTGCACCCCTGTCGGGGCGTCAAGACCCCTACCGTCCCCAGAAAACCGCGGACGATCATCACACCGGAGCAGTTCGATGTGCTCTACCGAGCGCTTCCCGACACCGATTCTCAGCTGCTTGTAGAGACGGCGATCGAGACAGGTCTGAGGTGGGGAGAACTGACCGAACTGCGGGTCAAAGACCTGGCCTCGACATCGAGAATCCTTACCGTTTCCCGGGCGGTTGTCGAGGTCAACCCCAAGTTCCATCCCGCTGGGGAGCGGTTCATCGTGAAGGACTACCCGAAGGACAGGGAGTTCCGGCGCTTCAAGCTCACGGGGCAGATCGCCGCAAAGGTCGGGGCGCATATCCAGGCGGAGAAACTCGAGGCGAACGATCTTCTCTTCCTCTGGCGGTACGAACCCAAGAGCAAGCCGAAGCTCCGCCTCGCACCCGATCCGTTCGAACTGGGCCTCACCGAACCGAACGATAAGGGGCGCAGTTACCGGCACGGGACGCTCAGCGCGTACACGGCAGGTAAGTGCCGTTGTGAGAACTGCCGCGCCGCATTCGCGATCTACCGCGCCGGTCGGCGAAGTTCCGGTAAGGACAGCCCACGCGAACCACGGCAGCGGGAGACCGACGGTCACATCCCAGCGGACTGGTTCCGTCGGCAGATCTGGAAGCCGGCATTGAAGGAAGCTGACCTGGGGTTCAACGTGCGGATCCACGACATGCGTCACGCGCACGCCTCGTGGCTGCTGGCCGGTGGCGCAGACCTTCAGGTAGTCAAGGAGCGGCTTGGTCACGCCTCCATCGCCACGACGGAGAAGTACCTGCACACCCTCGATGACGCCGATGAGACGGCTCTGGATGCCTTCTCCAAGATCCGGAATCGCTCCTCAAGGTGAGTCAGTCAGATCTGCTTCAGCGCAGCATGTTCCGGCCTGCGCGATCCCGATTCAAAAGGAGGGCCCCAATCAGAGAAAGAACCGGAGGCGGGTCTCGGCCGAAAGGAAGCAGGCTTGCCCAGCCACCTGATGTGCGATCACACCGCACTCCCCGTCGCGGATTCGCAGGCGTGGTGGGCGCTCCTTGCGCCTCCACATGGGAGTTCACGAGGTGGGGGGACACGCTCGATACGTACAGGCCGTTCACCGCCTCCACCACGCTCGTTCTCCCAGGTCGGGAGAGCTGAGCCATCATGGAACCGAACGTACGGGCTGCGCGCGGCATCCAGCGTACGACGATCACCGGAGTCCTCCTCCTCGCGGCCATCGCGGCCGTCGTGTCGTTTCGTCACATGCACGAACTGTGCATTCGCCACGGCGAAGACCATCTCGCGGCGGTACTCATCCCACTCGCCGTGGATGGCACGATTGTCGTTGCCTCGATGTCCATCCTCATGGCCAACCGGTACGGCTCCCGAGGTGGTTTCCTGGCCTGGGCGATGCTGCTTGTTGGCAGCCTCGCCAGCTTGGGCGCCAACATCGCCATTGCCGAACCCAGCCTGACCGGCCGCGTCATCGCTGCCTGGCCAAGTGCCGCCTTGATCGGCAGCTACGAGCTCTTGATGTCGCAGATCCGTAGAGCTTCTCGAGTGGCTGCCACTGCCCCAGGTCAGGTGGTAGCAGACGGGGAAGTGGGCAGCAGCGATGTCCACGACCTCCTAAGGCACCCTGAGAACGAAACGGAGGATCTTCGTCGGACAGCCTGGCACTGGGCACTGGAAAACCGCCTGCCTGACGGAGCGCTCCCCTCAGGCCGGGCCATCGCGGAACAGTTCGCTCGAAGCGCTCGATGGGGACGATGGATCAAGCGAGAAGGGCTCGAAGGAAAGCTGGGAGAGCCGGATCGCTTCGCTGCGGTTTGAACAGTTTCAGGTGTACGTGTGGGACATACCGTTGCTGGCCAACGAACGGCCGCCACGATCACGGCCAGCCACGTGCAGCTTCGGTATCGGATCACCCCCACGGGCGTGGGGAACGGAGCCCCGGCTCACTCGACCCGCCCATGATGACCGGATCATCCCCACGGGCGTGGGGAGCGGTGCGGACGTAGCTCGGTTGATCCACGCAACCAGGGGACCACCCCCACGGGCGTGGGGAGCAGCCCGTCCCGCCGGTCACCACCAACACCTACAACGGATCACCCCCACAGGCGTGGGGAGCGGGGCGTGTCGATCACCGAGAGCCGCCACACGCGCGGAACACCCCCACGGGCGTGGGGAGCGGGATCAGCGGGGCAGCCGCTGATAGTCGAGCATCGGAACACCCCCACGGGCGTGGGGAGCGGACGGACTGTCCGACCAGGTAGTCCTCCGGGTCCGGAACACCCCCACGGGCGTGGGGAGCCGGGTCGGTCAGGCCGAGCCGAATCCGGCGGCGCATCGGAACACCCCCACGGGCGTGGGGAGCGGGAGCGACCCGGCTTCAGGAGAAGCCCCGATCCCCAGAACACCCCCACGGGCGTGGGGACCGGGTTCCCGATTCGGCTGTGGCTGTACCCTGTCGCGGAACACCCCCACGGGCGTGGGGACCGGCCCGGGCCGGGGGGAGGCCCTGGACTGGCAGGACGGAACACCCCCACGGGCGTGGGGACCGGAGGGCGACGGCGTGCCGCCGATCGTGGACCGGCGGAACACCCCCACGGGCGTGGGGACCGGACTTACTGACCTGGGGCGATGTTTGCGACCAGGGATATTCAGGCGTTGGGGTTTGTCGCACTTGAGCAGCATGGGACCTAGCCGCAGCCATGGTTGTCCCTTATCGAGGCCTGAGGGCACAGATGTTCCGGTTCAGTCTGAGCTTAGACGGCCTTCCGGATGTCCTGCCCGCGCTGGGAGGCTTGACCGTGGTCTGATCCGTTGATCGGTCGGCTTACGGCACGCCGGCCGACCGGCGCGAACTCTGTTTACTCTGGACATCGCTTCATGAGGCAGACGAGATGCTTGCGAAGGTGCATGCCTGCGGTTGAGGCAGGCCCCTTGGCGTAGTCACCGTGGTGCTGTCAATTGTTGTAGGACGGCTTGGGTTTCGAGGGAGGGGCTGACGCCGAGGGTGTTAAGGCGGGCTTTGAGGTGGCGGGCGCGTTGGCGGGCCTCGTCGGTGCGTCCGAGGGTGGCCATGAGGCGGATGGCGGATCGGGCGGCGCTCTCCATGTCCGGATCGAGGGCGCATGCCTGGTCGTAGACCTCCAGAGCTCGCTCGTTATGTCCCGCCTGTTCGTGGAGGGCGCCGAGTTGAAGCAGGGCTTTGATGCTGGCGATGGTGAGCGGCCAACGGTGGTCCTGGTCGAGCCAGTCGTATCTGAGGCTCTGTCCGAGCTGTCCCTGGCAAAGGGCGGCAGCGGTTTCCAGAGCGGTGAGTTTCTCCTGCTGATTGGTAGCGGTGCGGGCGGCTGCGAGGGCTTGGTGGAAGGCCCACAGATCCACGTCGATGTGCTCGGCTTCTATGCGGTAGGTCCTGCCGCTGCGTTCTATGAAATGGGCTTTCTTGTCGTCTGGGGTGGAGGCGTCGCGGAGCGCGGTGCGGAGGTCCTTGAGGGCGGCGTGGAAGCGGTAGCCGGCCAGTGTTTCTTCCAGGTCGGGCCAGAGGTGCTCGCAGATCACCTCTCGGTCCAGCCCTCTCGGATGAAGAGCGAGCAGGAAGAAGAGTTCGAGCGCCTTGGTACGTCGGGACAGGTCCACGGGCTTGCCGCATACGTCGATGGCGGGTTCTCCGAGGAGTGTGAACTGTACTGGCCGGGGTGTCGCACTGGATGGCGAGACAGGGAGGTCGACGGGCTGTTCGCGGTGGTCGACGGGCATGCCGTTGCCGGTGGCGAGCGTATGGAGCACCGATGATGCGGCGTCTGGCGGTAGGTGGAAGAGCGCGGTGCCGAGGAGTTCTGCGGCGAGCGGGCCGGTCGCCTCGGTGACGCGGTGGTTCTGGTCGAGCTCGCAGGTGGTTCCCGAAGTTGTGCGACCAGCCAGTACGGCTCCGAGTCCAAGACGGGCTGACATGCCCAGGAGCGTCTCCAGGTAGGAGTGGCCGTCTGGGCAGGAGGCGGTCAGTAGGAGCGCGGGCAGGGGCTCGCCGGGCTCGGCTTGGCGGAGTTGATGAATGTCGTCTGCCTCGTAGTCCTGGAGCAGCCCGCGGCGGGCGACGAGTTGTTCTTCGAGGTGGTTGACGGCTTCATCGAGGGTCGCGGTGAGGCAGAGTTCGGGCAGGTGGGCGACCAGGGTGGTGAGGTTGTCGCCGAACCAGCGTTCGGCGTCTTGAGCGGGGATGATGACGGTGGCGCGGTAGGCATCGGCCTGGGTGAGCAGGTCCAGGACGATGGCCCGAATGCAGTCATCGGCTCCCGGACCCGTGAGGGCCAGGTGCAGCCCGGACAGGGGCAGGTGAACTGGTGCGTCGTTGAGGATCCCGGCTTTCAGCGTGAGGGGTGGATCGATCTCGAACGCGGAGCTGACCAGTTCGAGATCGTCCGGAGAAGCTGCTTCAGGGTCGCTACTGCGGTGTGCGTGTTCCAGAGCTCGTACGGCCGGGTGTTGAGGCTCTGGGGCGAGCACGCTGATGGGTTCGTCGATGGCAGGGGCGGAAAGACGGCGTCTGCGATGGAGCCGGGTGGCGGCCAGCGCGACGGCAATCCCCGCGGCGAAGGAGAGCGCCATCATCCCACCCTGGGGCAGGACGACTACCTCGGAAGAGGTCACTTCCACATCGGGCCCGAGAATCCGCGGCGCGGGTTCAGCTGAAGGGCGGGGCGCGCGGAAGTCGACGACAGACCCGGTGCTGGGGTGAGGCGGGACCATTTCGCTGTGGGACCACTGACGCGGCCCTGTCTCAGATATGAGCCGCGACGCGGGGCCCCGGCGGTGAGGCGGCTCCTCGGCGAGGCGCGACGAAGGAGAGCGGCGAGTCACCTCGGCTGTGTGCTGCGAGAGGGTGCGGCGGTGGACCGGCTTGGCCTTTTGGGTGTCGTTCCCACGCTTGGGCAGGATCAGTCGCCATCCCGGTTCCAGCACGTCGGGGTCGGATAGCCGTGTTCCGCCGGGCTGCGGGAGCCCCTTGTTCAGCTTGAAGATCTTCTTGTACTGGGCCCCCTCGCCAAGGTGCTGCTTGGAGATTCCCCACAGGGTTTCGCCAGGAGCGACGGTATGCGTCCGTGGCCGTGCGTGCCCGGATTGCTTGGCGTCGGCGGGCAGGTGAAGGATGCAGCCGGGTTGCAGCCACTCGCCGCGCGTGAAAGGGCGGCCGTCGTTCATGGTGCGGCCCTGGTTCAGGGCGATGATGTCCTGGTAGCGCATCGGGTCGCCGAGCTGCTTCTCGGCGATCGTCCAGAGGGTGTCCCGCTGCTGGACGACGTAGGACACGTAGGGCTTCGACGCCTCAACCTTGTCAGGCTCCGCAGATGCGGCGTGATCGGGCACTTCCTGGAAGGTGGCGGCCATCGCTGCGGCTGGGATCAGGGCACGGGGTGCGGCGATGGGGGCGGTCGCGGCAACGGTGATCGTGGCTATCAGGTACGCGGCCAGTCGTTGGAACGGCAGCCGTACCTGGCTGCGCCGTGCGCGGACCGCGCCCACCAGCTCCACCGCCACCGCGAGGGCGAACAGGGCCCAGCACGTCCACACGGTGGCCAGCAACAGGGTCTTGATGACGATGGGTTCGCCCGGAGTGGCCAGGTCGTCGATGGTCGGCAGATCGATCGGCCAGAAGAAGATCAGAAGAATCACGGGGATCCCGGCCACCAGGGCGATCAGCGCCGCGCCTGCGGCGGTTCTGGCGAGCAGAGGATGACGTAGCCCGTACATCGTCATGGTTGTCCTTGTTCGATGCCGTGGAACATCCGCGCGGCGGCGGTGGCTGTGGCGGTGACGGTTCCGATGCCGATCAGGGAGATCAATGTGGTGGGCTTGGACACGGTGACCGTGACCTGCACCTGGTTGGCGGCCGTGGAGACGGTGCCAGTGTGCCCGGCGGCGGACAGGTAGGCGCGGGCGGCGTACAGCGCCTGAGCCGCGTCGATCTCGAACCGGCCTTCGGCGTAGGCGCGACCTGCGTTCATCTGTCCGGCTCCCGCACGAGCGGCTTCCTCGGCCGTGGCGTAGGCCTCGCGGTATGCCTGGATCTTGGTGCCGCCGTCCACCATGAGGCCGGCGCACAACAGCAGCGCGAACGCGATCACTGCGGTGAACACCGTGACGGAACCCCGCTCGTCGCCCAGGTTCACGGCTGGTCTCCTCGAGCGCGGTAAGGGTCGACCGGGCTGGTGAAACTGCTGGTGATGTTCTTGGTGCCGGGGATTCCCGGTATGGCGAGGTCTGCCAACTCAACCTCGCAGGAGACACGAGCGACCACCGCAGACGGCCTGCCCAGCGGTGTGGACAAACCTGTGGTGTCTACGGCCACCGACGGCACGCACGCAAGCCCTTCACGAGCGAGCGCCGCTCGTGCGCTCGTCACAGCAGCCGATCTCGCAGTGGCTGGATCGCGGGCGATGGACGCCTGGCGGGCGGCGTCGCGTGCGGCGGCGTCGAGAGCGTTGCGGGCGACGGCGACGCGGCCCAGCCCGATGGCCATCAGCAGCACGGCTATCAGCGCTGGCGCGATGATCGCCATCTCCAGGGCTATGGAGCCACGCTCACGAGTCATCCCGTGGTCCACCTTTCGACGGGAGCGCGGGCGACCTGGGTCACGGTGAGCGTCAGCAGGGGGACCAGGGTGATGGCCTGGCCGGTGACCGACACTTCAACGGTGTTCGCGTCACGGGTGAGAGAGACCACCGGATTGGTGAGGAACGATCCGCCGACCTGGTGAATGAAGCGTTCGGCTGTCGCCTGACCGGCCGAGGGACTTGAACCATGGGTTCGGCCGGCACGCAGTCCTTCCTGGGCGGCGGCCATGGCGAGGGTTCTGGCGTGGAACCACAGCGCGGTGTTTAGGGTGAGCAGGACGAGTAGGAGCACCACCGGATAGACCAAGGCGGCCTCCAGCGTTCCGGATCCTCGCTCACGTGCGCTCATTTGATCTTGGCGAGCTGTTCGTTCACGACAGAGGTGATCTTCGTGCCTACGGTGATGGCCAGCAGAAAGACCACGGCCGCGATGATCACCCATTCCACGGTCGATGCACCGCGTTCGGGGTCGAGGCCACGTCGTACGGAACGGCGGTTGAGCAGCACTTCGAGTCGTACGGCGAGGGCGAGCACGCGATTATGGATCAAAGGGAACCTCCGGAGAGTGGGTCAGCCGCCGGTCATCCGCGCGAAGGCCGGGTAGCCGAGCAGCAGCAGGAATCCGAGGACCGACAGGGCCATCGGGACGGTCATGGTCTCGGTACGGGATCTGGCCTTGGAGATCTCGGCCGACAGATCGGCCTCGCGCAGGGACTGGGCCTTGGCCATCAGGGTGTCGAGGATGCTCGCGCCTCGGGTGCCGGCCAGCTGGGCGATGGCGGCCATGTCCGCCAGTTCGGGGGCTCCGATCTCCGCCGACAGGCGGGTGAGTTCGTCCCACGCGCTGCCGGTGCCTCGGCGCGCGGGATCCAGCGCCTGGGCCAGCCGCTGGAAGGTCCACCCATGGCCGATCTTGGCTGCGGATTCCAGGGCCTCGGCTGGTCCGGCTCCAGCGGCGCGGGCGAGCGCGACCAGGTCGAGGTAGGCGACGATGGCCTGTCGGAAGGCCGCACGCGCATCCGCGGCCTGGCCGCGGATGGCGGCATCGGGAGCGAAGAACACCGCGATGGCGAACGCCAGACATGCGGCCCATGAGACGAGCCAGGGCAGAGTGACACCAAGCAGCGAGCACCACGCCCAGAACACGAACGGACCGGCCACCCCCAGAGCGATCATGAGCGCCTTCTGGGAAACGTAGTCGTGGGGCGTCTTGCCGAGCACGGCGAGATCCGAGTGCGGCACCCGCGTGCCGATCAGCGTTCTCGCGAGCCTACTGATCAGCCGTGCTTTCCAACCTTCGTCTGGTTCCGCGTGCGCGCCCGGCCTGAGGCGTTCCATCGCGGGGGCGAGCGCGGGAGGGGCAGGGAAGGCGGCGGCCAGGGTGAAAGCGATCCCGAGGCCGCTGATCGCGCCGCTGGCCAACACGATTCCGATCACGATGCTTCACCAGCGGTGTTGAGAAAGCGGTGCCCTCTGGGCGGCTTGGCCAGGCGGTGCAGCCAGGAGAACGCGCCCGCGTACAAGCCGATGACGATCGTGAGCACGAGCTGCCCTCCGACCGTGCCGAAGGGAACGACGTACGTGGTGTTGAGCAGCGCGAAGGCGGTGTAACCGAGCAGCGCGCCGACAACCCAGCGAGCGGTGACGCGGTGGGTGGCGCGTTCGGCGTTGATCTCGCGCCTCGCGGCGACGTCCTTGGCGACCGTACGGGCCAGGCGTTGCAGGATCTCACGCAGTCCTTGCCCGCGGGCACGGCACGCCAGGATGAGTGCGGCGGCGATCACGTCGCCGGTCGGGTCGGCCAGGTCGTCGGCGAACGCCCGTAGCGCCTGCTCGGTGGGTGTGCGGTACGCCAGCCTACGAGCAAGGGCCCGTACCTCCGTGGCGATCGGCGCGGGCGGATGGTCGGAACTGGAGCGCAACGCCTCCTCGATGCCCGCACTGCCACCCAGGACGTCAGCCAGGTGGCGGATCCAGGCTTCCAGCGCTTCGAGTCGTTCGATCCGCTGGACGGCGTCACGGCTGCTCAGCATGCGAGGCAGCGCCACCGCGCCCACTGCGGCCCCGGCGGCGGCGACCGGCCAGCCGGTCAGCCACCACGTCACACAGAATGCGGCCAGCCCGCACGCCAACGCCATGGCCATGGTCCGGGGTATCCGGCGCCGTGGCGGGCGAGGCGGCCGTACCGGAACCCGTCGTGATCCGGCGGCGGTGATCAGCGGCCCCGCGATCAGCGCCGCCCCCGCCAGGGCGGCCAGCCAGCCGGTCATGCCCAACTCCCGGTGAACAGGTTGGCGTCGAAGCCGGCTGCGACCAGCTCGTCCATGCACTGGGGAATCGTGTTCGGCACCGCACGTCCGTCCGGCCCGGGTACGTAGACGCGGTTGACCGACGGTTCCAGGCCGTCGGCCGGGGGCAGGACCTCGTGGATCTCGGCAACGTAGCGGTGGTTGACCAGGCCGTCCAGATCGCGGCGGAGCTCGTGCCGTAGATGGACGACGAAGTCGACGGCCATGCCGATGGTCCGGAACAGGGTCTCCGGGGCGATCGACAGGCCGCCCGAGCCGGCCAGGATCAGCATCCGGGCGAAGACCTGGTCGGCGGAGTCGGCGTGCATGGTGCAGACGGAGCCGGCGCCGCCGGTGTTCATCGCCTCCAGCATCGGAACCAGTTCGTCCCCGCGGACCTCGCCGACGATGATGCGGCGGGCGTTGAAGCGGAGAGCGTCCTCGATCAGCTGGTGCAAGGTGATCGCACCGAAGCCTTCGGTGTTGCCCTCGCGGGCCTCCAGCGCGAGCACATCCCGGTGCCGGTCGGGTTGGGCGTGGAGGAAGAGTTCGTACTCCTTCTCGATGGTGGCGATCCGCTCATCCGGGTCGATCTCGGCCGCCAAGGCTCGCGCGAAGGTGGTCTTTCCGTCGCCCATCCCGCCCGTGATCACGATGTCCTTGTGGGCGCGTACGGCGGCGGCCAGGAACGCGCGGCAGCCCTTGTCCAAGGTGTCGGCCGCCATCAGGTCGTCCAGGTCGGCGTGAAGCATCCCGTGCCTGCGGATCGACAAGCTCGGGCGCGGGGTGACGCCCATCAGCGCGGCGATACGCGTCCGTCCGACGGACAGGTGCAGTCGCGGACGGGCGATCGAGAAGTCCCGAGCGGTCTGGCCCTGGTAGGCGGCCCACCGACGGATGTCGCTCACCAGGTCCTCGTCGCTGTCGGCGATCGGCGGGCCGGGCAGCTTGCGACCATCCCGATAGGTGATCCACACCTGGTCGCAACCGTTGACGTCGATGTTCTCCACGTCGGGGTCGTCGATGAAAGGCTGCAGACGTCCCAAGGCGAAGATCTCGTTGTAGATCGCCTCGGCCAGCAGTCGCTCTTCCGGCAGTGTGGGTACGTTCCGGCCAGCCAGCGTCCTGCTGTCCGCGTACTCGCGGACCAGGTTGATGATGACTGCCCGTGCGTACTCCCGGACAGCCTCGTCACCGGTGACCGCGGCGTTGTCGAGCGCCTCGGTCACCTGGGGCAGGATCTTCCGCACTGCCCTCTGCACGTCGAAACTCATGCCCTCACCCGTTCGCACAGCTTGATGCCGAGCGAGCGTGCGGCCCGCAGGAGGAGTGAACGTGACAGATGCCGCTCGCTTCCGGCGCCGTGCGTCAGGATCGTCGCGGCCTTTGGGTCACGCGGTAGGTGGCCGACTACCTCTACGCCCAGCGTTTTGGCCACCTCCCGGCGCCCGTAGGGTCCGTCGCCGGTCAGCAATATTTGCGGGGTGGCTCGGTGGCTGATCTCCGCCAGACGAGGAGCGAGTGCGGACAGATCTCGTAGCGTGGGTTGGGCGATGACAAGAATCTGATCTGCTCCGGCCAGCAGCGGGTTCGGGGTATCCGTTCCGCCGATCCGCCCGATGTCGGCGATCACATCTCCGGCCATGGTGGCGAAGGTCTCGGCGATGCCGGGCCACAACGGCTGAACTGACGGCACCTGAGAGGGACTGGCCAGTCCCGGCAGAATTCGGCGGTTTTCCAGGCCGTTCAGCTGAAGCGCCTGCTCAGCCAAGGTGGCCGACACATCCGCGCCGCGCCTCAGTTGCACTGCCCATTCACCGAGGCCGCGGTCCTGTCGGTGACCGACCAGATACCCGGACAGGACGCTGCCACCGGCGGGGTCGCACTCGGCGAACAGCACCTCACGTGGCCAGGTGAGCGTCAGGGCCAGCCCGGCTGTTGTGACGCCGGGGCTGTGTCCACCCGAACACAGAACGATCAACATGGGCGGCTCACCCGGCCCGCGACTGCAACACGATGGCCACCTGGCCCTCAGCCGCCTGGCGGGCCAGAGTCGTCCCGGCCGCTGCTGGGACGATCAGGTCGACCACGACCAGCCCGTCCGCGTCCGGCTGGCCGACCCGATCCACCCTGGCCGCCTGATCCTGTGCGGGACCGTGGCCTGCTTCACTGGGCGAGACCGCAGTAGCTACGACGCGGTCACCGGGCTGGATGCCCCTGGCAGGCAGTCGGCTGGGCTTCAGCGCCACCGGCACCACTACCTCACCTGGCGCCGGCACCAGCGTTTCGGTCATGTGCGTGGGGGACAGGAGGCTGCCCGCCTTCAAGTCGATCGCGGCCCGCTTTCCGATCACCATGCTCTTACCGGCCGCGTCCACTGTCTGGACCGCCGCGTCCAGGCCGAGCGCGACCGTACGCAGGTCCTGAGCCTGGAGTGCCTGGCCGACTGGTACGTCACGAGCCATGACCAGCACCGGGACCCGCTCACTGGCGACTCCGTACACCTGCCAGGCGACCAAGGCGCCGAGCGCGGTCAACGCGACGCCGGCCACGAGCATCATCGGGCTGCGTCGACCCGGCAGCGGTCGCAGCTGGGTCGTTTCTCTGGGCGGCGAGAGCCGCTGAAGCAATGTCAACGTCTATCCCTCCGTGACAAGCGCCTGGGCTTCGACAACCCGGACCGGGAACGTGACCGACCTCGTGATCGGTGGCAGGGTTCCACCGGCGCCGCCTGAGCCGTGCCACGTACCGCCCCAGGTCACCGACACCGTTACCTGGCGGGCCTGAGCTGGCTGCTGATACTGATACGAGCACGTTGAGCTCTGTTGCCCGGCCGATCGGGCGGGGTCGTAGGCGGTGCCGGGGCCGTTGCAGGTCAAGCTGTGGCCCTCGCCGGTATCGACGGTCATCCGCTGCGGCTTGGCGGTCGCCTCGGCCCAGACCGACCCGGTGCTCAGCCGCTTGGCTTTGGGCGCCCACTGCCCCTTGGCCAGGTAGAACCAGTGGGGGAGCCCGACCAGCGCGTCCCTGCCGCGCGGCGGAGCGGTGAGCACCCTCGGCAGCGTGATGGGGATTCGTTTGTACGCCTGCTGAGCGAGTTGCTCGGCAGCCGCCTTGGTGTGCTGGTTGTCGAGCCAGACGAGCTTCTGGCTCCCATTGGAGCATTTGAGCAGGTACCAGGCGCCGTCCTTGACCGGCTCGCTGCTGAGGGTCCTGTTGGGATCGGCGGATCCCTGGCCCACCTTCTGCAGCCCGTTTGCGTACCACCATCGTTGGTAGGAACAGGTGACCTTCGGTTTCGCCTTTGTTGGGACAGCGGGTGTGCGACTGGGCTTGTCGCGGGCCGAGATGAGGTAGTCGAAATAGTTGCGTGACACGCCGACGCCGTCCCCGTGGTCGTTTCCGGCCGGGACGACAGCGATTCCGGCCACCAGGAGATGAGTCATGTAGCCGGCGAGCATGGTGTGTCCAACTGGTCGACCTTCGCGACCCGCCACCCGCCGTCCGCCTCCTTGGCGAAGGCGGCGATCATGTGAGTGCCGGGCATGCCATGAGTGAGGTGCTTTCCCGTCTGGTAGTCCGCCTGGCCGCCCTTCCTACCGTCCTGGCAGTCGTGGAGGACGGCACTGTTGCCTCGGATCTGCACATCGAAGGTGTGCAAGATGGGGTACCCGTAGGTAACCCGGCCTCTGGCGCGAAGGGCTTCGATGCCTTTCAACATCGTGTCCAGAAGGGGCTGGGTCACGACCGGCTCAAGAATCGCTCGGCGCTGTTCGGCAAGAGCACGTTCGGCCTGTGGCCCGACACGGTAGAGCTCACGGTAAATGGCCAGGATGGCGTCCTTGCCCCGGGTGGGCTGGGGAGTGGGTGTTGGGGCGGCTGAGGGTAGCGCCGCCGTTGAGGCTGGTTCGGGAGAGGAGCCGCTGGACTGGCACGCGACCACGGCGCTTGCTGCCGTGAAGAGCATCGCCGCCCAGGGCATGACTCGTCTGGATCTTGGAGAATGGTCTCTCACCGACCAGAATCCTTACGTGGAGGAATGGATTCGCTACTCATGGTGGTGAGACTAGGGTGCCATCGCTCTCCACGCCCTAACGGCTAGGACAGTCGATCATTACCCGATATTTATTCGCAGCTCTGTTGGTGCGTACTCCTTGCTCCGGTCGGCGATCCGCGAAGCTCGATGGTTGTTCCTTGCACAACATGAGACTGCGCTCTGGGAATGCATCAGCTATTGCATTACGCCACTGCGCCGCGTAGCACGGTGACCGGTGCGCCCGCTGTCTGTGCGGCCAGCGACTCGACCGGGGGCGGGAGCGGGAGGCGGTCGAGCGTGACCAAGTCGCCCTTTGCCGAGAAGTCCGGGTCGCCGCCAGCCTGGCCGAGAGACGCGGCTGAACGCGCGACGTCGTTCAGCGAGTCGACTGCGCCTTGGTCCTGTGGACGGCATTGCTTCGGCGAAGCCGAGCGTCCGCCGCAGCACACCGCGCTCGTTCCGGGGGATCAACCGGGGCATCGCTTCGCGCAATCGGGCGGTGCCAGCGGGGGGAAGTCCGAGTCGGGGCGGACATCAAGAACTGGTGGCTGACGCATCCTGCTGATCCGCATCCTGGCCAGCAGGTGCGCCGGTACGCTGGCGGATCTCATGATCGGTGGCGGGCAGGCGGCCGTCATCACGATTGCGCATAGATCTGCAGATTTTCCGAATGGGGATGGATTATGCGGTTGTGGAGGCATCCCCCCGCCGTTCGCGACTCGTCGCGGCGCGCCGTCATGGCCGCAGAGCGCGGCTTGTCGCGCCGACCGGGTGGCGTCCTCCTCCCCGCGAGTCGTTTCTCAGGGCTGCTCGGCACCGAGGCCGCCGCGTGGGCGTGGTCGCGGTGGCGGTGCTCCTGGCTCTGGTGGCCGGATTGTGGATGGTCTCGCGCATCGATCCGCTCCCCCGCCCGCAGGCCGTGCTGGAGGATGAGCCGTCCGAGACATCCACGCCCGCGCCGATCCGCGTCATCGTCGACCCGCCGACCCTCCCCGCCGGCCGCACGGTACGGGTGACTGCCTTCTGTCCTGATCCCGTCGCCGGCGCCGATACCGGCGCGAGCGCCGTCTCCGGCGCATTCGGGAAGCTGGACCTCGACAAGTCATCGTCCGGAGCGCTGTACGCGGACACCGAAGTCGATTCCGCACTCCCCCCGGGCAGGTACTGGGTGATCGTCGGCTGCAAGGGGAGGGTGACGTTCGGCACCGCTGAACTTATGGTCGCCAAGGCCACGAACACGCCCAAGCCGTCCGGCCCGGCGCGGATCGCGACGACCCAGGTCACGCTCGCCAAGGCTAGGCCGGGGTCCTGGCGTTCATATCCTGCTCCTGACCGCATGGTCGTTGAGACCGCTGTCCCCGACGCTCCCGGCCTGATCGTCTTCGAACTCAAGGTGACGCACGTGTTGCGAGTGCCCATCGACGATCCCGACGTGACGGCCTTGCGCGCGGGTGCCGCGGGCGGCTCGCCAACCCAGTTCGCCGAGCGCAGGCTGGGCGTCGTCAACATCGACGAGAGCAATGTCGTTCTGCCGACCGCCTTTGGCACACCGGTCGTCAAGGCTGAAGCCGGCGCGCGCGAGGCCGTCGTCACCTTCACCGGCGTTGCGTACGGCAGCTTCAATTCCGAGGTGGGCGGTTACATCGGCGTCGAGTACACCCCTCCAGCCACGGACGGAAACGTGCCTCCGCTGACCGGCCACGAGGTCGTCATTTCCGCCACTGACTGGACGGTGGCCGGGGTCAGCGGGCCGGCCCCGCTCGCCCAGGACACGCGGTTCCTGCGCCTGAGCGGAGGCAGCGCGGCGCGCGCGGCCTTCGCGCAGGACGGGAAGGCCGAGTCCGTCGCCGGCTATCTCACCAATGATGACCAGATGGGCGGCTACATCGAAGGGCCGGATGAGGACGAGGAGACGCCGGAGGAGCCGGAACCTGGGCTTCTGGCCCAGGGGTGGACGGTACTGGAGTGGGTGTGCGGGGCGGCTGGATCGCTCTTTCTCCTGCAGAGCCTGGTGCGCGCGGTCGGCGGCGCGTGGTGGCGCCGGCGGCGCAACTGGCTGCTCTTGGCCGTGCTGGTAACGGCGTATCTTCCCTTTGCCGGAGTTGGCCAAGAATACGGCTTGGGGTGGGCGACGCTGCTCCTGGTGCCTGTCCTTCCTGTGGTGACGCTCGTCTCGGCGGCCCGCGCGGTGCCCGGTGGCGGCCGGGCGGCGGTCGCGGTGGGTTCGGCCGCGGCGGCTGCGGCGGGTGCGGCCGCCGCATTGTGGGCGCTGATGGTGCTGGGCGCTGGGACGCCGGTCCTCGTGGCGACGATCGGCCTGGCGATCGTCGGGGGCGCTGCCGCGGTCGTTCCGCGGTGGCGGGTATGGCTGCCGGGGGTCGCCTTCGTGATATTCGGCTCCGGAGCGCTGCTGGGCGGCAGGGCGCTGGTGGCGGGGGTCGGCCTGGACACCGCCGTGATGGCGACGCTGGTTGCCGTGGCCTGGTCGGTGGTGGCGTTCGCCTGGACCACCGAGGTGGCCCGCCGCTGGTCGTCGCGCGCCGCGCTACGTTGTGCCGTGACTGTGTCGCTGGCGCTTGGCGTCGTGGCGTCCATACTCATTCCCACCATGTGGGACTTCGGAGATTGGGGAGAGTCCCACTACGACTGGTCGCTGCTCGGCCTCATCGCGTACGGGCCACCGTTGCTGGCCCTGGCCATGCTTGTTCTCCGCGCACGGCGGGCCGGACAGAGGCCAGAAGGGGTGACCGACGCGACCGCCTTCCACACGGCCGTACTCTTCCTGCTTCTGCTGCGAGCGCCGGCACTGACCGTGTCCGGGTTCCTTGGGGTTGCGGTGGTCCTGGCCTGGGCCGGGGCGCATTGGCTGCTGCCAGCCGCCGGCCTGGGCAGTGATGTGGTGCGCCGGCCGGTCTCCCCGGACGAGCACCGCCTGCTCGTACGCGACCTGATCAGGCGCAGGTTCGCCCGGCGCGCCCTGACGGACCTGCTGCGGCAACGGCAGGCCGGCGACGGCTTCGAGGAGCAGCACGCGGCGCTGGAGCGGGCCGGCGACCAGCGGTTCGGACCCGTCGACTCCGATCTCGCACTCGCCACCCTTGCCGGACGCAGCCCGTGGCACAACGCGATGGCCGCGTTCGGGGTCGGAACGGTGCTGTCGCTGCCGTTCTCCGCCGTGCGGATCGTGGAATCGGTGCGGAGCGGGCAGACGGCGGCCAACGAGCTGGTGATCGCGGTGCTGGCGGTGCTGTCGCTGCCGGTGCTGTGCATGGTGTTCGGCTACTTCTACCCGCGCGTCCGCGGTGCCGGGCCGATCGCGAAGTCGCTGACCTTCCTGCTGGCGGCGCTGCTCGTCGAACTGCCCATGTTCGTCCAGCCGCTGGTCATCGCCGCCCCCCAGAACGTGAACCCGGACGTCACACCGCTGCCCATCTCCAGCGAGGCACTCATCGGTGTGCTGGTGGCGGTGGGCAACATCACGGTCGTCAGTATCGGGCTCGGATTGTGGTGGGAGTGGCGGCTGATGTCGCTGGCCGGCGAGCCGTGGGCGCGGGTCAGGAACGTTCGCACCCTGCGCGCCCTGGCCGCGCCACTGGCTGCCGTGTCCATCGCGATCGCGACGACCGCGGCGACCGCGCTGGTGAACAACGTGATCGCACCACTGCCCACGGTTCAGGAGACCCAGCACGACTCCGATTCTCCGCCGTTGCCGTCAGCGCGGCCGTAGCGTCACTCGTGGTGGCAACGTCCCGCCTATGCCCTCCGCCAAACGCGGTAACCGGGGCATGCACTCGCGCTGAACGGCCGCCAGCGCAGGCCGACAGCTAAACCGCTATTAATATGGCGAACAGAAGGGGAACCCTCGCCTGGTGGTCGGGAGCCCCCCTCCACAGCGTCACGGGGAAAGGTGAATGCTCGCCCGCTGGGCCTGCCCTCGCGAGACCTCCAGCACCTGTTGCGAGGCTGCATTCATGAACTCTTCCAGAGCGCTGAGTGCTTGGTTACGGCGGGCGTTTAACTCCACCTGATCTCCCGAGGAAGAGATCCTCCACGCGGCATCTAGCGCCTGGGTAGCTAAGTGATTCAGCGCCGGATCTGCTGTGACGAGCTGAAGTCTGAAGAGCGCAGACCTGGCGCTCGCTCGCCGCGCGAACGAGATATCACGTGTCGCCACATCGGTCGGCCCGTCGGGATCCTCCCTGTGCCGGTGCCACCGATCGTTTTGACTATAGCGATACGACGTCAGGGCATCGGCGAACGCACCATAAGTATCCAACCGTTCCTGCCACAGGCGCTCATCCCACGCATGCCGCCTCGCCTGCCGGGCGGTACGCAGCTGGAAAACGTAGGTGGCCGAAGCACCCAACAGCGTGCCGGCGATCGCGATCATACTTGCTAAAGCGTTTCCCATCTCACCAGTGGAGCATGAGCGAGACTCCGCCAGCCGCTCCCCTTAAGGGGTTTATTGATGGTGAGGCCATTTGATCAACTGGCTGGTCGGCATCGGCCTATAGAGGGTGCCATCGCCGTGCGTGATCTCTCGTGACGAGGGAGGACAAGCGGTTGGCCAGCTCGGCGCGGGCCGCGGGGTTGTGTTCGGCTCCTCGGATGAAGGCGCTGAGGCTGCGGACCTCCCGGATCTCGGCCAGCTGCGCCAAGCTGGGATCCTCGTCCCGGTCGATTCCGTAGGCCCTGCTGAACTCCTTCCACAGGGAAGGAGGGTGCCCGAAGCGGCGGGGGCGCAGGTAGATGGGCATGAAGTCGTACTGGGGCGGCCCGATGCCGACGGAGTCCCAGTCGATGAGAACCCAGCCCTTGTGAGGGTGGGCGAGCAGATTGTTGGTGTGGGCATCCCCATGCACCAGCGCCGTTGGCAGCGTGGCGGTGAGCTGCGCGAAGCTCTCCTCCAGTTCGGTGCATCGTGTGATCAGCCAATCTCGTTCGCCCTTCGACAGGACCGTCGATGCGCTCGCGTCAGCCGCTGTGCTCCCCACAGGCCGGATCGGGGGGAACGGGAACGAGGGCAACGGATGTCGATGAAGGGTGCGTAACAGGTCGGCCAGGTGGGTGATGTCGGTGGGGCTCGCGTTGGTCTGAGGGAGGTACTCCCAGAAGGTCGCCAGGTGGGCACCGGTGACGAGGGGCTGGGCTACGTCGAGTGGCCGGAGGGCGGGGAAGCCTTGGTCGGCGAGCCAGCCAGCGGTTCGGACGGCGACGCGCATCCGTTCCAGCGCCGAGGCGTTGCGGATCCGGGCTACGGCGTTCTCCCGCGGCAGATGGTAGATCGCGTTGGCGTGGACGCGGAGGAGGCGGGCGCCGCGGCAGTCGAGCCCGGCCTGCCGGCAGGCATCGGACAAGGCTGTTCTGTAGGGGGCATCGACCGGCTGTGTGTTCATCGCGGAGGTGGGCGCTCCCAGTGGTGCCCGGCTGGTCAGACGATCGGTGTTCTGCCGTCTGATCTCTGGAGTTCTAGGCAACGTCGGCCCACTCATCATGCATGCGCTCGGTGAAGGCGGCAACGCGTGGATCCTTCGCAGGCAGCGATCGGTGGAAGCCCTGGAATCGGTTGCGGGTTCGTGCGGACGTGACGTTCGCGATGCTGGGGGTCGTCTGCTCGGCGACGGCCAGCGCGGCGTCGAGGTCCCCGCTCTTGGCGTGGGCGGTGGCCTGGTTCAGCAGGCAGAACAGGCGGTCGCGGGCGCGGTTGGTGTTCTTGCCCATCAGTGCCTCGTCGAGGCGGGGAAGTGCGGCGGTTACGTCACCGATTCCGACCAGGGAGTGGGCGATCTCGGCCGCGAGTTCGGGTGCGTCGAAGTAGCCGATCCAGGCTGGCTCTTCTGTGAGGTCGCTGGCGTTGTGTTCGCGTTCGGCGGCAAGGAGGGCTTGGCGGCAGGCGGTGGCCGCGTGTGTGTCGCCCTTCTCGTACAGCCGGGCGCAGGCGCGGGCCTCGGCGACGTGTGCGAGCGCGCGCACGGCTGGGGTGGTGGTGGAGCGGGCGATGTCGTCATGGGCGGCGCGGGCGAGGTAGAGGGCCTCGTCGGCGTGGTCTCGGTTCAGGGCCTGCTGGCTGAGCCGTATGAGGACGAACGCGTCGAATCCGCGTGCCTGGGTGCCTGAGGCCTTGGACAGGCGCAGGGCTTGGATGTAGTGGCGCTGGGCCAGGCCGTGTCGTTCGAGGTCGTAGGCCATCCATCCGGACAGTTGGAGCATCTGGGCGGCTGCGGCGAACAGGCTGCGGCCCACGGTGTCGGTGTAGCTGGCGCGTAGCAGGGGAGCCACGTGATCGTGCAGGTATGTTGTCACCGCGCTGCGTACCAGCCCACTCCCTCGGGCGTGGTCGAGGCCGGCGAACCAGGCGCATGTCTCCTGGATCTGGGCGACCTGGCGGTGCGTCACCTGTCTGCTGTTCGCTTGCCTGCCAGGAGCCGAGTCGGCGAGCCCGTACCGCCATCCGGCGATGGCCTCGGAAATGGCCGGTGGCGCGAAGCCGAGCGCGGACAGGGCTTGGGCGCGGGCGTAATCCATCTCGCACGCCAGCAGTTCGGCGACGCACTCGACCGTGACGGACAGAGATCTTTCATAGCGCAGGGCTAGGTCGGAGATCGCGGGAGCGAAGGCCACGGGCCAGACGTCGTTCAGTGTGACCGGCTGTCCCAGGCGGGCGGCGAGCACCGCGACGATCACGCGCGCTACCGCCAACTCCGGCGCTGTTGATCCCGACAGGTAGCGCCCGATGCTGACTCTGCTCACGCTCACCCCGGCTTCACGGGCGAGCGGATGTGCGTTGACTGCCGCGGCGAAGCTTTCTTGCTTACTGAAACCAGCCGCTGCATATAGACGCGAAAGTCCGTTCATTTCGTCCTTTCCTTCGCCATCGGGAGGACAAACGGGCCTGCAGGATAACACTGTGTTATCGATCAATCACGGCGATGTTCAGGGATGAACAATACGTTCCTCCTGCACGAGTGCCCGACTTGAAAAGCCTGGTCAGGGGGCTGTCCGTGAGATTTCCTTGGGCCCCGGCAAGCGAGCGGGACGTCGGTGTCCTCGCTGGTACCTGAGGAGATGCCAATGACGACCGAAGGGAAGCGGGCAGCATGTCCGCCGGAGCCGCGTTGTAGGCACGAGGGGTGTGTGGGTGGTTTCGCCATAAATGGCGAATTCCTTGGTGAAATAGTGCTGCCAGGGAGAGACAGCTCGACGCCGGTGGCTCGGCACTTTGTGGGACGTGCACTGATGGCCGCCGGACATCAGTGTGTGAGTGACGCGCAGCTCGTGACCAGCGAGCTGTTCACCAACGCGCTCACCCATACCCACTCGGGAAGGCCGGGAGGGCTGGTCGTCGTAGAGCTGATGGCGAGCGGCGACGGCCTGGCGCGCATCGAGGTGATCGATGAGGGATCGGCGACCCTTCCCCGCCCGCGAACGCCGGACGATGGCAACCCCCATGGGCGGGGCTTGTACCTGGTCGAACAGGTGTCGAAACGGTGGGGGATACGCCTGGAGCCGTACGGGCACAAGCGGGTCTGGGCGGAGGTTCCGACGAAGGAAGCCGTATCAGAGGGGCTGCCCGATGCGTCGTGCCTGGAGGTGACGTCGTGGTGAGCGGTTCCCGAGGGCAGGTCTCGTACGTCGAAGGTCCCCGCTCCTGTATCCCCCCGCGGAGCGGCCACGTGTACGTGCACCCCGCTTCCGAGGCCGGCTTCATCGCCTCGGCGAGGAGTTTCGTAGCAGAGAGACCGCGGTGATCAGCGCCACGTCCGAGTACATCCACAGCGACATTCATTCCACCGTCGCTCATCATCTCGGTGGTGGCCGGTGGGCCATCTCCGACCTCCCTGAGCTGATCATCGACGCTGCGACAGCGCTGCGGCACATCATGTGGCGGGACATCGAGAAGGGCAAACAGATCATGTACCGACAATCGGGGGAGGCGGTGACGCCCGACAAGGTCCGTACGCGTGTTCAGGCGCTGCTGGCCGAGGCCCGTGCCGTGCTGGCGGTTGGCGACGCCGACGGTGACCACTGGCTCGAAGCCCGCATGGACGAGGTGACCTATCTGCTCTGCCTGGCGCAGCTCGTCCTGGGGCGGCTCCCGGGCGAGAGGGGAGCAACCTGCGTGGTCTGCCAGCGTAGTGACCGGCCTCTCCGTCAGATCGGGCTGTCCTCCAGCACGGGGCTCGTGTTCGCGTGCAAGGACACGTGCTTGGAGCGCGTGCTCGGGATACAGCCATGACCATGTCAGATGTCTCGTACCGACGCATCGATTCGTCACTTGACTCCGCACAGCTCCGCACTCAGGCTCTGGTTTGCCGTGCAAGGCCGTGCACAGACTCCCGATATGGAGGCGTCATGAAGCTAAGGTTCTACGGCAAGGGCGGTAGCGAGCAGGACGAGTGCCCCTCGGTCTCGGTGGACGAGGACACCCTCGACCTCGTCTTCGTCGGTATCCCGATCGACGATTCTGACGTGATCGCCGAGATCGAGAAGCACAGCCGCATCTACTCGACCGAGCAGGCGTTCCTTATCCCTAAAGAGCTGCGCAAGGCAATCTGGGAGGCACTGGGTGGCCACCATCCCGACTTTGGCTGAGCTGTTCGCGAAGGCTCAGCACTCGGTCACGCATCTGGAGATGCGCGACACCTACGGCGTCAGCCGGGGTTACCGGGCGTGGCGCGACGGCGTCCCGGTCGAGGAGATCTCCCGTTACGACTATCTCAAGCCGTGGGTGGAGCTGGTCGCCGGTCATGTCGCTCGCGGCGTCGGCTTTCGCCGCGCGCGGATCGTGTCCGAGCCGGTCAGTGACTACATCCGGTACGAGCACGGCATAACCCCGTCGGCCAACCTGGCCGCCGGCGAGCAGGTTCGCTGGCTGCCCCGCCCACGCGCCCGCGACCTGGCCCTGCCAGGTTGCGACTTCTGGCAGTTCGACGGCGGCCTGGTCCGGTTCGCGTTCCAGGACGGTGATGGCGAGAAAGCTGGCAATGAGCTGTCGGACGATCCGGTCGTGATCGACCTGTGCGCGTCGGCGTTCGAGGCCGTATGGGAACGGGCCATCGATCATCAGGTCTACAGACCCGTCTAGTCCGTACGTGTCCAAGCCGCAGTCGTCCAGTGTTCAGCAGGCCCGCCAGGCCATCGCCGCCCGGCTGCGCGAGATCATGCGTGACGCCGGGCTGAACAATCGCGAACTCGCCAGGCGGGCCGGCTGGCACGAAGCGAAGTGTTCTCGTCTCATCCACGCGCGGACGGCGCCCTCCGACGAGGACATTCGCGCATGGTGCACTATTTGCGGCGTGCCGGAGGAGATCCCCAACCTGATCGCCGCCAGCCGTACGGTCGAGAACGCCTACGTGGAGTGGCGCAGGGTCAACCAGAGCGTGAAGCGCCTTCAGGAGTTGCGGCTCGACCTATACGAGCAGACCACTCTCTTCCGCTTCTACTGCTCCACCGTCATCCCCTGGCCCATGCAGACACCGCGGTACATGCGGGCGCTGATAGCGAGCGGCACGGAGTTCCGCAGGACCGGGGCCACGGATGTCGACGAAGGGGTGCAGGCACGGATGGCCCGGCAGGAACGCTACCTGGGACCGGCCAGCCGCCGCCGCTGCGCCATGATCGTGGAGGAGTCGGTGCTGTACAGCCGGGTCGGCGACGACGGCGTCATGCGTGAACAGCTTCTCCATCTCCTCACCGGTATGCAGCAGGTCAACCTCTCTTTCGGCATCGTGCCGATGTCCGCACGCCGGCCCCTCGCCGAGAAGGAAACGTTCTCGATCTATGACGAGTCGCGCGTGTTCGTCGAGCTTCTCTCCGCCGCGGTCACCATCACCGCGCCGCGGGAGATCGAGCTGTATGTGCGCTACTTCGCCGAGCTGGCCGCCGTCACCGCGTACGGCGACAACGCGCGCGTCCTCATCGCGAAGGCCATCACCGCCAGGGCCTGAACTCGCGCGCAAACTCGTGCACACTCGTTGAGGCGTTGCCGCGCGCGCTCCTACGGTCCAAGATATGAGCCGTCACGGGTCCACACCCCCACACTGTCAACGAACTGCGCGCCACGAGCACGCCGGTTCCTGACGCGGCTGGGACCTCCCATGAACAGCGTCATGCTGGCCGTCATGACCCAGCCATGCTTCTCATCCACCTCGCATATCGAGAAGCCGACCGCGCCAGAGCGGGAAGACCTACCAGTGAGCGAGGACCAAGAGCAGTTGAGCCCCGCCCCCACACGGGCACGCTGACGATTGGAGTGCACATGAGCACGACATCGCGCACCACCCTGCTGATCTTGGACTGCTACACCGTCGAACCCTCTGGCCTGGGGGTTCCGCCGTACCTGTCCACCTACGCCCGAGCCGCCTACGGCGCGCTGCGCACGGCGCAACCGCGCGCCCGGGTCGCCTACCTCACGATTGACGACGTCCGCTGGTGCCTGAACGGCGGCCGGCCGTACGAGCGGCCTCCGCTGTCGGATCGGCTCACCTACTCGGCCACCGCCAACCGGGAGGATGCGCTGCGCCTGCTCCACGACGCCGCCCTCACCGTGGTGATCGCCGGGGATGCCGTGCCTTCGGTACATCTTCAGGCGCAGAACGGTTCGGTCGAGGAGATCGCGCGGGCCCTGGCCTGCACGCGCGGACGCCGCGTGCTGCTCGGCCCACTGGCCACCTACGCACTGGCCGACCCGGCTACCCATGGCGGGCTGTTCGACGCTGTCCACACGCACACGATCACCTCGGCCGACATCACCGCCGGAAGCCGTCAGGCAGCCCCGTACGAACAGCTGGCCGCCGATCGCGTCGACTACCGCGACCTGGTCGACCAGTTGTGCTGGACGCCGGTCGCCGAGATCGAGCTCTACCGGGGTTGTACCCGGCGCCGCTTCTGCGACTTCTGCAACGAGCCCGTCAAAGCCCCGGTCGTGGACTTCCGGCCGGTCGAGGACGTCCTGGCCGAGGTGGCCATCCTGCACGCCGGCGGCGTACGACACTTCCGGCTCGGACAGCAGACCTGCTTCTTCTCCTACCTGAACCGCGACGTCGGAGCCATCGAGAAACTGCTGGCCGGCATCCGGGGGTCCGCCGCCCCCGACCTGGTAACACTGCACATCGACAACGCCGACCCACTCGCCGTCGCCTCACCGGCTGGAGCGAAGATCGCCCGCCTCGTCGCAGCACACTGCACCGAGGGCAACTGCGCACCGATGGGCATCGAGTCCTTCGACCCGGCGGTCATCAAGCGCAACACCCTCACCTGCACGCCCGACATCCTCGTCCGAGCCGTCGAGCACGTGAACCAGGCGGGCGCCCAAGTCGGCCCCGGCGGGCTGAGCACCCTGCTCCCCGGCCTCAACCTGATCTACGGACTCCCCGGCGAGACACACCGCACCCACTACGAGAACCTCGCCGGGCTGGCGCGCATCCTGGACGGCGGGCTGCTGTGCCACCGCATCAACGTCCGGCAGGCCCGCGCCTACCCCGGCACACCGCTGGCCGCGATACAGGAGCAGGAGCCGCCGCCTTCGGCCGAGCACTTCACGAGCTGGAAGGCGGACATCGACCACATCTTCGACCAGCCGATGAAGCAGCGCGTCTACCCCAAGGGCCGCAAAATCACCGATCTGCACTCCTTCTTCGTCACCACCCGCGGCACCTGGCACCGGCGCCTCGGCTCCTACCCGATCCAGATCGTGGAACGTGACGCCGTCCGCCCGCTGTACGAGATCACCGACATGGCCGTCACCGCCCACGCACCCCGCCACATCTACGGAGAACGGGATGACGCTCCGACAGGAGTCTGACCAACGCCGCACCTCCTTACGTCCCTCCGTGTCGCACGTCGGGGTGCTGGTGCCCTGGGCCAACGCGGTCGTGGAGACCGAACTGCCGGAGTGGAGCCGTGGGCGAACGGTATGGCACCATGCCCGTCTGGTGCCCGCCCACGGCGGTACGGCGCTGGATGAGGACTTTCTGTCCGGTCTGATCGAAGCTGTCCCGGAAGCGCTCCACCAGCTGTCCCGGTTATCGCTCGACCGGGTTTACCTGGCGTGTACATCGGCAGCTTTCACCCAGGTCAACCGCCTCACCGAACTCACGGCCGGTTCCCAGGTGCGCGTGGTCAGCGCGTTCGAGGCAATCCTGGCCCAGCTTCAGAAGCGCGGCGTGCGGAAGATCGCGTTGGCCACGCCCTACCCGCGTGAGATCACGGAGGTAGAGGTCACCCAGTTCGCCGAGCGGGGCGTCCTTGTCACGGGCTCGGCGAGCCTCGGCCTGGCCGACGGATACGCCGAGGTCACCCTCAACCAACAGGCTGCGCTCGTGGATCAGTTGGGAAGGGAGGCGGTACGGCAAGCGGACGCGATCGTACTGTCCTGTACGGGCTGGCCCACCCAGGCCGCGATCACGATGCTGCGGCGTCGGCTGGGACGGCTCGTGACCTCCTCGAACGCCGCCATCGCCCTGCACGCCCTCGGGAGCGCCCGTGAACACCACCGATGAGACCCCTGAACTAGCCCCCCGCCTGTACGACCTGGTCTCGGTCGTCAGCGCGCAGGAGGAGGTGAAGGCGGCGGTCGAGGCCAACCACGACAACAACCAATGGTGGCCACTGCATGTGGACGACTGGCGGATACGGATGCTCGTGGCCGGATGGAGCACCCGCGTGTCCTACGCGATGGTGGGCGTCTACGCCGAGGTGGTGAAGAAGGCCGACGCCTATGGCTGGGAAGAACTCATCGGCTTCCAGGACTCCGAGGTTGTCGAGCTCGTACGCCCGCTCGGCCTGGCGGACGCCCGCGTCCGTTACCTCCGCTCGCTGGAGGACTTCGTCGTCGCCTCGGAGATTCGCGGCCGGCGCCCTGCCACCATGCCGGTTGACGAGTTCATCGAGGCGTTCGCCGCCGAGGTGAACGGCGCCTCGTACAAGGTCGCTCAGTGCACCGCCCTCTATGCCCGCGGCTACCACTGCGGCATCATCCCCGTCGACTCCGGCATGGTCAGTAAGCTCGCCCCGCTGCTCGGCATGGAGGTGGGCAGCGGGGCGTTCGCTCACGAGCGGATGCGGCTTCTGCTGGAGGCTTGCGCCGCCGCGGACCGCTCCCGCTACCGAGACCTCGTCACCACCCGCGGCTATCGAGTCACCATTCCTGACCAGGCAACGCCCACATGGTGGCTGCACCTGGTCCTGATCTACTTCAAGCGCCTGTTCCTCAACCCGCCGGTCAGCCCGAGGCTGTGCGCGGACCGGCCCGCCTGCTCCACCGTCCTCGACTGCGGCCATCCGCCCCAACCACGGTTGAGGTGACCAGGTGCCCTGTCTCGGCGTGATCGGCAACATCTCGATCGACACCACCCGGTACCCCGACGGCCGCACCTACGTCCTGATCGGCGGCGCCGCATTACACGTCGCCCTGGGCGCCGCCCGAGCCGGAACGACCGCCCGTCCAGCTGCGGTCATCGGCGCGGATCTCACCCGCTTACACGCTCTCCCATGGCCCGAGGAGCTTGGCTTGTCCCATGTGGCCACGGTCGCCGGAGCATCATGCCGGTTCGACATCACCTACGGCACGGACGGTCAGGTCATCGGACTGATCGCCGCCTATGGCTGCGCGGCGGCTCTCACCACGCACGCACTGGACGTGCTGAACGGATCAGACTGCGATCACTGGCACGTATGCTGCCGCCGCCCCTTGGACATCGGACCAGTCCTGGAGCGGCTCGTGACGGCGGGGCATTCGTTCAGCCTGGACTTTCACCTCACCTCCGCCGCCGAGCAGATCCACGCGGCCAAGAACGCTTTACCGCATGCCCGGACGGTGTTCGTCAACGCCGCCGAGTACCGGCTCCTGGACGATCTCATCGCCGTGAACGAGCTGGCCACCGTGGTCGTCTCCAATGGGCCGGGCGCAGTCATCCTGCTGCGCTACGGCCACGCGATCACCACCGAATCCCCGCAAAGCGGCCCAGTGACGGAGGTGACCGGCGCAGGAGACACCCTCGCCGGCGCCTTCCTGGCCGGCATCCTTCAAGGCTCGACGGAACGGGAAGCGCTCGCGTCGGCCGTGACCGCGGCCACTCACCAGGCTCGTGACGCAGGTCTGCCATACGAATCCCCGTAGATCACAGGGAGGCTTCACCGTGGCGCTCTATTACGTGGCCCACCGTCTGTTCGCCGCCCATGACCGCGCCTTAGGCGCCTACGTCGCGCACCACCTCGCCCGCCGCTTCGGGCCGGACGCCGTGTTCCTACCCTTCTGCGACACAGACGAGGAAAACCTCGACCACCCCTGCAAGGGCCGACGCCTGTTCGAACTCGACAGCGAACGCCTGGCCCGGATCGACGCCATGGTCGCCATCCTCCACGGCCCAAGCCTCGACGACGGCGTCTGCATGGAAATCGGCTACGCAGCCGGCCGAGGCGTTCCCGTCCTTGCGGTCACCACCGATTTCCAGGTCTACGGCCCCGCCGCCGACACCACACGACGCTCGCCGTTCCCCGACCCGCTCCTCCAGCATGTGGTGAGCCGGATGATCTCCGTGCCTCACCTCGGTCCCGTGGGCGCTGAGGGCGATCGGTTCGAGCGCTTCCTCGCCCAGAACCTGCACGCCGTCAACCGAGCAGTCACCGAGGCAGTTCACGCTCTGGCAAGCGAACTCACCTCACGTCCAGCCCTGCCGCCTGCCCCAGTCAATGGCCAGCGGCTGGCCTATCTGGAGCCTCCCCTGTACGGAGACAAGGGGTGGACGGCTCAGGTCTCCGATGCTCTACGCGCCCACGGGATCGTCACTCACCACGCCGGGCGGTTCAGCAACGCCTCGGAGGCCGCAGCCGATTGGACCGCCCTGGCGCGGGCGAGCCTGGCCGTGGTGGACGTCCGAGGACCCGAGACACCTCCTGGCGCGGCCTTGGTCATCGGCGCGTGCGCGGCCACCGGCCGTCCCGTCTTCGCCCCTGAGCCCGGTTGCTGGTGGACCTTCGCACACGGACGCGAGCCCAACCACCGCAACCTCATGATCCAGTACGGCCTGACCGGCACCTTCAGCGACCTCGACGAACTCACCAAGCGTCTGGAGGCCTGATGGCAACCGACCACGAGATATGGGCTGACCGCTACGAGGTGATCGTCCTGGAAGGCTGCGACGGCGTGGGCAAAACGACCTACGCCACGGCGCTCGCCACCAAATACGGCTACCGGATAGTCCACGCCGACCGCACCCCCGAAGGAGCAGACCTCTTCCGGCGCCACCAGGCCATTCTGACGCGACCCGGCCGCCTGGTCCTGGACCGCAGCTTCATCAGCGAACTCGTCTACGGCCCGCTACTGCACGGCCGCTGCCGACTCGCCATGTCACAGACCACCGAGTTGCTCGGCATGGTGGCCGCCCGCCGAGGTGTCCTCATTCACCTCACCGCCACGCCGGAGCAGATCCAAGCCCGCCTTCTCGCCCGCGACGGAACGGCACCCACCCTTGACGAGCTGCGGACGCTCATCGCCCGATACTTCACGGTGTTCGCGGACCTGGCTCGGCATACGGAAGTCCTCACCGTGGACAACGAACAGGCGGCCTGACACGACGTACGAGAGAAGCTGTTCGCCTGACCCGCGGGGATGATGGCCGCTAGGCTCGCAGCCGTCCGTCATCCTCACGGAGCGCATAAGGCTCCACTGCCACGGGAGAATCGGGTGCACCTCCGCGACGTCCAGAAGCGGGCCTGGGAGAACAAGCTGGCCAAGGGGTTCAACACCTCTGACATGCCGCTGGAGTTCGCGCTCGCCCATGGTGAACTCTCCGAAGCCTTCGAAGCCGCTCGCAAGCGCCCCGAGACCCTCGGTGAGGAACTCGCCGATGTCCTGATCTTCCTGGCCAGCATCGCGGAGATGTCCGGCATCGACCTCGATTCCGCCGTCGAGACCAAGATGGCGAAGAACGAGGCCCGCCGGTACGAGCGTGGCCCAAATGGGACCTTGATCAAGATTGGCGAACAGAACCAGCAGGGCTAAAGCTTCCCCACATTGCTCCGCCTCGTATGCGACTGCTCGCCGTACTTCTTGGCGTAGAACGTGATCAGCGTGCTGGTCGAGATGTGCTTGCCGGCGGAGAATCTGGAACTTCGCCGTGAACTCAGCCGACCAGGCCAGAGCTGACACGCTGGCCGCGCAATTTGTGTAAACCTTCGCTCGCGTCAGTTCGCGACGCTGCTGATCGGTGCGGGGGTCTGGGGCGGCAGCATCTGGCTGCTGCAAGATCTCGACGGGTTGTCCACTCTCGCCGAACGGCTCTCGGCCCGGATCGAGGCCGTCCGTACCGCGCTGGCGGTCGCCGCTGGCATCGGCGCCGCAGCGACCCTGCTGCTGGCCGTACACCGTCAGCGACACCAGGAACTGGCCGCTGCGCACACCATGCACAACGCCGCCGAACGCCGCGTGACCGAGCTGTACACCAAGGCCGCCGAACAACTCGGCAGCGATCAAGCCCCGGTCCAGCTGGCCGGCCTGTACGCCCTTGAACGCCTTGCCCAGGACACCCCCGCTCTCCAGCAGACCATCGTGAATGTGATCTGCGCTTATCTCCGCATGCCCTGGGCCGCGCCCCAGGCGGTGCCGCCACCAGCGACCCAGAAGTACTGCCGCCCTACTCGGAGGCGACAGCCAGGATTCCGAGCAGGATAAACCCAATGTGTCTGTACTCGACGGCGCGAGGCGCGGCCTCGGCCGCCGAGGGGGAGTCACCGAGCCGTTCCTGCCCCGCGGCGAAGACGGCTGCGAGCACGGCCGTACCGATCATGGTCGTGGCGGTGGTGATCAGCGTTGCGGGCAGGGTGCGGAGCTTGACGAGCTCCGCACCCACGATGTTCCGGAAATCGTTGGTCATGTTAGGCGTCCCGCCGGATGAATAGGCGGGCGGCGACGGCGAGCAGCCCAGCGGCCCAGGCGGTCATGACGAGGCCGCCAGGCAGCGGGTCGCGCATCGCGAGCTTCGGAACACCCCCAACGGGCATGGGGACCGGATTTCCCAGTAGGTGGGGCCCTCCTCCCACTGCGGAACACCCCCACGGGCGTGGGGACCAGTTCACGCGAGCCGCGCGCGAGCATCTCGAAACCGGAACACCCCCACGGGCGTGGGGAGCGGCAGCGATCAGTCGGCATCCGGCATCCAACTCCCGGATCACCCCCACGGCGGTGGAGACCGGATCATCTTATTTGCCCTGGTGGGCCCGGGAGCCGGAATACCCCCATGGGTGTGGGGACCGGGAGGATGCCATCTGGCAGGCTGACCGGATCTACGGAACACCCTCACGGGCGTGGGGACCGGGACCCTGCGTAAGACGTTCCACTGCAACGACGCCGGAACACCTCCACGGGCGTGGGGACCGGAGCGGCATCTCATCCAGCAGCTCGGCGGTGAGCGGACCACCCCCACGGGCGTGGGGACCGGTGGTCCCGCTGCGCGAGCGCGTCGGCCAAGGCCGGACCACCCCCACGGGCGTGGGGACCGGGCCCGCGGCCTGGCCACCCAGGCGGGCAACTACGGACCACCCCCACGGGCGTGGGGGCCGGGCCAGGTAGGCGACCTGCGCCGCCATCAGCTCCGGACCACCCCCACGGGCGTGGGGACCGGCCCGAATGCTGCGGCCGGGCCGCGTCCGGGACCGGACCACCCCCACGGGCGTGGGGACCGGACTTACTGACCTGGGGATATGTCTGCGACCAGGGGATATTCCGGTGTCGGGGTTTGCCGCACTTGAGCAATATGGGATCTAGCCGCAGCCATGGTTGTCCCTTATCAAAGTCTGAGGGCACAGATGTTCCGGTTCGGTCTGAGCCTAGACGGCTCGCTCAGGTCGTGGCCCTTATCCCACATGCCACAGCAGCTCGGCAAGCTCGTCGTCGGTAACGTCAGCGCGAATGTCCACAGACAGCACGAGTTCGTAGGTGTCTCCCACCGGCACACCGTACCGTCGCGACGCGACGCGCTGAGAGATCATCCTGTTAGGAGTTCTTGCTCGCGCGTCTCGCCGGCCGAGAACGCTTCAGCCCTGGTCCAGGCTTGGCCAGCCGAATGACCGGTCGTAGGCCGATGGGGGGCCGCTTTAGTGCGGCCGACCGGGGTTGCGGCATAACCCCAGGTCGGTGCGGAATGAGGGGCGGCCAGTCGTCGCCCCGACTGTGCTGGCGGACGTCAACATTTAGAAGAGGTGGCGGGATCTCGGCGCTCTGAGTTCAAAGCGCTCCTCCACTAATATTGTTTTTCTGATTCACCTTTCCCGCCTTTTTGGGGCTATAAATGGATGACTCTTTTTCGTTTCCCCTGGCTCTCGATGATTTGAGCCTGTCGCAATTTCGCCTCAAGGGTATTGGTAAAGACTCGCTGAATGTCGTTGATCTGGACTCCGTTTCGGGATGTAATTGAATCGAACAAAGGCAGCGCGATGCGAAATGTGTCGCAGAAAACGGAGGTAGATCATGTCGCATGCGGCTCCTGGTAAGAGCGTTCCCGCCAACGTTCCTGGCGAGAATCTCACGCCGGAAGACATGGCGCGGGTCGCGCCGGAGGATTGGGCGGAGATTGGACGGCTGGCGCGCGGCTACTGCCGCACGGTGGACGCCACGCGATCCCGGAAGCGAATGGATGGAAGCGCCACGATCGTCAAGCAGGGGCACGCGCCGCATGGCACCGACGACGTTTCGGATGACGTCACTCAAGATGCGGTTCTTCTCTTCGCTCAGCGGCTCAGGGACATCTCCGCTTCGTGCTCTGAGGCTCCTGAGAGCACGGCGGAGGCTCTCGCATGGGTCTACGTTCGGCGCGATGGGGGCGAGATGACGATCTCGCGTACGACGCTACACAGGTGGGCGGTTCGGGACGCGGCCGCGCGGAACGGCTACCGGATGGATGTTCCCGCGAGCGAGCTCGACGCCACGCCTGGTGCTCAGCTCGTGCGGCCGGTGCCGCGCGCGGAGAACGTCACGAGGGCGGCGACGGCTTTCTGTTCCGCTCAGAACAGTGCGGCCGTCTTCCAGCAGGCGTTCGGAGACGGTCAGGACTTCCCGGTCCTTCGGGACGTGATGGAGATCGCGGCACATGCTGACGATCTGGGGCGGGCGGGGATTCTGAGCAAGGTCGCTCAGAAGCGGTACGGCGGTGCGTACGGTTCCCGGCGGGCCGTGATCCGGACGCGTGACGCGGCTCGCGTGGAGTGGAGCGAGCTGTCCGAGCGCATAGACGACGCCAGGGGCACCCTCGTGTACGACGGCGGGTCCTCGGAGGAGTAGCCGAAGGGACAAGGAAAAGGGCCTCAGAGTTTCTCTGGGGCCCTTTTCCTATGTGTTTCGGTGCGACGAACGGCCGGGAAGGAGATATTTGAAGAAAAGTCGTCGGTGTGGACGGTTGGACTGATGGCGTGGCCGTATTTAGATGGGGGCGAAATTTGCTGCCATGAGCCTAGCGTGAGCGACGTTGCTTCGCTCTCCAGATTCTCGTGAAAGGAAATCTCCGACCACGGACGGTTGGGCTGATTCGCTCACCGTATTTAAGTGAGAGCAACTTCGCGAGGTTGCAACGTCGCGGCGCTAGCAATTGGCGCAGTGTGTAATGCACTCGGCAATCCCGTGCAGCAGGTTCCTGCGTAGCGCGGTGCTGAATCCGTCTCATTCACCCGGTCATCGGCTGGGGGCTTTCCCATGCCTTGGAGGTTTCATGAGCGCTGCATCCGACCTCACCCACGCAATCACGATCAGAAAACTGGCCGATGTCGTCGCCATAGTGCCCTACCTGCTCGGGTTCCACCCCTCCAAGAGTCTGGTGGCGGTGGTGGTCGACGACGAGAAATTGAAGGGTGTCGTGCGACTGGATCTAACACAGGACCCGGACGAGATGGCGGAGCGGACGGAATATCTGGTCAAGGTGCTGGAGGGCAATCACATCCGCGAAACGCTGCTCATCGGCTACGGGCCGGGCTCCAACGTCACGCCGATGATGGACGCGGCCATGGCAGCCGTTCGTGGTGCTGGGATCGTCCTCGCTGAGGCGATCCGCGTTGATGACGGGCGCTATTGGTCTTATATCTGCGGGGATGTCGCGTGCTGTCCTCCGGATGGGGTGCCGGTGGACCTGTCCTGTAGCGCGCCCGCCGCTGCGGCCGTGGTGGCCGGGAGACACGCGTTCTCTGACCGGGCGGCCCTGGTTGCAAGCCTGGATCCGCCTCAGGGGTTCGATCAGCACCGTGCAGAGAGTGTCACGCGGAAGGTGTGCTCTCAGGCAAAGGAGGCAAGCAAGGCGGGCGGTGAGTGGTTCGCGGAAGGCGTTGAGCGAGTCGTCGCTGCGCTGGATCGCGTCCAGGCCGGGGATGATCTCGATTCTGAGGCAGTGGCCTGGCTCGGCGTGTGCCTGACCGCGAAGCCCGTCCGCGACATGGCCATGACCTACGTGCAGCAGTACGACATCGAGACGCACGTGCGCTTGTGGACCGAGGTCACACGCAAGGTTCCAGTCGCGTTCACAGCGGGTCCCGCGACTCTGCTGGCCTTCACCGCGATGTGTCAGGGATGTGGGCCGCTGGCGAGCATTGCGCTTGAACGGGCCCTGTCGGTCAACCCTCGTTACAGTCTCGCGCTTCTGCTCATCGAGGGGCTCATGGTGGGGCTGTCGCCGTCTGAGGTGCTCGCTCGCGACTGGAACGAGCTGGCTGACGAGATCACCAAGCAGGTACGGGAGTGCCCTTCGACTACCTGGCCGCAGCTTCCCGAGGGCTGGTGACCTCCCCACCGGCGGGCTGAACCAGCTTGCCGACCCCGCACGCCGAATCACGCCGCCCGCTGCGTCCTGGGAGGGGCGCAGCGGGCGATCAATGACTGCTGTCCACCATGCACCGAAGCGAGAGGGTTTCGATGGACAACCTCAACGTGAACGACCTGGTACCCCTGATTGCCAGGCACCTGGACGGATTCGCCCCGGAGACCCTTTGGGGGACGCCGTACTTGATGGGACCTGACGGCGCACGCCTGGCTGTGCATTTGCTGATGGGACGAACAGAGTGGATCGTCGTGACGGGGCTCTACCCCATGGATTCTCCCGATCTGCGAGGCCGCTCCATCACGGTGGCCATCAGGCGAGGGCCGAAACACATCGCCAGGAAGATCGCCCGCCGACTCCTGCCGAAGTACCTGCGCGACCTCAAGCAGCACCATGCCAGAGCGGCCCTGCACACCGAGCGAACCGACCTGGTGGCAACCCTGGCGACTCTCCTGCCTGGCAACACCGTCACCGCAGCTGAACAGGAAGCCGTCATCCGTTGGCGACACGGCTGCACGTACGGGGTCTTCGAGGTTCGCGACCACGCCACCAGCATCGAGATCCGAAACGCGGACCGTGAACTCGCCGAACGAGTCGCGTACGCGGTCAGCCAGCGCTCCACGTGAGCGTGCCAGACGCGCCGACGGGCACCGGCTCCGGCCGGTGCCTTTCCCATCAGCACCGCCGGAAGAGAGGAAGCGCATCATGTCCCGTGAGTCCCTGGAGTGGTTGAATGCGAACACGCTGATCGGCCACACCGACAAACGCGGTACCGCCTGGCACCACAGGGCCAGCATGCAGGGAGAAGAGCCGAACCATTACCCAGGCCCGATCCCAGTCGGTGATGTCAAGCGACGCCTGTTCGGCTGGCAGGCGCTCTCCAGTCCGGTTTACGCGGAGGACCCGCGTGGAGGGCTCGCCCAGGTTCCCGGACGGCAGGCGATCCTGCGCAGCGACAACGGCCACGTCATGGGGATCTTCTCCGACGGCTACGAACCACACCCGTACGTGGAATGGCTGGTCGGCAATATCTCCCGGCTCCTGGACTCCGATCTCTCGATCGGATCGGCCGGTCTGCTGAAGGGCGGCGCGGTCGCCTGGGTGTCGGTCGAGGTTCCCGACAACATCCACACGCCTGAAGGGGTGGAGTTCCGCCCCCATCTGTTCGGGGCCACCTCTTTCGACGGATCCCTGGCCACCACCTTCAAGCGGGCGGTGACCAACATCGTGTGCGACAACACGATGGCCGCCGGGCTCGCTGAACGCGGTCAGCAGGTCAAGATCAAGCATTCGCGTCACTCGAAGTTCCGGCTCACCGAGGCACGCGAGGCGCTGAACATCGTCTACACCCTGGCCGACGAATTCTCGCGGGCCGTCGGAGACCTGTGCCGGACCCCGGTCAGCCGATGGCAGTGGAACGCCTTCCTGGACGCACACCTTCCGATGCCCAACCAGCCAGGCCGCAGCCGGACCATGGCCGAGAACAAGCGCGACACACTGACCAGACTCTGGAACCACGACCTGCGAGTGTCGCCCTGGAAGGGGACGGCCTGGGGTGTGGTCCAGGCGGTCAACACCTACATCCACCACGAGCAGCAGGTACGCGGCGCCGACCGGGCTGAGCGTAACGCGCTGCGCGCGGTCACCGGTGGCATCGACGAACTCGACCGCGACACCCTGAGCACCCTCTCCAAGGTGCTGGACCGCTCACTCGCCATGTCTGGCTGAAACCTGCTGATGATGTGGTGCGGCTCCCGGTTCGGCCGGGAGCCGCCCGAAGGGAGAGACCGTGTTGTGGACGTACCCCCTTGCAAGGAGCCTCCGCCCGCCTGGTGTCCGGCATGCCTGGCAGCGCCGTCCGCGCCCTCGTGAGAGACGACGCAGGAGCACAGAACAGCGCGCGCTGCGCGCCTGGCAGAGCGGGTTTCTGGCCGACTGCAAAGTCCGAGTTGCTGAACAGGCATGTCAGGCATCGGTGTAGGTCGTCTCGCTGTAAGTCCGCAGCTTGAGCTGCCGTGCGTCTGCAGGTACCTACGCCCAACCCAGATCAAGGAGGACGAGCATGACGGTCGGAGATCTGACCGTTGCCGGTGGTGGCCGCGTGATGCGCATCGCGGCGATCGGAGAAGTTCGGGATGACACGGCGACGCTGGTTTCAGCGGCTGATCCAGACGCAGAACGCGAGTACGCGATCACGCGTTGGCTGGCTCCGATGCCGACCGGCGCCGACGTGATCACATGCATGGGATGTCTGCGGGACACCCATCTGTGGACGGACGCAACCCATGTCAACCGCTGGTCAGGGCACCGGACACGGCTGATCCGGTGCGCCCGTTGCTACGTGGATCTTCTTCATGTGCGCGATGTGGTCCTCCACGCCACAAGCACCACCATCAGACCCGACCACCTGGAGCGGTGACGGCGCCCACAGGTCGACTGTCCCGGCCACAGGGCATCCATGCCAGTCAGCATCCGGCTCGGTGCTACTGCGGAAAGCTTCGCAAGTTCTGATCCCGCGTCCGGCCGTTTCTGAAACCCTGACTGATGCTGCGAACAAGCTGGGGTGGAGACGACATGAACGAGGCGACGGCGCATCTGCTGTTCGACGCGGTGGAGCGCATGGAGAAGAACATCATCGCCTGGGCGTGTCCAGCCATCGTCCTCTTGGAGGGCAGAGACAAGCTTGCCCTGAACTACTACGACTACCTACGCGACGTCGAAACGGCGGAGGAGATCGAGAACAGGGCGGCGGAGAAGGCCCTGGAGATCGGCGCCGTTCGGTGGGTGCTGGCCGTTCCGCAAGTGTGGTTGTTCAAGCCGCCGAGCACGATCGCCGTCCGGGCCGTCTCCAACCACCCTCTGCGAGAGGGGGAGCAAGAGGCCATCACTTGGATGAGCTTCGACAGAGAAGACGGTGTCGATTACGGACGAGTGGCGTACGTGCGTCGACCGAACCAAGAGCCCGTGTTCGAAGACCCAGAAATCTTTGACGTCGGCATCCGGCCAGCGGAGAGCATGCCCGGCTTCGCTCTGCTACAGCGATTCCTGGCCGAAGAGTAAGGGCCGACTCTGAGGAGCCGGCCCTTGACCGACTTCACATCTGTGAACAAAGGCAGATAGAGGCCAGTCGACGCGAGCTTACTGCCTGCTCGTGGGGGCCGCCAGGATGTCGGCGGGAGGGCGGAGAGGTGTCCTCGTCTTCGTGTCTACGGTGTCGTACGGCTTGCGGTTGTGTGGGTGGTGGCGGGTCGGATGATGCCGATGAATTCATGTTCTCGGTAGGGATCGCCCGCCCAGGTATCGATGCGTACAGTGCTGCCGGTGGAGGGGGCGTGCACCATGCGGGTCGTGTCGATTGCGATGCCGACATGGTGAATGGTCGCCGGCCGGGCGGGGGCGGTTGCGAAGAAGATCAGATCTCCTGGGCGGACCTGGCTTCTGGGGACGCGGACGCCCGCGTCCCATTGGGTGGAGGTCTCTCCGCCGATCCGGGCTCCGGCCTTTGCCCACGCGTATTCGGCCAGGCCGGAGCAGTCGAACCCGCGGGTATGCGCGCCCTGGTCAATGCCGAAGCCGGGCCCGTTGGCGTTGCCGCCGCCCCAGGAGTACGGGACGCCACGCATGTGCAGCGCGGCCAACACGGCGATCACCCCGCGTTCTGCGAGCCCCTCAGTAGGCATCACGTCGGGGAACTGTCCACATGGTTCCGCTGAGAGGGGTTCGGGTGGGCTGGTGTCGTCGCAGGTTGTGGCGGTCGTTGTGGCCGTGAGGCGGGCGCCTCCGGCGAGTACGGTGAGGAGGACAACGGCGCCCATCAAGCCAGCGGCTGCGGCGAAGATCGAGGCCAGTCCGGTTTCCGCGATCAACAGGGAGCCTCCGGCTGGGGCCAGTGACCCGCGAGCTCGGCCAGCCGTAGCCGTTCGCTTCGGCGGTCATGAGGGAGCCAGACGGGGCCATGTGGGCCGGGGCCGATGACGGCAGTTGCGCACGGCACCGATGTCTGGATGGCGCGCAGTCGGAGGCGGTCCTGCAGAGTGCTTTCTCTGCGCGGAGAGCTGGTCAGGAACAGAACGGGCGTGGTGATGCCGGTAGCGGCCGTGAGGGCGGCGTAGCCGTCCAGTTTGGCCGCCACTCGGCCGATGGTCTCCGTGCCGGTGTCGTATTCAAGGAAGAAGTCCACCGTTCGGCCGCTCTCGGTCCATCGGCCGTAGGCGTCGGGGCGGACGTGCGTGCCCCACTGGGTGGCGCAGAGCCCTTCTGGCCACCAGGCGTGCAACTGGCATCCGCTGGTCTGGCGGGCAGCGCCGGACAGGTAGGCGAAGACATCGTTGGTGCCGACGGTGTGGGCAAGTCGCTGGCTGTAGGCGATGGAGAGGACACGGTCGCGGCGGTAGCCGAACTCGGCCAGATCGGTGTCGTCTTCGGCGGCCAGCACGGCAGCCCCGGGTTCGCCGAGCACGTAGTGCCAGGGGGCGGAACCGGTCGGTGGTTTGGGGCGGAAGCGGTTCAGGACGCCGATGTGATGCAGCTTGACCAGGCGATGACGGGCCGTGGTCGGGTCGTGGAAGGCGATGCGGGTGATCTGGTGGCTGGTCAGGACCTTGTGGGTCCAGACGAGGCGGAGCAGGCGCCGGTCGCGGCTGGTGAGTTGAGTGGCGAGCGAGGCCATGACGGCGGGCGTGTAGTGCTCGTTCATGGGTGAACGTCTCCTTCGGCGTTGGGTTGTTGCCGCGGGTCGTCGTGCGGCAGGGCTTTGGGACGGACCGGGGTACGGCCGTGGGCTTGGGCGGCGGCTGCCCGGATGCGTTGTGCGAGGTCGAGGTCCGGGGTGGAGAGGGGGCGGGTGCGCAGGGTGAAGGGCGGAGTCTCACCGGAACGGACGATGAGGCGGGCGGCGGCCTGGTAGGCGCCCAGATTGGCCAGGTCGTGGCGCGTGAGGTAAGGGCTGAAGTGGTGTTCGGTGTCGCGGGCGTCTTCAGGGGAGAGCGTGAAGTAGATCTTGTTGCGGGCGTCCGAGCTGATGGCCTGGGCGAGGTCGCGGGGCAGCTGGGCGAGGTGCTGGTGGGCGAGCACGATCGACAGGCCGTAGGCGCGGGCTTCGGCGAGCATTTCGGACAGGGCACGGGGGAGGTTGAGGAAATTCTGCGTTTCATCGACGTACAGGGCGGAAGGGGCGCGGCTGCGGCCGAGTCGGGCGCGGTGAGAGGCGGCCTGCCATACCTGAGCGAGCAGAAGCGAACCGAGCAGGCGGACGGTGTCGTCGCCGAGCACACCCTTGGGAAGGCGAGCGAGCAGGATCTTGCCGTCCAGGACGTCGCTGATGTCGAACGTGGATTGAGCCGAGCCGAGGACGTCGCGGACGAACGGGCGGAGCAGGAGCGCGCGGAGTTTGTTCATGATGGGCGCGGTGACGTGGGATTGGGCCTGCTCTGACAGGCGTTCGTACCAGGTCCAGAAGCCGGCCAGGAAGGGATCGTTGAGGCGCTCGGTGAGCTGGTGGCGGTAGTGGGCGTCGGTGAGCAGGGAGGGGATGTCGGCGAGGGTTCCGCCGCTGCGGGACAACGTGAGAGCGCAGCCCCGCATGATGTCGTCGCTGCGTGGCCCCCACGAGTCGGCGTAGATCTTGTGGAAGATGCCGACCAGGTTGTCCACCAGGGTGTCCGGGTTCGGACCGTTCAGGACATTGAGCGCGGGTCGTGAATGAGGGTCGTCGGGGTCGATGAGCGCGATGCGCTGCCCGGCGGTCTCGGGGACGAGGCCAAGCAGGTCGGCGACGAGGTCGCCCTTGGCGTCGATGACGGCGACCCCGCGCCCGGCCCGGATGTCGGACAGGATCATCTGGGCGAGCAATGTGCTCTTTCCGGTACCGTTCGGGCCGAGGACGTGCACGTGGTGGCAGGAGTCGGGTACGCGCAGCGCAACCGGCCGCTGGTGGCCGGCGTCCGCCGTACCGAGGACCTTGCCCTGCTGGGCGACCTGCGGCGTGGGAGCGACCGTGTTCGCTCCGGCCCGCTGCAGACCTGGAACGGCGGGATCGGTCGGCAGGTGCGCGAGCGCGGCAAGTTCTGGAATGGAGAGCAGGAAGCCGCGCCCAAGACGGCGGGAGGCCAGCACCTGCGCTGGGCGGAGCAACCGACGCCGCTCCAGCCGGTTGTGCCCGGAGTACAGGGCGAACGCGGCGGCCACCGCGTGTGCCCGACCCCGAATGGCACGGCGGCGCAGTCTGACCTCACCGCTGTCCTCTGCCTGGACGGCATAGCGGATGGCCACTTCGTAGCGCGGCTGGAGGGCTTTGTCCCGAATCGCGCGGGCCTCGGCATACTGCTCCAGCCGTAGTGCATGATCCATTTCCCGGTGCTGACGCGGATGATCCGACGTGGCGAGATCGAGAGCGGCGCGCAGCAGTGGGACCGGGTTCCCTGAGCGGGAGAGACGGCGTCCGGTGGCAGGACGGGCCAGGATCTGTACTGCGGCGTGTTGCCAGGCGGGCATTCCTACCCCGGTGCCGAGCAGGGCTCGGAGGGGATCCTGGTCGTGGTCGCTCCTGATCGGCAGCCGCTCCTGGCGGGCGATCAGCAGTCGGCCGCCTGTGGCCCTGCCGTTCAGCGGCAGCGGAGGACCGGCTTCGATGACGGTGGCGCGGGCGGAGGGCCACGCGGCTTCGATCGCATGGTCCACGAGGTGCTGGGGTACGGAGCCGGGAACCCACATGCGGATCCGGACGCCACCGGCACCGAAGAGGTACTCGAACGTCAGGTGCGGTTGCCCGAACAGGGCGCGCTTCCACGCAGGGCATAGCAGCCCGAGCAGGTTGCCCCACAGGACACTGGCTCCGGACAGGTCCGCAACCGGTGGAGCCAGGATCTCCAGACAGCGCGCTCCCTTGTTCGCCACACGGTGGCGCAGCCGGGTTAGCAGGAACCGGCCCAAGCACGTCACCAGCGCGACAGTCGAACCCGAGACCGCGATGTGCCAGCAGTGCCCGTTGAGCCACACCAACAGGGCTTCTGGGTCGTAAGGCATCACAGATCCTCCTCGTACTGGGCGAGCTCCTCGGGGGACGTGGTCACGAGACGGTCCTCCTGTTCGCTGGCCAGCACCTGAAAGGCCACACGGGCAGCCCCGGAATCGGCGGTCAGGAGCCCGAAACCTCTGTCGGCGGTCAGTAGGACCTGGCGTTCGCCGTCGGACAGGCGGAACGCCTCGGCGACCGCGTCAATGGCCTGGGGCGCCTGGCGCAGCAGGATCTGGGTGGTGGAGTTGGCGACGATCGCCTGTCCGAGGTCGGAGCCGAGCAGGTCGGCGGCGTCCTGGGTGATGACCGAAAGTCCCGCCCAGTGCTTCCGGGCCGATTTCGCCATCCTCAGGAGGAACTTCGCGCCGTCGGGGTCCTTCATCAGGAGCCAGGCCTCATCCACCACGATCAGACGGGGCCGCCGCTCAGCGGGGTTGGTCACGCGGCGCCAGACGGCGTCCAAGGTGAGCAGCGTGCCGACGGCCTTCAGTTCCTCGGGCAGGTCTCGCAGGGAGAACACGATCAGGTGGGAGTCCGGCCGCGTGGTCGTCGGGCCGTCAAAGAGCCTGCGATGGCTGCCGGTCACGTACGGAGCCAGCCCGGCGGCCAACTCAGAGGCGCATTCGGTAAGTTCGGTCACCAGATCCCGCATCAAAGGCGGAGGCCGGTCCCAAGTGTCCGGATCGAAGGTGATCCCTGCCTGCTTGTACGTGGCGAGGATGGCCCGATCGAGTGCGGCCTTGGCCGTCTTGTCCAGCGGTTCGCCGAGCATGACCGCGATCAGCGTGTGGAGGAAGAGCACCCTGCGGGTCAGCGCGTCCTGCCCGTCGGCGGGCAGGTCGAAGGGGTTGAGCCGGACGTCCGACGCGCCCAGGTGGAGGTAGGCGCCGCCGACCGCCTCGCACAGCCGGGCGTACTCGTCCTCGGGGTCGATGACCGCGACCTCGACCCCGGTGTACAACGAGCGCAGCGCCTCCAGCTTGGCCAGGTACGACTTACCGGCCCCGCTGCTGGCGATGATCACCGAGTTGTGGTTGGGCTGGGCGAACCGGTCCCACGTCACCAGGGAAGCGCTGGCCGCGTTCGCCCCGTACAGGACTGCGGTCGGCCCCGTCGGGGCGGTCAGGTCCGGGCTGGTGAAGGGGAAGGCGGCGGCCAGGGCCGGGGTGTCGAAAGTACGAGCAGCGTTAAGGTTGTCGAATGCCACCGGAAGCGAGGACACCCAGCCCTGCAGCTGTCGAAAGGTGACCTGACGGGCGTCCAGGAGGAGGGATGCGGCCAGCGCGCGAACCTGCCCACATGCATCCTCCAGCTCGCCCTGAGTGGCCGCGTGAACGGTCAGATAGATCGAGACGCGGAACAGCCGGGCCTGCCCGCGGGCGATGCGGGACGCGAGCTCCTGGGCATCCTCGGCAGCCACTTCGGCGCTCGGATCGAGGAGCCGCCCGTGCTGCTGGTCACTGCGCAGTCCGGACTCCAGCCGGGCCAGCTGCCTGCGCAGCCGATCGGCAGCCACCATGGAGGGAACCGGGGCCACGTGGAGCGACACGTCCAGGCGGCCGGGATACGTCAGCAGTGGTTCCAGCCAACCGGGGGTGACCTCGCGCGGATAGCCGCTGACGGCCAGCGTCGCGCACAGCCCGTCGCCAACCCTCAGATGGGACGACCGGACCAGGATCGCGTCCGGCCCGAACCTGCCCCGAGCGGACTTTGTGCGTCTACGTGGGAGCTTCACCGATCCTCCGTCCTCGTGATGACCTCGCCCGAGCCGGCGAGTCGATCGGCGGCCAGGGGAGGCGCGGCCGGGTCGAAGCAGGACGCGAGCACAGCGTTGGTAGCCTCGGCGTTCAGGAGCCGGACCGTCACGCCGCACGCCGGCAGGAGTCGGGCGGCCTCCTCCACCCGGCGCAGCGCCCGCGCTGCCGCCGCATCCACTCCGCCGTTGGCGGGCTCGCGGACGATCAGCACGACCTGGCGGCGCAGCAGGTCATGACTGGCGGACAGATCCGCCAGGAACGTGGCATGCTCGTGGGCTGCCGCCGCCAAGGCTGGATGGGCCAGAGCGTTGGCACTCTCCATCAGGTGGTTGATCGCCGGAGCGAGGTCCACACGCTGGGCGCGCAGCAAGATCTGTGTTGGGCCAGACAGCGAGTTGAGCCACCGCCCGAAGGTTGCCACGAGCGCGTCCTGCTCCTCGGGCGTACGCAGGGCGAAACTGACCGTGGACACCTCCGCCACCGCGGCGACGCCATCCGGACCCAGGTCGATCAGCCCGTCACCGGTCACCCCGCGAGCGGGCATCCGAAGTGGTGCTGGGCGGGTATCGGAGCGTGAGGCCACCCACTCTGGAGCCGCAGGCGGTTGCTCGGGCAAGGAGGACAGGGCCTTGGGTGAAACCATGTGGCGCACCACGGTGAGCAGGTACCGGTCCAGCGAGATACCCTCGCGCCGGCCGACCGCCAACAGCAAACCGGCGACTGCGACCGGCAGAGCCCCGGTGGCGAACACCAGCAAATCGATGTGCTCACCGATGGTCAGGTATGCGACGTACAGCAGTGTGGCGGTAGTGCCGAGGATGGCCATCTGACGTGCGGTGAAGCGACCTACGACGTGGTCGTCCTGCTCCACATCAGCGGGGATCCGTACCGACCAGCTCATCTGCGTACACCTCCCGCATCGTTCGGGCGGGCAGAGGGCGGAGTACGCCGCAGTGATGTGTCGCTCACGACGCTGCCGGGATAGACAGGCGGCAGGAAGATCGCAGGTGGAACCGGAGGGCGACCAGGCCGGTTGTGGCGGAGGGGTGCTTGGCCGGGATTGGTCCCGGGGCGCGGCTGAAGGTGGGTCATGCGCAGGCCGGGGACCGAAGACTGGCCGGTCGAGACCGGGTTCGGCTGATGCGCACCGGTCCCCTGGCTTGGTCCGCGGTGGGGCGTCGGTCTGATGGGCGAATGCGGGCCGCCCGAACCGGCGGGACCTCCTGAGCCGGGTGGACGTCGTGGGGGCAGCGCCCGGCCCTGGACCCTGTGGGCCGTCGGCACACTGGTGACAGCTCGGCGGCGAGCGACGCCCCTGCCCAGGTGCAGGGCGCCCAGCACGGGTGAGGTGAGCTTGTGGAGCAGGGCGTACTTGACGATCCGGGTGATCGTCGAGCCACGTCCCGCCGTCTGGGCGAAGATCCGGCGTGAGACCCAGCGGGGAATGCGAACCAAAATGATCAGCATGCAGAGGCTGAGGACCAGGTTGATGAGCTGACCGGATGGTACGAGCCCGAGCAGCAGCCGCCCGTCCTGGTTGAGGAAGATCCGTACCGCCATCACCAGGGTGAGCGACTGAGCCACTTGTACGATCAACAGCCCGGTGAAGGCACGCCACCAGAACCGGGCCAATCCATCGGTGTGGGGAAGTGCCAGGCAGGCCAGGGCCAGCGGCGCGGCCACGACCAGCAACAACACCAGGGCTGAGCGCATCACGAAGGTGATCAGCAGCAGGACCAGCAGGATGACCGCGACCAGCGTGAGCAGGATGTAGAAGCTCTGCGTCTGCGTCGGAGGCAAGATCATGAATCGCAGCGTCGTCAACACGCGCTGGCCGTCGACGTTCTGCCCAAGCAGCGCCTGCGACAGCGCGTTGACCAGCTCGATGATCTTGCCGCAGATGGTGAAGCTCGTGTTGGTGGCCAGGACGGCTATCAGGAGGCGCGGCAGCACCTCTTTGATCGCGTACCGGGTCTGGACCGTCTCGTGCACCATCGCCGCGATCGCGCCGATGGTGGCCAGCAGCACGAACGCGCTGTTGGCGATCAGAGCGCTTGCCTTCCACAGGTCGAAGACCCTGCCGTTGCCGGTCACGTCCGGGGTGGACAGGAGCGTCATCGACAGGACCTTCAAGGTGGATTCGATGGCCAGTCCCACCAGTTGGGCGAACCACGAGTTGATCCATCCCATGACCCAGTCGCCGATGGTGGACCCGAGTCCGGGAGGTTCGAGCGGCGCGACCTCCATTGACGGCGATGGGGATGGTTCGGGTGAAGGCGACGCCGCGGCAGCTGCGGCAGTCGTCGTGGCAATACAGACGGCAGTGACGGCAGCGGCAACGGCCAGCCGCGTGACACCTCTTCGAACGGCAACGACGGTGGTCGAGTGCGGCAAGACAGGGTGCGGCATCGGGGTTCACCCGCCCACGATTCGCTTGAGGACGCTCACAAGCAGCGGCGCCAGGATGGCGAGTGCGTAGCCGAAGGCCGCGGCCTTGAGCGCTGTCTTGGCCTTCTGGACCTCTCCGGGGTCGCCGCCCGCGATGAGGTAGCGGAGGCCGCCGACGGTCAGCATGAGCGTGGCCAGGGTGGCCAGCAGCCCGATCAGCCAGTTCCGCAGGTTGGTGAAAACCGCGTTCAGATTCGCGGGAGCGTCTGCCGCCAGGACTGTGGCCAGAGCCTTGGTTGCCACCACGGCAACGAGCAGTGCGGCGATTGCCGCCGCGGCCACGAGCGACGCGGCAATGCCACACGGGTGGCGCTTCCTGTGCCGGGGTTGCCGCGGTGTGTGCCGCCGCTTGGCGCGGCCGGCAACGGACGGGTGGCCGGCAACGGACGGGTGGTTGGGGGAGATCCGCGCGGAACCAGGATCAGTGTCCCTGCCTCCTTTGCTGTCGGTTGTCTTGTCGGCATCCGGGGGTGCCTGGCTCCGCGCGGAAACTATGGGCGCTTCCTCTTGGGATGGGGAAGCGGTTGGGGGATCAAGAGTGGGGGAACTGGCCTGCTCCAGGGCTGGGCGCAGGGGAGCGCGCTCCAGCTGGGTCAGGATGATGAGGTCGGCTTCGTACTCGCTGAGCACGCCGTCGGCGATCGCGTCGATCAGCGCCAGCTCAGGATGGTGCCAGGAGCGCGACACCGGTGGTGACTCACCCGTCGGGCCTCTGCCGATAAGGTAGCGGCGGGCTCTCTCCCCCGAGTAGCGTGCCGCTTCGCACAGGCGTGGACGGATGGCCCGCAGCTGTGTGTCCACGCGGTGCACGCCCCGCAGGAAGCCCGCCAGGATCGCGCTGTCGATATCGATGGGATCTCCACAGGGCAGGTCGCGGGTCAGCGTGAGGGCGATCCGGCGGAGTGCGGGCATCGCCATGCCGACCGCCGCGACCGTCCAGGACGGGCCTGATCCGCGAGCTCGTATGACCAGTTCCCGCCAGACGGCATCGCGGGCGTCATCGGTGATCTCACAGCTGGTCAGCAGCTCGCGCAGCTTCGGCAGCACGACCGGTCCTCGGGGCAGGCCGGGTGCGAGGGCGGCGCAATTCAGGGACAGGCTCCCTGGGCCGGTGGTCAGCAGTCGGAACGAGGTCTCGGCGGTGTCCAAGGGCGATTCGGCGAGGCGAGGCGCGGTCATGTCGTGCTCCGGGTCGAGAAGAATCTCTGTGGTCTCGAAACCGGTCTACGCACCTGCTCAGAAGCGGCTGAGAAATGAGTTGGGAATCGGCTCAGAAATTCGTCAGAACCTCACGCTCTCTGACTGGCCTCCGGTTCCGGCACGCCGGTCTTGCGGAGCTTTGCGATCGGCTTCTGAGCGGGTTCTGAGCTTGCTGCTTGCCTGGTCACCTGCCGTTCAGGGCTCATCCCAGTGCCTTGTGCGGCATGCATCCGGAAACGTGTCCCGACAACAGCAATGGAGAACTTCAATGAGGTCTGTGCCAATACGGAAAACGGCTGCCTGACGAAGCCGTCTCGGCGGCGAAACCAGCGCCTGGCGATTTCTCAGGTCGCCATTCAGACCGCGCGGGCATTCGCCGCCTGGACTCACCGTCACCTCGCTCCACCGGCCGAGGCCGAGATCGTCCTCGGGGTTCAGACCGGCAACGGCACCCTGGTAGGCGTCGTGTTCGTCAGCGGCTGGCACTGCGACGACGAGGCCACGGCCGAGATCGTCTGCCTGTCCACCGACGGCACGCCCAACGCCTGCTCAGCCCTTCTGGGCGCCGCCCGACGGGCAGCACGCGCGGCAGGCTACCGGCGGCTGACCGCCCGCACCGGCCCAAGCGGGCTGGACACCAGCCTGCGCGCCGCCGGCTTCCGCCCCATCGGACCGGCCGATGCCTCCTGCATCGTGTGGGAGGCCGGCACGGCGGGAGGCCGCCGATGACCGCGCTGCGCGAGCCGTACTGGAGCGATGGCCAGGCGGCCATCTACCATGGCGACGCCCGCCAGGTGCTGGCCGAGATGCCCACGGGTTCGGTGGACTGCATCGTCACCAGCCCGCCGTACTGGGGGCTACGGCACTACTGCGACGGCCAGTACGGCCAGGAACCCACAGCCGAGGCGTACGTGGAGACCCTGCGCTCCGCCCTCGCCGAGGCCCGCCGGGTCCTGGCCGACGACGGCACCTGCTGGCTCAACCTCGGCGACGTCTACGCCGCCAACTCCGACGGCTGCGCCCGCGGAGCGGACTACAACCCGCGCCAGCCACTCGTACGCCCCAAGGCCCGCTGGTCGGTGGCGCCGAAGAACCTGCTCGGCATGCCGTGGCGGGTCGCCTTCGCCCTTCAGGGGGACGGCTGGATCCTGCGCAACGCCATCGTCTGGCACAAACCGAACGCCATGCCCCAGTCCGTCCGCGACCGCCTGTCCAACCGGTACGAGCTGATCTTCCTTCTGGTCAAACAGCGGCACTACGGGTTCGACCTGGATCCGATCCGCGAGCCGTACACCGGAGACCGCCCGCTCACCAGGAGGGCACGCTCAGGCGGCCACAGGCCGAACAGCATTGCCACTGCCTGGCCGCCTGGTGGCAAGTACGGCATGACCGGCAGGGACGCGGCAGGCGCCCGCCACGGGGCGGCAATGCGGCCAACGGGCCAGCGGCACGCCGCCTGCCACCCCGGCGGCCGAAATCCTGGGGACGTCTGGTCGATACCCACACGCCCACTACGGGCAGCGCACTTCGCTGCCTTCCCGATCGATATCCCGCTCCGGGCGATTGCCGCCGGTTGCCGCCCTGGCGGCAAGGTCCTGGACCCGTTCATGGGCAGCGGCACGACCGGTATTGCTGCCCAACAACTCGGCCGAGACTTCGTCGGCATCGAACTGAACGAGCCGTTCATCCGACTTGCTGTCGGGAGGCTCCGAGGGGCTGGAGCGGGAGGCATTTCATGAACTCGATGACAGTTCGCGACCTACAGGACCTGCCGCCCACGGTCAACTTGATGACCGCTGCCCATGCCCTCGGCATCGGCCGTTCCAAGGCGTACCAACTTGCCCGTGATGGCGGTTTCCCCGTTCGCATCATTCGAATCGGCGACCTCTACCGTGTCTGCACTGCCGATCTCCTGAAGGTTCTCGGGATGGACACGGGCGAGAGCGTGAGTTGAGCTCTGGGCGCGGTCATGTCAACAGACATGGCCGTGCCTCCGCAGCTGCGGTTCGCCGGGGCAGCACGGCTTCCGCAACGCCGAAAACTGTGCTCCCTCCACGCCCGCCGACAAGCACATCGCGATCATCTGCGACAACTACTGCCCGCACCTGACCGCCAAATGCTGCCGCCGCGTTGCCGACCGGGCAGGGCTAACAACGTCGAGATCGCCTTCACCTCGACCACATTTCCTGACTCAACCGGATCGAGGCCCAGCTCGCAGCCCTGCGCCACTTCGCCCTCGACGGCACCGACCACTCCATCCAAAGGCGCAGGGCAGCGTGATCCGCTGCTATGCCATCTGGCGGAACTGGCACGCCCGAGACGAGCTCCTGCGCAGGGCCATCAGCAAACGACTCCTGACGAACTACGCCCCGGAATCAGCTCGGCGCGGGCCGCGGGGTTGTGTTCCGCATGAAGGCGCTGAGACTGCGGGCCTCGCGGACGCCAGCCAGTTGCGCCAAGCTGGAATTCTCGTCTCGGCCTATTCCGTAGGACCTGCTGAGCTCCTTCCACAGGGAAGGCGGGGGGAGGGCCCAACTACCGCACCCCCGTGATCCAATACAGCCTGACCGGCACCTTCAGCGATCTCGACGAGCTCACCAAGGGCCTCATCCACCAGGCCGACCTCTTCGCAGCCATGATCGACCTGATCTCCGGAGAAACGGCTGCGCACCTCGGCTAATATCCGCACCACCCATGAAGATCTACAAGTGGAGCAACCGCTGAACCGAGACGACCTCCTCACGCTCCTCGACACGGCAACCGGAGCATGCAGAGCGGCCAGCGCCGCTCTCGCCGACAACGGCCAGTTCACTATCTGGGACGGAGACGTGCCAGCATCCGAACTGGCCACGACCTACAGGCGACGACTCCGCCTCACCACGAAACAAGGCGCCCGGACCCAGGCCCTCCAGCAGACGGTCGACACCCTCAACAGCCTCGATCATTCCCCAATCCGACTCGGCTCCATCACCTCAGCCGACCGGACCTGGAACTACATCCTGTTCCTCACGCCGGACACCACCAAGGTCATAGCCTGCACCGGAGTTCGTCGGGGAGGATCCGAGAATGACTGAACTGACAGACATGCGCGAGCGCGAATACTTCAAGCAGTTCGCCAGGCGCACCGGCATGTTCATCGGACGCCCATCGCTGAAGGGCGTGACGGCGTTCTTGATCGGCTACGACCAGGATGCCCGCCGACATGGCGGACCTGGGCTCGACGGCTGGCGCGAATGGCTGATGGCCCGCTATCAAGTCGGCCCCAGTCTCGCCTGGGAGGCCCAGATCCAACAGATCGCCCTCGGCGAGGCAGAAGTCAGACCGGACCTCACTCCGGAAGAGGAGACCCAAGTCACCGACGTCCTCTTCGAGCTGCTCGACAAGTTCCTGGCCGACCAGGAACGAGCACACCACAAGCCACAGCCTTGAGCAGAACCGCACCCACTGATCGGATTGAGCCGCGGCCCCCACCCGCAGACGTGACCGAACCGATCACACAGTCACGGGTGACAGAAAGTCTGCCTATGTGACAACTACCGTGCCTCGGCTCACTCGCCTGACCCATTCCGAGGCTCCGGTTCCCGCCGATAACAGATGGGAACCGCCATCCATAGCTGGGGTCGCAGGCAACCGACCACGGGATGTGGGCCGACTGCTACGAGATGATCGTCCTGGAAGGCTGCGGCGGCGGGGGCACAACGACCTACGCCACAACGCTCGCCCGTCTACGGCCCGCTGCTGCCCGGCCGCTGCCGCCTCACCTTGTCACAGACCGCCGAAGTGCTCGGTATGGTGGCCGCTCGCCGAGGCGTTCTCATCCACCTCACCGCCAAGCCGAAGCAGATCGATGCCCGCCTTCTGCCCCGTAGCGGAACGGCACCTGCCCCTTGACGAGCAGCGGACGCTCATCGCCCGATACGTCACGGTGTTCGCGGACCCAGACTCGGCCTCTGGAAGTCCTCACCGTGGACAACGAACAGGCGGCTTGACACGACGTATGAGTCCGGCGAAGCAGGGCGAACGTCGCCCGACGCGGCACTAGCCTCTGCCCCTTCGACATCCGTGGCCCAAAGTTCAATTGGGCGCCGGGCTGGGTGATTTTTGGGACTGCCTGGGGTCGCTAACGGTTACGTGATCGGGTTCAAACCACTAACGCCACGCTAACGAATGATCAAGGGCCTGACCGCTGTCTCCAGCGATCAGGCCCTTGACCTGCAACTACAATGTCGGGGTGGCGGGATTTGAACCCACGACCTCTTCGTCCCGAACGAAGCGCGCTGCCAAGCTGCGCTACACCCCGATGCACGCCCGTCTTGCGCGTGCTTGAGAAAGTCTAGCGGACTTCGCGGGTACTCGTGACCGCCTCAGCGTCGCGGGACCAGCGTGAGCAACGACGCCTCCGGGAAGCACGCGAAGCGGGCAGGTGCGTACGGCGAGGTGCCGAGGCCGGCGGACACGTGCAACCAGGCGCTTTCGTGCCGGCTCAGGCCCTTCACGCGGGCGCGGTCGATGCCGCAGTTGGTGACCAGGGCGCCGTAGAACGGGACGCAGAGCTGGCCGCCGTGGGTGTGGCCGGCGAGCAGGAGCTGGTAGCCGTCGTCGGCGAAGCGGGTCATGTTGCGGGGCTCGGGGGAGTGCATGACGCCGAGGCGGAGGTCGGCGTCGGCGGGGGCCGGGCCGGCGACCAGGTCGTAGCGGTCGCGGGAGATGTGGGAGTCGTGGATGCCCGCCACCGCGACGTCGAGGTCGCCGATCTTGATGCGGGCGGTGGTGTTGTTCATGTCCAGCCAGCCCTCGGCGGCCATGCCGGCGCCCAGCTCCTCCCACGGGAGGTTGGGGATGTGCTGGCGGCGGTCGTTCTTGGACGTACGCCAGAGGTAGCGGGCCGGGTTCTTGGGCTGGGGGGCGTAGAGGTCGTTGGACCCGTAGACGAACAGGCCGGGGCGGGACAGCAGGGGCTCCAGGGCGTGCAGGAGCGCGGGGACCGCTTCCGGGTGGGCGATCGAGTCGCCGGTGTTGACCACCAGGTCGGGCTCCAGGGCGCCCAGGGAGCGCACCCAGTTGATGAGCATCGTGCGGTTGGGGGTCAGGTGCAGGTCTGAGAGGTGCAGCACGCGTACGGGACGCCGGCCGCGCTCCAGCACCGGCACGTCGAAGCGGCGCAGACGGAACCAGTTGCGCTCCACGACGGAGGCGTAGCCCAGCCCGGCCAGGCCGAGACCGATCATGGACAGGGGCACTGCGACGGCTTTCCTCACGTACTCATGATGCCTGACAACGGGCACGAGGCGTCCCGGCAGACGGCAAGATGGACCGCATGAGCGCAATGAAGGACAAGCTGAAGGCCGATCTCACGGCCTCGATGAAGAGCCGGGACGAGGTGCGTCTCCGGACGATTCGTATGGCTCTGGCGGCCGTGAACGTCGAGGAGGTGGCGGGCAAGCAGGCCAGGGAGCTCAGCGATGACGAGGTCATCAAGGTGCTGACCAAGGAGGCCAAGAAGCGGCGCGAGGCCGCCGAGGCGTTCCAGAACGCGGGACGCACCGAGCAGGCCCAGGCCGAGCTGGACGAGCAGGCCGTGCTGGAGGAGTACCTGCCGGCGCAGCTCTCCGACGAGGAGCTGGCCCAGATCGTCGACGCCGCCGTGGCCGAGACCGGCGCGTCGGGGCCGCAGGCCATGGGGCAGGTCATGAAGGTGGTCAACCCCAAGGTGGCGGGCAAGGCCGAGGGCGGCCGCGTCGCCGCCGCCGTACGCGCCCGCCTGACGGCCTGACCTCCGCTGCCCGCTGAGCGCCCCCGTAAGGCCGGTCGGCGTCTCTGAGGCTGAGGGCCCCGGAAGCTGGAGCGTCGCTGAGGGGCCCCGAGAAGGTTGTGGGGCCTCCTGGGGGCCCATCCCGGGGCGGGAAGCGGGCGGAGACGTCTAGAAGCCGCGTAGCGCCCTTAGGGGGCGATGGGAGGCCGCGCCGAAAGCGGCGGCCGGCCCCTGGGACGGGTGCGGTCAGAGCCGGTCCGGGAGCGGCGGCCGGTCCCTGGGACGGTGAGGTCGGGGGCCGGGCTGGAGGCGGGTCAGGGGCGGGTTCGGGTCGCCGGGATGGTGAGGCCGGTGTTGGCGTGGCCGCCAGGCCCGTCGCCCAGCCCCTGCCAGTCACCCGGCCCCGGCCCGTCACCGCGCCCGCCGTCGCCGCCGTCCCCCCGGTCGTTGCGGTCGCCGAAGAAGTCCTCGAACGGGTCGCCGCCGCCCGGCCGCCCGTCCTCCTCGTGCTTCTTCTTCTTTTTGGGCTTCGGCGCGCACTTGTCGGAGCAGCCGCCGAAGCGCGAGTGGTCCACGGACGTGAACTTCGTCGGCTCCACCCCCTTGAGCGCCTGCATCATGGCCTGCTTCCAGATGGGCCCGGAGATGGACGCGCCGTACACGTACGGGAAGTAGCGCCCCCCGATCGTGACGCCGATCAGCTTGTGGGTGGACGCGCCGCGCGGGTCGCCGAGGCTGACGGCGGAGGCCAGGTTCGGCGTGTAACCGGCGAACCAGGCGGACATGTAGTCGTCGGTCGTCCCGGTCTTGCCGGCCGCGTCCCGTCCGATTCCGCCCACCTCGCGCATCGTGCCCTTGGTGAACACACCTGACAGGATGCCGCTGACCGCGTCGGCGACCTCCTCCTCCATGACCTGCGAGCACTTCGGCTTGTACTGCTTGGCGTTGCCGTTCCTGTCCTTGATCTCGGTGATGGCCAGCGGCTTGCAGTACTGGCCGCGCGAGGCGAACACCGCGTAGGAGTTGGCGATCGTCACCGGGTCGACCTCGTTGACGCCCAGCGTGAACGTCTCGACCTCGCGCAGCTTGTCGCCGTCGGCGCGCTTGACGCCGAGGCGCTTGGCGAGCTTGACGACCTTGCAGAGCCCGACCTCCTGCTCCAGCTTCAGGAAGAACGTGTTCACCGAGCCCCACGTGCCGCTCTGCAGGGTCTTGAAACCGCCGCCGCCCTCGCTGGAGTTGTGCGCGGTGTGCGAGGGGTCGCCGACGTTGTCGCCCTTGCAGTCCTTGAACGAGTTGTAGCCGCCGGCGGTGAACCCGGCCGGCGCGGGGAAGCCGTCCTCGTACTTGAGGCCCTCCTCAAGGGCGGTGGCCAGCGTGTACGCCTTGGCCGTCGAGCCCTGCTGCAACCCGCGCCCGCCGCCGTGCGCCGCGTCGGCCACGATGTTGTAGCTCATCTCGTTCTTCTTCTTGCTACCGCCGAACTTGCGCGAGGCCGCCATCGCCTTGATCTCGCCGGTGCCGGGCACGACCATGGCCTGCGCGGCCACGGGCTTGTCCTTGGGGCTGACGTACTTCTTGATGGCCTTCTCGGCGGCCTTCTGCATCTTGGGGTCGAGCGTGGTCTTGATCGTCAGGCCGCCACGCTGGAGCAGCTTCCTGCGCTCGTCCTCATTCTTGCCGAAGTCCTCGTTGCCGAGGATCTCGTACTGGACGTAGAGGCAGAAGTACGGGAACTTGCTGGCCTCGCAGCCGCCGGGGAACTTGACGTCCTTGTAGCCGAGCTTCTTGGCCTTGGCAGCGGTGGCCTCGGGCCAGGTGATCTTGCCGATCTGGGCCATCCTGTCGAGCACGGTGTTGCGCCGCAGCAGCAGCCGTTCGCGCGCCTCGGGGCCGACGTTGGGGTCGGTGCGGGCCGGGTTCTGGACGGCGCCGGCCAGCGTGGCGGCCTCGGACAGGTTGAGCTCGGAGGCGGGCTTGTCGAAGAAACGCCTGGCCGCGGCCTGGACGCCGTGCGCGCCCGCGCCGAAGTAGGCGATGTTGAGGTACTTCTCCAGGATCTGCTGCTTGGTGTACTTGCCCTCGATCGCCATGGCGTACCGCAACTCCTGGAGCTTGCGGGACATCGTCGGCGCGATGGCCGCCTGCTGCTCCTCCGGCGTCTCGGCCTTGTTGACCAGCACCTGCTTGACGTACTGCTGGGTGATCGAGGAGCCGCCCTGCATGACGCCGCCGCCGGTGAGGTTCTTCACCAGGGCGCGGGCGGTGCCCTCGACGTCGATCGGGCCGTGGTCGAAGAAGCGGAAGTCCTCGATCGCGATCAGCGCGGTCTGCATGATGGGCGCGACCTTGTCGAGGGTCACGGACTGCCGGTTCTCGTAGTAGAACTGGGCGATCTGCTTGCCGTTGGCGTCGACCAGCTTCGTGCGCTCGGACAGGGGCGGCTCGTCGAGTTCCCTGGGCTTGAGGTCGAGCCCGTCCATGGCGCTCTTGGCCGACACACCCGCCCCGCCGACCGCGGGCAGCGCCACGGCTGCCGTCAGCACACCCGCCGCCGTCCCGGCGATGATCAGACGCAGGACGCTGAGGAGCGGGTGGGAGCGGTCTTTGCCCTTCGCTTGCACGCTCCTAAGGGTACGTCGAAACACTGTCCTTATCGGTAACACGACACCATTTCGCCTTGACTGGGAGGGGTGACTAGTCATTCCCGGTCAACAGTCCGGCGAGAAATTGGTCCTCTGGGGTCTGTCGGCCCGAACGTGAAGTTGCGTACGTTCTCCCTGCGGCAACTGAATACGGAGGCTCGGCGCCCGCGCCCGTCGGCCCCAAATGACGACTGACCACCTAAGGGGAGTGGGGTCGAAAAATGTGGATCACGGATTGGACCTCCCGTGCCGCCTGTAAGGGTGCGGACCCGGACGCGCTGTTCGTCCAGGGCGCCGCACAGAACAGGGCGAAGTTGATCTGTCGAGGATGCCCGGTCCGTACCGAATGCCTCGCCGATGCGCTGGACAACCGCATCGAGTTCGGGGTGTGGGGCGGTATGACCGAACGCGAACGCCGTGCGCTGCTCAGGCGCCGGCCCGACGTGGACTCGTGGCGTGACCTGCTCGAGTCCGCGAAGGAAGAGTACGAACGGACCAATGAGCTGATCGCGGGCTGATCGGGCCCGCGGAGGGAGAGCACGGCCGGCGCCGCCCGTCGGCCGTGCTTTCTCTACGCGCTCGCCAACAGGTTCCCGATCTGCCGCAACCCGGCCAGATCGTGGACATCTCCGGACATCGCACGTACCTGTGCCACGGGCACCGTGGGATGAGCCGAGACGAAATGCTCCTGCTCGCGGCTCTCGCGGGTGGCGAGTTGCATCCGGCCGGTGTGCAGCCGCAGCACAGCGGCCGTCAGCTCGTGTTCGCCCCTGGACTCCAGGTCCTCGGCCGCGGCGGCGCTGCGTGCCGCTGAGAGCGCCGAGCCGGGCGACACGTGCACCCGGTTCACCACGAGCCCGGCGAGGGGCATGCGCTCCTCGGCGAGCCGTTCCACGAAGTAGGACGCCTCCCTCATCGCGTCGCGCTCCGGCGCGGCCACCACAAGGAAGGCCGTGCCCGGCGCCTGCAACAGCTTGTACGTCATCTCGGCCCGCTGCCGGAACCCGCCGAACACGGCGTCCAGCGCGGACACGAACGTCTGCAGATCCTTGATCACCTGCGCGCCGAGCAGCTTGGTCATCGCCCCGGCCATCAACCCGAACCCGGCGTTGAGCAGCCGGAACGCGCTGCGCCCGCCCGCCTTGGCGGGGGCGGTCAGCAGCCGGATGAACCGTCCGTCGAGGAAGCGGCCGAGCCGCTCAGGCGCGTCGAGGAAGTCCAGCGCCGACCGGGAGGGCGGCGTGTCCACGATGATCAGGTCCCACTCGTCGGAGCGGCGGAGCTGGCCCAGCTTCTCCATCGCCATGTACTCCTGCGTGCCCGCGAAGCTGGAGGACAGCGACTGGTAGAAGGGGTTCGACAGGATCTGGCGGGCCCGCTCGGGGTCGGCGTGCGCCTCGATGATCTCGTCGAACGTGCGCTTCATGTCGAGCATCATGGCGTAGAGCTGGCCGCCGCCCTCGGGCGAGCTGACCAGGCGCGGGGTGTTGTCCAGCTCGGTCAGGCCCATCGACTGGGCCAGGCGGCGGGCCGGGTCGACGGTCAGCACGACCGCGCACCGGCCACGTTCGGCGGCGCGCAGGCCGAGGGCCGCGGCGGTCGTGGTCTTGCCGACGCCGCCGGAGCCGCAGCAGACGATGATCCGGGTGCCCTTGTCGTCGAGGATGGCGTCGATGTCCAGGGGGACGGGCTTCTTCACGCGGCTCCCCGGTGGGTGCGGAGGATGTCGGCCAGCTCGTACAGGCCGGCCAGGTCGACGCCGTCGGCCAGCAGCGGCAGCTCGACGCGCGGCAGGCCGGCCCCGGCCAGCGACTCGCGCTCGGCGTGCTCCAGCTCGGTGCGGCGGGCGTGCTCGACGACCTCCTCGGCGAGCGCCTCGGCCATGGCGGCGGCGTCGGAGGTGTCGGCGAGCCCGGCCGCCTTGAGCCCGAGCGCGAGCTCGCCCACGTCGAATCGGCCCTTGACAGCCATGTCAAGAGCGGCCTGTGGAAGCAGTGATTCACGGACCATGTTGATGAAAACGCAACCTGGCGGAAGCCCGGCCGAGCGCAATTCGCCGACTCCGTCGAGGGTCTCCTGCACCGGCATCTCCTCCAGGAGGGTCACGAAGTGGACCATCGTCTCCCTGGATTTCACGACGCCGTTCACCAGATCGGAGTGGTTCTTGATGGGCCCGACCTTGGCCAGGCCGGCGACCTCCTGGGTGACGTTCAGGAAGCGCGTGATGCGGCCGGTGGGCGGCGCGTCGAGGACGACGGCGTCATAGACCCGGCGGCCGTTCTTGCCGCGCCTGCGCACGGCCTCGGTGGTCTTGCCGGTGACCAGCACGTCCCGGAACCCGGGGGCCACGGTGGTGGCGAAGTCGACGATGCCCATCTTGGTCAGCGCGCGCCCGGCCCTGCGCATGCCGTAGAACATCTCCATGTATTCGAGCATGGCCTCTTCGGGATCGATGGCCAGCGCGTACACGTCGCCGCCGGAGGGCGCCACGGCGATCTTCCGCTCCTCGTAGGGCAGCGGCGGCAGGTCGAAGATCTGGGCGATGCCCTGCCTGCCCTCCACCTCGACGAGCAGCACCTTGCGCCCGCCCGCGGCCAGTGCGAGGGCGAGGGCGGCGGCGACGGTCGTCTTGCCGGTGCCGCCCTTGCCGGTGACGACGTGCAGCCGCACGTCGTCCCAGTCCGTGTCCGGAGAGTCCACGTTTCGAGGCTACCGAACGGTTACTTGTCGAAACCCGACGGCCACCGTTTGAGATTGCTCACATTGCGGTCATCGCCGCCCGGATGGGTGGGGTGACAGGCCAGGAAGCGGCTTTCCATGAGATCGTCATGCCATGAAGAAATGGGAGTACCTCACCGCTCCGGTGCTGATCCACAACACGAAGATGATCCTCGACAACTTCGGGTCCGACGGCTGGGAGCTGGTCCAGATCGTCCAGGGCGCCTCGTCCGAGCAGCTCGTCGCCTACTTCAAGCGGGAGAAGGCGTGACCCCCGAGGAGCGGATCGCCGAGCTCGGGTTCGAGCTGCCCCAGCCGGTGACGCCGCTGGCCGCGTACGTGCCGACCGCGCGCACCGGCGACCTCGTCTACACCTCCGGCCAGGTGCCCATGCTGGAGGGCAAGCTGCACCAGACCGGCAAGCTCGGCGTCGACCTCGGTGTCGACGAGGGCAAGGCGCAGGCCCGCATCTGCGTGCTCAACGCGCTGGCCGCGCTGAAGGCCGAGCTGGGCGAGCTGTCCAGGGTGCGCAGGATCGTCAAGGTCGTGGTCTTCGTGGCCAGCGCGCCGAGCTTCACCGAGCAGCCCCAGGTGGCCAACGGCGCCAGCGACTTCCTGGCCGAGGTGTTCGGCGAGACGGGCAAGCACGCCCGCAGCGCCGTGGGCGTGGCCGCGCTGCCGCTGGACGCCCCGGTGGAAGTGGAGCTGATCGCGGAGGTCTCCTGACCGGAGAGGGCTGATCGCGGAGGTTTCCTGACCGCGAGGATGTGTCACCATGACCGAGTGATGTTCTAGTAGGAGGTCAGGTGGCCGGTCTTCCCCTTCCCGACGAGCTCGCCGCGCGAGCCAGAGAGATCATCGCCGGGCGGCTCGCCCCCGCCCCGGCGCGTGACGCCGCCACGGTGGTGATCCTGCGCGGCTCGGGCCCGCGCGGCGGGCCCGAGGTCTACCTGCTCAGGCGCAAGTCCACGATGGCCTTCGCGGCGGGCGCCTACGTCTTCCCCGGCGGTTCCGTCGACCCGCGTGACACCGACCAGGCGGTGGCCTGGGCCGGGCCGTCCCCCAAGGAGTGGGGGGAGATCTTCTACGCCGGTGAGAACGTCGCCCGCGGCCTGGTGTGCGCGGCCGTGCGGGAGACGTTCGAGGAGTCCGGGGTGCTGCTGGCGGGGCCGGGGCCGGACAGCGTGGTCGAGGACACCACGGGCGACGACTGGGAGGCCGACCGGCTGGCGCTCATCGACCGGAGCCTGGCCTTCGCCGACTTCCTGGACAGGCGCGGCCTGGTGCTCAGGTCCGACCTGCTCAAGCCGTGGGCCCACTGGATCACGCCGGAGATCGAGCAGCGCAGGTTCGACACCCGGTTCTTCGTGGCGGTGCTGCCCGAGGGGCAGCGCACGCGTGACGTCGGGGGCGAGGCCGACCACGTGGTGTGGCGGCGGCCGGTCGAGGCGATCGAGCTGTGGCGCGCGGGTGAGATCTTCCTGATGCCGCCCACCTCCCACACGCTCACCGAGCTGGCCGGGCACGACAGCGTGGCCTCCGTGCTGGCCGAGGAGCGGGAGATCACGCCCATCCTGCCGGAGGCCGTGGAGGTCGAGGGGGAGATGAGGTTGATGACGCCGTGAGCGGACTGCACATCCCGCTCGGCACGCCTGACGGCTCCCGTACCGAGCACGCCGAGAACCTGCTCGCGCCCAATCCGTCCGCCATGACGCTCGACGGCACCAACACCTGGGTCATCGGCACTCGCGACGCGATCGTGGTCGATCCGGGGCCCGACGACGAGGCGCACCTGCTGCGCGTACGCGACCATCTGGGCGAACGGCGGGTCACCCAGATCCTGCTCACGCACGGCCACGCCGACCACAGCGGCGGCGCCAAACGCTTCGCCGAGCTGGTCGACGCCCCCGTACGCGCCCTCGACCCGCGCCACCGGCTGGGCGACGAAGGGCTCGGCGACGGCGACGTGGTCACGGTCGACGGCCTGGAGCTGCACGTCTACGCCACGCCCGGCCACTCGTTCGACTCGCTCTGTTTCTGGCTGCCGCAGGACCGGGCCATGCTGACCGGCGACACCGTCCTCGGCAGGGGCACCACGATCATCGCCCAGGACGGCGGACTGGGCGACTACCTGCGCAGCCTCGACCGGCTGAGGGCGGCGGCCGAGGGCCTGGGAGCGCGGGCGCTGCTGCCCGGCCACGGCCCGGTGCTGCCCGACCCGATCGCGGCCCTCGACGGCTACATCGCCCACCGGCGGCAGCGGCTCGACCAGATCAGGGCGGCGCGGGCACAGGGCGCGCGCACGCCGCGGGAGGTCGTCGAGATCGTGTACGCGGACGTCGACAGGTCGCTCTGGCCCGCCGCGGAGGTCTCCGTGCGGGCCCAGCTCGACTACCTGGAACGGTTGTAGAGCCGGTCCATGTCGAGGATGACCACGGCCTTGGCCTCGATGCGCAGCCAGCCGCGCTGGGCGAAGTCGGCCAGAGCCTTGTTCACCGTCTCGCGCGAGGCCCCGACGAGCTGGGCCAGCTCCTCCTGGGTGAGGTCGTGGTGCACGCGCATGCCGTCGTCGGTCTTGGTGCCGAACCGCTCCGCCAGGTCGAGGAGCTGCTTGGCGACCCGGCCGGGCACGTCGGTGAAGACCAGGTCGGCCAGCACGTCGTTGGTGCGGCGCAGCCGCTGGGCCAGGGCACGCAGCAGGTGCAGCGCCACCTCGGGGCGGCCGGTCAGCCAGGGGCGCAGGTCGTCGTGGCCCAGCCCGGCCAGACGCACGTCGGTCAGCGCCGTCGCGGTGGCGGTGCGCGGTCGCGGGTCGAACAGCGACAGCTCGCCGAACATCTCGCTCGGGCCGAGCACGCTCAGCAGGTTCTCCCGGCCGTCGGGCGAGGTGCGGGAGAGCTTGATCTTGCCTTCGAGCACGACGTAGAGCCGGTCGCCGGTCTCGTTCTCGTGGAAGAGGGTCTGTCCCTTGGACAACTGGACCTCGGTGATGCTCGTCCGCAGCGCCGCGGCGCTCTCGCGGTCGAGCGCGGCGAACAGGGGGGCCTTGCCCAGCACATCTTCGGTATTCACTCTGCCTCCTCTGCTGCCATTGTGACTCACCCCACTCCGGGCGGCACACACAGGCTATGGGAATGCCCGGGTTAGGCGTGGCTTGCCCTGGTGTGTGGCGCACTGAAGTGTATGAACAAATCGGGTGACCTGCTTACTTCCGCAGGAGGTCGTCCACCGAGGCGACGGCCGTCGCCATCGTGTGGCCCAGCAGGACGCGTACGACATGGGCCGCCGAAGGGCGGCCGGCGGGCTCCGGACGGCGGCACCGCTCGACGACGCCGCGCAGCGGATGCGGCAGCGCGCCGGACCCGCTCGCGAACCTCACCAGCTCCGCCCAGTCCCGCACGTCGTCGGCCGGGCCGCCGCGGCCGGGCGAGCCCTGCACGCCCACCAGCACCTGGCCGCGCGTGCCGAGCGCGACGTTGTCCGGGGTGAGCCGCAGGCCGGTCACGCCGTGGGCGTGCATCCTGGCCATGGCCGCCGCGCTGCCGAGCGCCACCCGGTGCAGCGCCGCGCCGCGCAACGGGCCGCCCCTGCGTACGAAGTCGGTCAGTGACTCGCCCTTGTGCTGATCGCCCATGGTCGCCGCCCTCCCAGCCGCCAGGTTGTACGCGAACGCGGCGTAGAAGGTTCAACGGTTCCCATAGTCTTGCGGCATGGCCACGAACGCGGCGGGGCGCAAGCCGGAGACCCAGCTAGCCCTGGTACGGCGGGCGCGCAAGATGAACCGCGTCCTCGCCGAGACCTACCCCGACGCCCACTGCGAGCTCGACTTCCGCAACCCGCTGGAGCTGCTGGTCGCGACCATCCTGTCGGCCCAGTGCACCGACAAACGGGTGAACATGGTGACCCCCACCCTGTTCGCCAAATACCCCACCGTCGAGGACTACGCCGCCGCCGACCGCGTCGAGATGGAAGACATCATCCGCTCGACCGGCTTCTTCCGCGCGAAGACCAACAGCATCATCGGCATGGCCCAGGCCGTGTGCGAGCGCTACCGCGGCGAGGTGCCGGGCCGGCTCAAAGACCTGGTCACCCTGCCCGGCGTGGGCCGCAAGACCGCGAACGTGGTGCTCGGCAACGCGTTCGGCGTGCCGGGGCTGACCGTCGACACGCACTTCCAGCGGCTCGTGCGCCGCTTCGGCTGGACCGAGGAGACCGACCCGGTCAAGATCGAGCACGTCGTGGCCGAGCTGCTGCCCCGCCGCGAATGGACGATCTTCTCCCACCGGGTCATCTGGCACGGCCGCCGCATGTGCCACGCGCGCCGTCCGGCCTGCGGCGTGTGCCCGCTGGCGAACCTGTGCCCCTCCTTCGGCACCGGGCCCACCGGCGAGGCGGAGGCGGAGAAGCTGGTCAGGCCCGGTCCCTTCTCCTGATCCGCGAGCCCAGGGAAGTGATCGAGGCCGCGCCGTGTTGGAGGTTTGCGTGACAGAAGTGCCCGACTGGCTCGAACGGCTCGCGGCGCAGGCCGCGCGGATCACGGTCCCCCGCTACCTGCGGCCCCCGGCCGGCCGCGGGCGCCTGGCCGCCGTGCTGATGCTGTTCGGCGAGGGTCCGCTCGGCCCCGACGTGCTGCTCATCCAGCGCAGTTCACGCGGCCGCAGGCACGCCGGCCAGCCCGCCTTCCCCGGCGGCGGCGTCGATCCCGAAGACGGCGGCCCGGTCGGCGCGGCGCTGCGCGAGGCCGAGGAGGAGACCGGCGTCGATCCGCGCGGCGTGCGCGTCCTCGGCACGATGCCCGAGCTCTACCTCGACCACAGCGACAACCGGGTCACCCCGGTGTTCGGCTGGTGGCACACGCCCTCCGCGGTGCACGCCGCCTCGCCCGACGAGGTCGAGTCGGTCGAGCGGGTGCCGATCGCCGAGCTGGTCGATCCGGGCAACCGGGTCATGTTGCGGCATCCCAGCGGGCTCGCCGGCCCGGCCTTCCACGTGCGGGGCATGCTGGTGTGGGGGTTCACCGCGATGGTGCTCGACTCCGTGCTGCGCGAGGGCGGCCTCGAACGTCCCTGGGACCAGGCGCGGCTGGAGGACCTGCCGGCCGAGGTCGTCAGACTGGGCCTGCGCGAACGGATCACTCCGGGGTCCTGACGGCTGTGCGAGCGGATCACTCCGGGGTTCTGAGCGAGACGCCGAGCGAGGCCCAGTCGGCGACGTCCGCGTCGTCGTCGGCGGCCAGGGTGCGCAGCATCTCCAGGCCCGCCCGGTCGGGCGGGTCGCCCAGCACGTGCTGCAGCGCGTACGCCGCCCCGTACCTCACTCTGGCGTCGTCGTGACAGGCAAGGTCGATCACCGAAGGCAGCGAGCGGGGGTCGGCCAGGTGGCCGAAGGCGATCAGCACGGCGTACAGGACCATGGCGTCGTCCTCGCTGGCCGCCAGGTAGCGCAGCACCGGCAGCGTACGGTCCACGAACGGCCGCAGCATGCCCATGATGTCCACCCCGAGCAGCCGTTCGGCCACGTTGTCCGCGGCGCACAGGCGGCGTGCCTCGATGAACGACTCCAGGTCGGCCCGCTGGCGCAGCAGGCAGATCACGTGCCAGCGCAGCGGCCCGTCCGGGTCGGTGTCGCTGAGAGCTGCCCGGATGAGATCGCGCACTGTTCCCTCGGCCGGCGGCATACCGCCCAAGATAGCCAGCCGGGTGACGCCGTCCTGGCGGAAGACGTGCACACTTGACCGTATCGCTGGCTACCTTTGAAGCGTGCGCGGTGATCTGCTTGACCTCATATTGATCGGCCTCGTGATCGCCTTCGGCGTATCCGGCTACCGGCAGGGCTTCATCATCGGCGCGATGAGCTTCGTGGGGTTCGTGGGCGGCGCCGTGCTCGGCATCTTCATCGCGCCGCCGATCGCCAAGGCCGTCGTCGACGGCGACACCCCGCAGGCCCTGCTCGCGATCGTGATCGTGTTCCTGGCCGCCACGATCGGCCAGTTCGCCTCCTCCACGGTCGGCGCGGTCGTGCGCAGCCACGTCACGTGGGAGCCGGCCAAGATGGCCGACGCGGTGGGCGGCACGTTCGCCAGCGCGCTGTCCGTGCTGGTGATCGCCTGGCTGATCGGGTCGCTGATCGTCTCGACGACGTTCACCCCGCTGGTCGACCAGGTCAAGAACTCCGCGCTGCTGACCACGGTCGACGACGCGATCCCGCAGGCCGCGCGCAACTGGCAGCAGCCGTTCAAGAAGTTCGTGGACAGGTCGGAGTTCCCACCCGTCTTCGACGCCATCGCCCCCGACGCGCTGATCGACGTGCCGCCGCCGGCGCAGAGCGTGCTGCAGGGCGCCAAGCTGGGCCGGGCCCAGCGGGCCATCGTGAAGGTCCAGGGCAACGCCGAGAGCTGCAACAAGCACATCGAGGGCACCGGTTTCGTCTACGCCGACAACCGGATCATGACGAACGCCCACGTCGTCGCCGGCGTCACCCGCGACCTGGAGGTCATCGACTACAAGAACGTGCGCCACCCGGCCAAGGTCGTGCGCTACAATCCCCAGCGCGACATCGCGATCCTCTACGTGCCCGGCCTCGACCTGCCGCAGCTCACCTTCGAGGCCGACGGCAAGCGCGGCGCCAACGCGATCATCGCCGGCTTCCCCAGGGGCAAGGGCTTCACCGCCGAGCCCGCCCGCATCGGCGGCCGCCTCGACGCCGAGGGGCCCGACATCTACCACGACCGCAACGTCCGGCGGAAGGTCTACGCGATCCGCGGCAAGGTGCTGCCGGGCAACTCCGGCGGCCCGCTGCTCACCGTCGACGGGCGCGTCTACGGCGTGATCTTCGCCGCCGCGGTCAGCGAGAAGGACACCGGCTACGTGCTCACCGCTGAGGAGGTCGCGCCCGACGCCGGCCAGGGCCGGAACGACACCACCGCGGCCAGCACCCAGGAGTGCGACTAGGCGGGCAGTGCGGCCAGGATCAGGGCGATCGCCTCGACGGCGTCGCTGTCCTGGGTCAGGCCGGTGGCCGCCCTGCCGACGGCGTCGTAGTCGCCGCCGTACGCCTGCGCCCTGGCCGCGCCGCGGCTGAACAGGGTGACCGCGCCGCGGCCGTTGCCGCGCTGGAGGTGCGTCAGCCCGACGCAGATCTGCGCGAGCCCCTGCCACAGCTCGCGCTCCTCCTCGGGCGCGCACTTCCAGCGGCCCTCGAAGACCTCGTGCGCGTTGAACGGCAGCCCCTCTCCCAGGAAGTGCCGCGCGTCGGCGAGCGCCTGCTCGGAGGTGGGGGCGTAGTCGTCGGGGACCCGGTCGACGCCGGGCGAGCCGTAGGGGAGCGGCCTGCCGTACGCGTCGCGTGGCCTGGCGTTGCGCGGCTTGCCCTGGGGGTCGCGGTCTCTCATCGCTCGCGGGGCTCTCTCATCGGTCGGGTTCGGGATCGGCCAGCCAGCCGAGCAGCTCGGTGTCGAACACGTCGGGGATCTCTTCGTGGGGGAAATGGCCCGCGCCCTCGAACAGCCGCCAGCGGTAGGGGGCGGCGACGTACCGGCTGGAGCCCTGGGCGGTGCGGGGGAGCGCGTACGGGTCGAGCGCGCCGTGCAGGTGCAGCGTCGGTGCCTCGATCTCGGTACGCATGACCCTGGCGTAGCGGCGGCCGTCGGGCCGGAGCTGGGAACGGCCGAACCAGCGGTGGTACTCCAGCGCCGAGTGGGCCACGGCGGGGATCCGGAACGCCTCCCGGTAGGTGCGCGCGGTCTCGGCGTCCGGCCAGCCGGGAGCCGACCAGCCCGCCAGGATCCTGCCGACCAGGGCGGCGTCGTGCCTGGTGAGCCTGCGTTCGGGCAGCAGCGGGAGCTGGTAGCCGAGCGCGTGCCGGCCGGCCCTGAGCTGGCCGGGGTCGGTCGCCAGCGCGTGGCGCAGCCGCAGCGGGTGCGGCGCCGAGACCACGACCAGCCGGCGCACGCACTTGGGGTCGAGCACGGCCATCGTCCAGGCCAGCAGGCCGCCCCAGTCGTGCCCGACGACGACCGCGCCGGTCTCGCCGAGCGCGCGGATCAGGCCGGTCGCGTCGGCGGCCAGGGTGGGCAGGTCGTAGCCGCGCGGCGGCTTGTCGCTGCCGCCGTAGCCGCGCAGGTCGGCGGCGACCGCCCGGAAGCCGGCCCGCGCGAGGGAGGTGAGCTGGTTGCGCCAGGTCCACCAGAACTGCGGGAACCCGTGCAGCAGCAGGACCAGCGGGCCCTCGCCGGCCTCCACGACGTGGAAGCGGGTGCCGCCGGCGTGCACGGCCCGGTGTGTCCACGGGCCGTCGATCTGGACGACCGTCTCGTCAGGTGCCATCACGGCTCACCGGCTGACCCTCGGGGCTGGGCACGGGGAGCGTCTGCTCCTCCGGCGTGGCGATCTCCTTGAGGCCCTTGATCGACCTGGCGGTGCGCTTCATCCCGGCCAGGCCCTTCAGCCTGCGCACGCCGACCAGCACCAGCAGCCCCGCGGCCACCAGGTAGAAGACGGTCACGATGAGGAAGGCCAGCCAGTTGGGCAGCCACTGGGCCAGCACGTACGCGATGGTGAACGAGGCCAGGATCAGGCACAGGTGCGCCATGAACGCGGCGGCGGCGAACAGCCCCGCGGCCATGCCCACCCGCTTGGCGTCGAACTTGAACTCGGCCTTGGCCAGCTCGATCTCCGAGCGGACGAGGTCGGAGATGTGGCTGCTGGCCTGGGCGACCAGCGAGCCCAGGGATTCTTCCTCGGGAGTCTGCGGCATGAACGTCTCCTATCGAGGCCTGGTGGCCGTGTCAAACATCCCGTACTAACTGCTGGGCGCCACCGAACACGCCGAGGACGCGGCTACTCCCAGAACTACCCGATCGCCCACGATAACGCCGTCCGCCGCAGACAGATGAGGCGCATGCCCGGTACGGGCATGCGCCTCAGCGGCTGAACGGCCGGTCAGTCCTCGGACTTGGCCGCCGGCAGCTTCTCGGAGATGAGGTTCATCACCGTGCTGTCGGCCAGCGTGGTGACGTCGCCGATGCTGCGGTTCTCGGCCACGTCGCGCAGGAGGCGGCGCATGATCTTGCCGGAGCGGGTCTTCGGCAGCTCGGGGACGACCAGGATCTGCCGCGGCTTGGCGATGGGGCCGAGCGTCCTGGCCACGTGGTCACGCAGCTCGGCGGCGATGTCGTCGTTCTCCTCGGCGCTGCCGCGCAGGATCACGAACGACACGATGGCCTGGCCGGTCACCGGGTCGGTCGCGCCGACCACGGCCGCCTCGGCGACCTTGGGGTGGCTGACCAGGGCGCTCTCCACCTCGGTGGTGGAGATGTTGTGGCCGGAGACGAGCATGACGTCGTCGACGCGGCCGAGCAGCCACAGGTCGCCGTCCTCGTCCTTCTTCGCGCCGTCGCCGGGGAAGTACATGCCCTCGAAACGCGACCAGTACGTGTCGATGTAGCGCTGGTCGTCGCCCCAGATCGTGCGGAGCATCGACGGCCACGGGTCGCGCACGACGAGGAAGCCGCCGCCCCCGTTGGGGACGCTGTTGCCCTGGTCGTCGACCACGTCGGCGGTGATGCCCGGCAGCGGGCGCATCGCCGCGCCCGGCTTGGCCGAGGTGACGCCCGGCAGCGGGCTGATCATGATCGCGCCGGTCTCCGTCTGCCACCAGGTGTCCACGACGGGGCAGCGGTCGTGGCCGATGTGCTCCCGGTACCAGACGTAGGCCTCGGGGTTGATCGGCTCGCCGACCGAGCCCAGGACGCGCAGGCTGGACATGTCGAACTTGGCGGGGATGTCGTCGCCCCACTTCATGAACGTCCGGATCGCCGTGGGGGCGGTGTAGAGGATCGTGACCTTGTACTTCTGCACGATCTCCCAGAACCGGCCGCGGTGCGGGGTGTCCGGGGTGCCCTCGTAGATGACGCTGGTCGCGCCGTTGGCGAGGGGGCCGTAGACGATGTAGGAGTGGCCGGTGACCCAGCCGATGTCGGCCGTGCACCAGTAGATGTCGGTCTCGGGCTTGAGGTCGAAGACCGCGTGGTGCGTGTAGGCGGTCTGGGTGAGGTAGCCGCCGGTCGTGTGCAGGATGCCCTTGGGCTTACCGGTGGTGCCGCTGGTGTAGAGGATGTACAGCGGGTCCTCGGCGTCGTGGGGCTCGGCGGTGTGCTGGTCGCTCTGGCGCTCGACCAGGTCGTGCCACCACACGTCCTTGTCGCCCACGGCGACGTCCTGGCCGGTACGCCGGACGACGAGCACGTTCTCCACCTGCGGGCACTCGGCGACGGCCTCGTCCACGGTGGGCTTGAGCGCGCTCGGCTTGCCGCGGCGGTAGCCGCCGTCGGCCGTGATCACGAGCTTGGCGTCGGCGTCGTCGATGCGGCTCTTGAGCGCGGCGGAGGAGAAGCCGCCGAACACCACCGAGTGGATCGCGCCGATGCGGGCGCAGGCCAGCATCGCGATCGGCAGCTCGGGGATCATCGGCATGTAGATGGCCACCCGGTCGCCCTTGCGCACGCCGAGCTCCAGCAGCGCGTTGGCGGCCTTGCCGACCTCGTTCTTGAGGTCGTTGTAGGTGAGCGTGCGGCTGTCGCCCTCGGGCTCGCCCTCCCAGTGGTAGGCGACCTTGTCGCCGCGGCCCTCCTCGACGTGCCGGTCGACGCAGTTGTAGGCGACGTTGAGCTCGCCGCCGACGAACCACTTGGCGAACGGCGCGTTCCACTCCAGCGTCGTGTCCCACCGCCTGGCCCAGGTCAGCCGCTCGGCCGCGCGCTCCCAGAAGGCGAGACGGTCGGCGTCTGCCTCGGCGTATGCGGCGGCGGTCACGTTCGCGGCCGCGGCCAGCTCGGCCGGTGGTGCGAACCGGCGGTTCTCCTGTAGCAGGTTGGACAGCGCCTGGGTCTCGTTGCCAGGGGTCTCCGGGGCCACTTCGTGCTCCTTCTATGGCCAGGTTGGACAGGTCGGGTCCCACTTCACCAGCTCACGGCCTCCCCACACAAGAGGTCTAGACAGGTCTGTACCGATTCGCGTGGGTGGCCGCATGATTATCAGCTTGCATGACAAACGCAATTGAACTGTTGTCATCCTGAAATCAGGAGAATATGCGGTTCGGCGTGGCGGGAAAAAGCGGGGGGTGCCGTAGCGCCTTATACGGCGGCGGTCCGGTCCATGGCGGGGCATGGCGTACCCGCCGGTAAGGTCGGTTTCCGTGAGTGACCCATTGGCCGTCATCGCGCGGTTCCCAGGCGTGTCCGAGGCAGTGGACGAGGCGCGGCAGGCCGTCGACAGGCTCTATCGGCATCGCGTCCTGCGCCGGGCGAGCCCGGCGGTGTCCACCGAGTCGTCCCTGCGCGGCGCGCGGGCCTCGGCCGCGATCGAGGGCGTTGACGTGCCACTGGACGCCTTGCGCCGCGACGAGGTGCACGATCCGCTCGTACAGGGGGCGCTGCGGGCGTCCGCGGAGATGGGCCGGCTCGGTCCCACCTGGCGGAAGGCGCCGCGGCAGGTGCTGGCCCGCCTGCACACCGTCGCCGCCGCGGGGCTCGCCGACCAGCCGGCGCTGGGCCGTCCCCGTACGGACGACTCCGCCCCCGATCCGCTCGGGCTCGGTCCCGCCCCGGGGGCGGCGGAGACCGCGACGCGCATGGAGTCCCTGTTCCGGCTGCTGGAAGAGGCGGGCAAGGCGCCCGCGATCGTGCTGGCCGCCGTGGTGCACGCCGAGCTGGCGGTGCTGCGGCCGTTCGGGACGTGCGACGGCGTCGTGGCGCGTTCCGCGGAACGGCTGACGCTGGTCGAGTACGGGCTCGACCCGAAGTCGCTGGTCGTCGTCGAGATCGGGCATCTTGAGCTGCCGTACGCGGAGGCGCTCCGGGCGTACCTGACCGGTACTCCGGAGGGCGTCGGCCAGTGGGTACAGCACTGTGCCTCGGCGGTAAGCCTGGGGGTACGGGAGACGACCGCGGTCTGCGAAGCGATGCAACGAGGCTGACGGACGGGCTGGTCACATAGCGGACGGCGTCTCGACCGAGACGCCGTCTGCCGGTGCATCACACCGGGTTACCAAGCGTGCACCTCAAATCCGTCGGAGCGGGTCAAGCCCGTCACGACGCGCCTCCCGCGGCTGGTCGCGCGTGGGTACCCGGCTGATGCACCCGGACAAGAGGTCCGTAACACCTTTCTACGACGGATCCGCCCTGCTGGGAACCCCTTGGAGCAAGACCTTTACCCAGACGTGGAGCGGCCGGGAGGGTTCCGTCGAGCCGTCTTCGGGCGCCAACCCGTTACCTACCTGTGACGATTACGGACAGTGACTGTCTTTATGCGATCGTTATGGCGTAGCGAAAAAACTTGGCGGAAATGCCAGATTACTGCTCGACGAAACTCGAGTGGATCGGGCAGCATACGGAGGTATCGCCCGAAACTGGAGCGTGTGTGTGAGGGATGCGTTTGCAAGTCTCTTGCCATGCTCTGGTGAAGTGATGAAAGCTTTCTTCTGAAACGGGACCGGCTCTACCCCCCCGGAGCCGGACCGATCAGGCGACCCCCGCTCTCCCCCCCGGCGGGGGTCGCCCTATTTCCGGCCTCTGTCCGGCTCGCCGACCCCGCCGGTTGTCCACAGGCGAGGCGTGTCCGCGGCCGCCGTCCCCAGAATCCCGTTCGGCCTCTCCCGGCCGCCTCCTCCCCAGCAGGGTTGACCTCCCACGCCCCGGCAAGAGGAGGACCCCGTGCACCGCCCCCTGGTCATCACCGAGGACCACGACCTCCTCGACGACCTGGTCCGCATCGCAGCCGCCGCCGGCGCCCAGCTCGACGTGGCCCAGACCCCCGCCCATGCCCGGCCGTACTGGAACCTCGCCCCCATGGTCGCCATCGGCCCCGACCAGGCCGACGCCGTCGCCGCCACCTCACCGCCCACCCGGGACCAGGTCCTCCTGGTGACCCGCGGCCCCGACGACCCCGACACGTGGCGAAAATGCGTGGCCGTGGGCGCCCAGGCCGTCGTCCGCCTCCCCGGCGACGAACGCCACCTCGTGGAACGCTTCGCCGACGCCATGGAGCCCGAGCCCCGCTCCGGCGCGGTGACCTGCGTGATCGGCGGCCACGGCGGAGCGGGCGCGAGCGTGGTGTCCGCCTGCCTGGCCCTGCGCGCCTCGGGCGACCGCCTCCGTACGCTCCTGATCGACGCCGACCCCCTGGGCGGCGGCATCGACGCCCTGCTGGGCCACGAGGAGGCGGCGGGCGCCCGCTGGGGCGACCTGGTGGCGAGGGAAGGAAGGATCAGCTCCAGCGCCCTGCGGGCGGCGCTCCCGTCGTTCGGCGACCTCGCGGTCCTGTCCTTCCACCGCGGGGAAGTGGCCGCGATCCCGCCCCAGGCCATGCGCTCGGTCCTGGAAGCCGGCCGGCGCGGCTTCGACCTGATCGTCGTCGACCTCCCGCGCCATGTCGACCCGGCCGCCGTGGAAGCCCTCACCAGGGCCGACACGACCCTGACGGTCACCACGGCCGACCTGCGCGGCATCCTGTCCACCGTCCAGGTGCTGGGCGAGCTCCGCAGGCACACCGCCGACCTGCGGGCCATCCTCCGGCCCGGAGTCCTCGACGAGGAGACGGCCGCGGCCTCACTCGGCATCCCCGTCGCCGCCCACCTGTCCGACCATCCGAGGCTCACCGCCACCCTCAACCGGGGCGAGCTCCCCGGGCTCGGTCCGCGTACGGTTCTCGGCACCCTCTGCGCGTCCCTGCTCCAAGACCTCCTTCCGGCATGAGCGCCGCAGGGGAGGTCTCGCCGGAGCTGGTGGAGGCCGTACGCGTCCGCCTGGCCCACGCTGGTGTCGAGCCGACGGCCGCCCAGGTGGCCGTCGCGCTCAGAGCCGAACGCTCGGTCTACGGAGACGCCGAGATCCTGGCGGTCGCCCGCGCCCTCTGCGCCGACCTGATCGGCGCCGGTCCGCTGGAACCGCTCCTGGCCCGTCCCGACGTCACCGACGTCCTGGTCAACGGCCCGCGGGAGGTGTGGATCGACGACGGCGGCGGCCTGCGCCGCACCTCCGTCACGTTCGCCGACGACGGAGCGGTCCGCAGGCTGGCCCAGCGCCTCGCGGCCGCCGCCGGTCGCCGGCTCGACGACGCCTCGCCGTACGTGGACGCGAGGCTGGCCGGGGGCGTCCGGTTGCACGCCGTACTGCCGCCCATCGCCTCGGGCGGCACCTGCGTGTCGCTCCGCCTGCCGCCGCGCCGCACCTTCACCCTGTCCGACCTGGTGTCGGCCGGCACGATCGCCCCGGCGGCCGTCACGGTGCTGACGGCGATGGTCGACGCCCGGCTCGCCTTCCTCGTCACGGGCGGCACCGGCACGGGCAAGACCACCCTTCTGTCGGCCCTCCTCTCCCGGGCCGACCCGGCCGAACGCCTCCTCCTCGTGGAGGACTCCGCCGAGCTGCGCCCTCTCCACCCCCACGTGGTCCGCCTGGAGACCCGTCCGGCCAACCTCGAAGGGGCGGGCGGAGTGGGCCTGCGCGATCTGGTGCGTCAGGCCTTGCGCATGCGTCCCGACCGGCTCGTGGTGGGCGAGGTCAGGGGAGCGGAGGTCGTCGACCTGCTCGCCGCCCTCAACACCGGCCACGAGGGCGGGTGCGGAACGCTGCACGCCAACGCCGCGGCCGACGTGCCGCCCCGCCTGGAAGCCCTCGGCTGCGCGGCGGGCCTGACCAGGGAGGCCGTGCACAGCCAGCTGGCGGCGGCCCTCGACGTGGTCGTCCACCTGACCCGCACCCGCACCGACGGCCGACGGCGCGTCGCCGAGATCTGCCTGCTCTCCAGAACCCCGGCCGGCCTCGTCGAATCGGTCCCCGCCCTCACCTTCGCCCCGGACGGCAGCCCCCACACCGGCCCCGGCTACGAATCCCTCCTGCGAAGGACCTCATGAAAGCCCCCGGACGATGACCGCCGCGCTCATCTCGGCCCTGTCCACAGCCTGTGCCCTCTGGTTGTGGACCGGCCCGACCACGCCCGCCCTCCGCCTGCGCGCGCTCCTGACCGCACCTCGTCGCCGACCCCCATGGCCGCGCCTGCTCCGAGCCACCCTCACCCGCCCCGGCCCCACCCGCCGCGCCGACGCCTGGCGCCGCGCCTCCATAGAGCTGTGCCAGTCGCTCTCGGCCGAGCTCGCCGCGGGCCGCACCCCGGGCGAAGCCCTGACCCGGGCCATCACAGCCGTCGACTTCCCCGACCCCGAAGCCCTGCGCCCCGCCCTGGCCGCGGCAAGAGACGGCGGCGACGTCTCCGCAGCCCTCACGGCAGCGGCCCCGGCTCAGGGCGGCGAGGGCCTCCGCCGCCTCGCTGCCTGCTGGGACGTCAGCATCACCGTGGGCGCAGGCATGTCCGCCCTGGTCGAACGAGTCGGCAACACGCTCCGCGCCGCCCAGACCCACCGCGCAGACGTCGCCGCCCAACTGGCCGGCCCCCGCACCACGGCCCGAATGCTCGCCGCCCTGCCGATCCTCGGCCTCCTGATGGCGGGAGCGCTCGACATGCACCCCCTGAACTTCCTGCTCGGCACCTTCCCCGGCCTGCTCTGCCTCCTGTCCGGCGCAGCCCTGGACGCCTGCGGCCTGTGGTGGACCCACCACATGGCCACCAAGGCCCACCCCTGACCCACCACCCTCCAACCCCACCCGCGACCCCGCCCCCCGCGACCCCGTCCCCGCGACCCCGTCCCCGCGACCCCGCCCCCCGCGACCCCGCCCCCGTGGCCGTCGCCCGCGGGGCGCCGGGCCGCATCCTTCCCGCACCCGAACCACTGGAATTCCGCTGCCCGATGCTTCCCTTTCTGTCCGCCTTCTGCGTGGCCCTCGCCACCTGGTTGTGGTCAGCCCCACGCACCCCCGCAGACCGCCTCACCCGCCTCCTCCCTCCGCCCACCCCCTCAGCCCCGCCGTCCAGCCCCACCACCTCTGCGACGGACACCCCCACCCAGCCCGACTGGCTCGACAAAGACGCCCTCCACCGTCCCCCGGACCGCAGAACCATCACCACCGCCGCCATCACCGGCGTGATCACCGCCCTCCTGATCGGTGGTTTCGCAGGAATCGCGGTAGCCCTCCTGCTGACCCCCGCAACAGCCCTGATCCTGCACAGAAGGGAACCCCCTCACTCCCGCCAGGAACGCGAACAGATCACCGCCGACCTCCCCTTCGCCGCGGACCTGATGACCGCGTGCCTCCTCGCCGGACAACCGGTGACCGCCGCCACAGACCTGGCCGCGACCACGATCGGCGGCCCTCTCGGTCAGCGTTTGGCATGGGTGAGCAGCCAGCTCCGCCTGGGCGCCGACCCCGAACCGACCTGGGCAACCCTGACGAGGGACCCGGCCCTGAGCCGGCTGTCGAGAGCCATGAGCCGAGCCGCCCAGACCGGCGCCCCGCTGGCGGACGTCCTGACCCGCCTGGCCGACGACGCAAGGGACGCAGCCAGAGCCGCCTCACTGGCCGCCGCCCGAACCGTGGGCGTCAAAGCGGTGGCCCCTCTGGGCCTGTGCTTCCTTCCGGCCTTCGTCCTCCTGGGCATCATCCCGGTGATCGCCGGCCTCGCGTCCACCATCATCCTGCCGTGACCCTCACCGGCGAACGAGCCGCCAGGCCACCGAGCAGGGCCTTCGCCGCCCTCTCACGTCCGCAGCAGGACTTGTCCACAGCCCGAGGAGTCACCCGGTCGGCAATCCCCAGAACGCCGTTCGGTCAGACGGCGGCTGCGCCTTCTCGGCGAATCTTGGACTCCCGCCGGACAAGACCCGGCTCCGATCACCTGGAGGCACGATGCAAAGTCCCGCCACCACGCCAGGCCCCCTCAGCCCCGCTCCACCCATCACGGCCTGCCCGGCTCCGTACATGGACAACGTCGAGACGGAAGGCACACAGTCTTCCTCCTCCTCGACCGCCGGCGGGCCGACCAGCTCCCGCAACACCCGATGGCGTCCCAGCAAGTGGATCGCCTGCGCCGTCGCGAACCGCGAGCGCGGCATGTCCACCGCCGAATACGCGGTAGGAACCATCGCGGCCTGTGCCTTCGCCGCACTCCTCTTCAAGGTGGTCAGCAGCCCCGAAGTGCAGGAAATGCTGAAGTCCCTCATCGACCGAGCGCTCAAGACGACCGGATGACCCTGCCCCAGACGCGGAAGTCCACCACCGGGCAACGGTCGGCATCGCGCGGCTCGGTGACGGCCGAGACCGCCGCCATGCTGCCCGCCCTCATGATCGTCCTGGCGGCCGCGCTCTGGGCCATACAAGCGGTGAACGTCCAACTGGAATGTGTAGACGCGGCCCGAGCGGCAGCGCGTGCCGCAGCCCGAGGTGAGCCGCTGGACCAGGTCCGCGACCTCGCCCGCTCAGCCACTCGCCCAGACGCACACGTAGAGATCGCCCGCGACGCAGAAATCACGAACGTAGAGATCGCAGTAGATGTACGACCAGCCTGGGGCACTTCCCTGCCGGCCATCCGTGTGTCGGCCTCGGCGACAGCCGCCACAGAACCATGACGTCACACAGTCGCCTGCCGAAAGGAGATCTGCCAGGAGGACATGAGCCCTCGTGTCCTCCTGGCAGTCGGGGGGCGAAATCTCCAACCCCTACGCCGTCTCCTACCCACAAGAGCAGCCGACAACTCCGCGACACGGCACGGAGATCGACATCAAGGAGCGAGGAGGCGCCCCCCGAGGTGCGAAGGCCCTTGGCCGCGCAGGCACCTTCTGGTGCGGAAGTGGACACGTCAGGAGGGAAGCCACAAACGCGTGCCGAAAACTCACGGTAACCGGGGTTCGGCGCTTCTGGCGAATGCTGATGAATCGCCAGACCTGTCATGAACTCTCGCCAATCAATCACTCCAAGGACAAGGATGATCAAACACAAGGAACGAGGGTCGGCGACCTTATGGGGCGTGGCCCTCATGGGGCTCCTGATGGCGATTGCCGGCGGGCTGGCCTCCGTGGGGGCGGTTCGGGTGGCTCGCCATCGTGTTGACGGCGCGGCCGATCTGAGTGCTCTGGCCGCCGCCAGGTCGGCGATCGTCGATCCCGAGGGCGCTTGCGGCAGGGCGTCCGCGTTGGCCAGAAGGAACGGCGTCCGCCTGGTCGCCTGTGAGATCACGGGAGAGGTCGCGGACGTCCGGACCTCTCTGTCGATCACCCTGCCGATCGCGGGAACGCACACCCTCACAGGCAGATCCCGTGCGGGGCCGGTCGAGATGTCGCCTGACGGGGGCGGACAGGCCCGCCGATGACAACGAGCCGAAGCATGAGCTCCGCGTCGACCCGCGGCATATGTAGAAACCGGGACATGTCCCGCGTCGGACGGAGGAGGGCGGGAGCTAAGCCGGAGGGCCAGGGGTGAGGAGGATGTCCAGGAGTTGGAGTGCGCCGCGTTTGTGCAGGGGCTCGTTGCCGTTGCCGCACTTCGGGGACTGGATGCAGGAGGGGCAGCCGCGTTCGCACTCGCAGGACGCGATCGCCTCGCGCGTGGCCGTCAGCCAGTCGGTGGCGCGCGCGTAGCCGCGTTCGGCGAAGCCGGCACCGCCTTCGTGACCGTCGTACACGAAGACCGTGAGCAGGCCCGTGTCGGCGTGCAGTTCGGTGGAGACGCCGCCGATGTCCCATCGGTCACAGGTGGCGAACAGGGGGAGCAGGCCGATCGAGGCGTGCTCGGCGGCGTGTGCGGCACCGCCCAGGTCGATGTCCGCCGCCGCGAGCGGGGCCACCGCCGTGGCGGGCAGCGTCCACCAGACCGCGCGGGTGCGGAGGGTGCGGGGCGGCAGGTCGAGGGGTTCGTCGCCGAGCATCTCGCCCGACTGCATGCGTCTTTTCAGGTACGAGACCACCTGCCTGGTCACCTCCACCTCGCCGAAGTGCAGCGTTCCCGGGCCGAGGGGGCGGGAGCGCTGGGTGGCGAGGATGGAGATGTCGGTGATGTCGCGGGCGAACGTCGAATAGTCGGGGTTGGCGGCCTCGACCAGGGCGACTCCGGAGTCGAGGTCGAGGGTCTCCACCAGGAAGGTCTCGCCCTGGTGGAGGTAGACCGCGCCGGTGTGGACCGTGGTGTGGGCCGAGGGTTCGTCCACGCTGCCGAGCAGGCGGCCGGTCGACGACTCGACCACCTGGATCGGGGCGCCTCCGCCGCCTCTGATGTCGGCGAGGTCGGTGGCGCGTTCGCGGCGGGTCCAGAACCAGCCTGCCGGACGGCGTCTCAGCAGGTTCTGGGCGACCAGATCGTCCAGGACATCGGGGGTGGTGGTGCCGAAGATGGGCAGATCGTCGTCGGTCAGCGGGATCTCGGCGGCGGCGGCGCACAGGTGGGGGCCCAGGACGTACGGGTTGTCCGGGTCCAGGACGATCGCCTCCACCGGCCGGCCGAACAGGGCCTGCGGATGGTGGACGAGGTAGGTGTCCAGGGGATCGTCCCTGGCGATGAGCACGGCGAGGGCGTCCTGGCCGTCGCGTCCGGCCCGGCCGGCCTGCTGCCAGAGGGAGGCGCGGGTGCCGGGCCAGCCGGCGATCAGTACGGCGTCCAGGCCCGAGACGTCCACACCGAGTTCGAGGGCGTTCGTGGTGGCCAGGCCCATGAGGGTGCCGGCGCGCAGGGCCTTCTCCAGGAGGCGGCGGTCTTCGGCGAGGTAGCCGGCGCGGTAGGCGGCGACCTTGTCGGGGAGGGCGGCGAGGTCCTCGACGTCGTCGGGGATGGCCCAGGTGAGAGGGCTCGGAGGTGTGGGGTGACGGAGGTCCTGGAGGTCGGCATCGGGCCGGTCCGTCGCGCCGGCGCCCGGGCCGGTGGCGTTGGTGGCGTTGGCAACCGGGCTCATGGCGTCGGGAGCGGCGCTTCCGGAAGCGGGAGAGGAACTGTGGGGGGTGGCCTCAGGGAAGCCGGAGGCGTCGGTCGGCGCGGTTTCGGGGGTGGCGGACGGAGGCCGGGGAGCGGTGACGGAGAAGGCCACGTCGGCCAGCTTGGCGCGGGCGGACAGGGCGACCGTCTCCGCGCCGCGTCGCGAACGTACGAAGGCGAGCGTCCGTACGTTCGCCAGGACGAGGTCCGCGAGGAGGTCGGCCGTCTCCGCGGTCGCCGTCCGGCGTACGGGAGCCCCTCCCTCGCCCCGCAGATCCGTCAGGGGCGGCTCCCAGAGGGCAATGGTGGTCGAACCCTTCGGCGAGGCGTCCGTGGTCACCTCGTCCATCTCAAGCCCCGTCAGCCTCATGGCGAACACGCCTGGCTCGCTCGCCGTGGCCGAGGCGAGCACGAACGTGGGGCGCGAGCCGTACCGGGCGCAGACGCGGCGCAGGCGGCGCAGGATCTGGGCCACGTGCGAGCCGAAGACGCCGCGGTATCCGTGGCACTCGTCCACGACCACCATGCGGAGACGGCGGAAGAACGAGGACCACTGCGCGTGGCGAGGCAGGACGCCACGGTGGAGCATGTCCGGATTCGTCAGGACGTAGTTGGCGTGCTGGCGGATCCACGTCCGTTCCTCGAAGGGGGTGTCACCGTCGAAGCAGGCGGCGCGCACCTGCGTGATGCGCAGCTCGCGCAGGCCGCGGAACTGGTCGGCGGCCAGGGCCTTGGTCGGCGTCAGGTACAGGACGGTGCCGCCGTCGAGGCAGGACGCGACCGCCGGAGTGAGGTACGCCAGGGACTTGCCCGAGGCCGTGCCCGTACTGATGATCACGTTTCGGCCACGGAAAGCCAGGTCGGCGGCCTCGTACTGGTGGGGCCAGAGTCCTGTGACTCCACGGTTCGCCAAGCGCGTAACGAGGACTTCCGGCGCCCAGTCGGGCCAACGGGCTTGACCCGCCTGACGTGCTGGAACATGCTCCACATGGGTGACACGCTCATGACGTGCGGGAACTCCGAGCAGGTGGGCGAGGAGTGGACCTGCTTGTTGTGGGGAGGATGGCGTGGAAGTCACTGTTTCCAGTCTTGCATCGATGGGCAAAGTCGCCGGGAATCGTGATTTCGTATAGACACAAGCCAGACGCGTGGTTGAATGCCGCGCGTCAGGGTCGGACAGTCTGGGGCCACGCTCCAGACTGCCAGGCCCGCAAGAGTACTTTCGCAGGCGAGGCGCTGGAGGATCTGTGGATCTGAAGTTGGATCACCGCACCGAAGACCGACTCACCATCGTGGAGGTCGAGGGTGAGATCGATGTCTACACGGCGCCGAGATTGCGTGAGCTCCTCATCGACCTGGTGAACAAGGGCAACTTCCACCTTCTGGTGAACATGGAGAAGGTCGACTTCCTCGACTCCACGGGGTTGGGAGTGCTCGTCGGAGGGCTCAAGAGGGTCCGGGCGCATGACGGCTCGCTTGAGCTGGTGTGCACCCAGGAGCGCATCCTCAAGATCTTCCGTATCACCGGTCTGACCAAGGTCTTCGGGATTTACGCTTCCGTCGACGAGGCCAAGGAAGCTCACGGCAAAGACAAGTAGCATGGCTACCGTCGAGCTGACGTTCAGCGCTCTCCCCGCGCATGTGCGGACCGCCCGGCTGGTGGCCACGGCGATCGCCCGTCGCACCGGCGTCGAGGAATCGCTGCTGGACGAAGTCAGGCTCGCCGTGGGTGAGGCATGCTCCAGGGCGGTCGAGGCGCATCGACTTCACTGCCCGGGCGAGCCCATCCGCATCGAGCTACGTGACGACTCCGGGCGTTTCGAGGTCACGGTCAGCGATCTGGCCCCCAGTGACGAGATCAAGCAGGAGCAGCCGCTCGATCTGGGCATGCTCTCTGACTCGTTCATGTCAGGCTTCGGCCTCGCCGTGATCACCGGTCTGGCCGATGACGTCGAGGTCTTCCCCAGCCCCAAGGGGACGAACATCCGGATGAGCTGGCCCGCCTCCAACGGGGCGGGTTCCTGACCTGACAGCGCTTGGATCGGTCCCTTGTTTTCTGAGGGTCGTGTTCGGGCTGGTCGGGTCTGGTTGAGGGCGATAGACGGGGATGAGGGGGTGTCCGGTTGTGGCATGCCTTCCTCCCTGTCGGATCGCACCTTTCTTGTGCCCATGAGGACGCCGAGGTCCAAGGGGCCGGGGCTTTTTCGGCATGCCTTGGATGGCTTGGTGCGGTGTGAAGGCAGGGCGAAGAGCCCTCGCCGCGATGTTGGTGGGTGCCTCCGATCGGGGCCGGAAGCCCGCAGTCGGCACACCCGGTCGCCATGGGCTGCGGCGAGATGGCGGGCTCCCGTTTGGGGAGTCGTCACAGGTTGCCGGGGTCGGGCTGGGTGAAGGCCCGATGCGGCGCCCGAGGCTCGGGGTGACGAAGAGGGCCTGATGAATCCGTTCGAGAGCGCGGTCGGCTGGGTGTGGAAGGGGTTCGCTGCGATCATCGGGACATGACGACCGCAGCGATCTACGCAGACTTCGCCGCGCGTGAAGCGCACGGTGTGTCGCCCACGTACGAGCGGCTGGCATACGCGGTGACGCGGGATCTTGAACTCCTGACTTTGCTCGACGGGCTCCCGCCGGCCAAGCGGCAGCCGAACCTGCTGTTCGGCGTAGTTCGGCTGCTGGGTGGGCCGGTGGAGGATCCGGCCGAGTTCCACGATCACGCGGTGGCGAACTGGCCGGTGATCGAAGCGGAGATGCGCACCCGGACCACGCAGACGAACGAGGCCGGACGGTGTGCCGTCCTGCTGCCGGTGCTCAACGCGCTACCGCAGCCGCTCGCGCTGCTGGAGGTCGGCGCGTCCGCCGGGCTGTGCCTCTACCCCGACCGGTACGCCTACCGTTACGGCAATCACCTGGTCGGCTCCGGGGAGCCCGTCCTTGCCTGCGCGTCCACCGATATGGCGCCGCCGACCGGCCTGCCGCAGGTGGTGTGGCGGGCCGGCCTGGATCTGAACCCGCTTGACGTGACCGTCCCCGCGGATCTCGCCTGGCTTGACGCCCTCATCTGGCCTGAACACGCGCATCGCCGCGCCAGACTGCGGGCCGCGGCGGCCGTGGTCGCGGCCGACCCGCCGCTGCTCGTACGGGGCGATCTGGTGGACGACCTGCCGGCGCTGGCCGCGCAGTCCCCGCCCGACGCGACGCTGGTGGTGTTCCACAGCTCGGTGCTGTACCACGTGCCGATGCCGCGACGGGTGGCGTTCGCCGAGGCGGTACGCGGCCTATCCGGCCACTGGATCGCGAACGAGGCCCCGGACGTGCTGCCCTACGACACGCTCCCGAAGCCGCCGGGCGAGGCGCTGTACAACGTCCTCGCGCTGGACGGGAGGCCGCTCGCCTGGACCCGATCGCACGGCCAGGCGATCACCTGGTTCACGTGATGCGCAGGGACGGGTTGACGTCCAGCTCAACGGTCTCGAGTGTGATCGGGCGTGGTGCTGCGGAGGCTCAGTGCGCCGCAGACCCGCTCGGGTGTGTAGGGATCTGAGGCCTCGCCTGACGCGAAGGCATGGCGCTGGGGCTCGGCGGGGTTGGCGGGGGAGCTTCGTGGTGGTACTCGACGTGGTTCTGGCGAGCCGGGCGGTCCTGGGATTTCCCGGGTGTCGGGGTGTTGGTCCGTGATATCTGGCGGCTTGGGCTCCTTTGACGTGGCCTGAGGGGGTAGCGTGTCTGCGCTCCGGGATTCTTGATCGTCTCAGGGTGCCTGTGGAAGATGGCCCATAGTTATCCACAGGCTGTGGATAGACGGGGGATAGCTGGCGGAGTCACTTGGCCGGCGCCGGGGTGTATGGGCATGAACCCCTGAAACCGGAGGCATGGTGGCCGGTGTCAGGTCTCGAAGCCGGCGTCGGGGAGGGTGGCCGGCGTAGGAGCTTCGGATCGGCGTCGAGGCTGGCGTAGCTTCCCGGTGGCGTAAGGCCATCGAGGAGGCCGGCGCGGGTGGTGCCGCACGGCTGTGTTTCGGGTGGGAGTGCGGGGCGGGGTGGGGTGTCGGCGTGTCGCTGGGTTAAATCTGGGTTTCGGGCGGTCCGATTTGGGGGCTTGTCATGCCCGTAAACGCGAGGAAATTTCGCCTGTCAGATCGCAAACCGGCCTGCTGTCAGGGGATTACTGAACGGTCGCGCAAATAGCCGCCCCGAGAGCCTTCATATCCGTTCAGTGCCTGCGTAGACTCCCGGCACCGGCCAAGGTGATCCGGCGGAACCGCGGATTCAACCGGAAGCGGCACCCACAACCCGGATGGTGCCGCACCCGCCCGCCGAGAAATCCGCAGCACCGTTCGGGCAGGACGACCGGTCTTGCCGAGGAGAACGATGAGCAGGCACATGCTGGCATTGGAGCCAGCGCCCAATCTGTCCCTGAGCGGTAACAATCTCACCATCGTGATCGTGGTCGCCGCGGTCGCGCTGATCGCGCTAGCCGTCGCCGGCGGCCTCGTACGCGAGGTGCTGTCCGCCGGCCAGGGCACCGAACGCATGCAGAACATCGCGCGAGCCGTGCAGGAGGGCGCGGCTGCCTATCTCACGCGCCAATTCCGCACACTGGCGATCTTCGTGATCGTCATTCCCTTCCTGTTGCTCTTGCTGCCGGGCGAAATGGACGTACGCGTCGGTCGCTCGATCTTCTTCGTGGTCGGTGCGGTGTTCTCCGCATTGACCGGATTCATGGGCATGTGGTTGGCGGTGCGCGGAAACGTGCGTGTCGCCGCCGCGGCCAACGAGTCGGGCGAGAAGCGCGCCATGCGCGTCGCGTTCCGTACCGGCGGCGTCGCCGGAATGTTCACCGTCGGCCTCGGGCTGCTCGGTGCGGCCGTGGTCGTCTTCATCTACCAGGGCGAGGCGCCCCACGTTCTCGAAGGGTTCGGGTTCGGGGCGGCGCTGCTGGCGATGTTCATGCGAGTCGGCGGCGGCATCTTCACCAAGGCCGCCGACGTCGGCGCCGACCTGGTGGGCAAAGTCGAGCAGGGCATCCCCGAGGACGACCCGCGCAACGCCGCGACGATCGCCGACAACGTCGGTGACAACGTCGGCGACTGCGCGGGCATGGCGGCCGACCTGTTCGAGTCGTACGCGGTCATGCTGGTCGCCAGCCTCATCCTGGGCAAGGTGGCCTTCGGCGAGCAGGGTCTGATCTTCCCGCTGATCGTGCCCATGATCGGCGTGCTGACCGCGATCATCGGGATCTTCGTCACGGGGATGCGCGACCGCGACCGCAGCGGCATGGCGGCGATCAACCGCAGCTTCTTCATCTCGGCCGCCATCTCGGCGGTGCTGGTCGCCGCGGCGGCCTTCTGGTATCTGCCCAGCAGCTTCAGCGCCCTGTCGGGCTCGACCGTCACGTCGGACGCCGACCCACGCCTGATCGCGGTGGGCGCGGTGCTGATCGGGCTGGTGCTGGCCAGCGCGATCCAGCTGCTGACCGGCTACTTCACCGAGACCAACCGGCGTCCGGTGCGCGAGATCGGCGAGAGCTCGGCCACCGGCCCGGCCACCGTCATCCTGGCCGGCATCAGCGTCGGCCTGGAGTCGGCCGTCTACTCGGCGCTGATCATCGGCGGCGCGGTCTACGGGGCGTTCCTGCTCGGGTTCGGGAACGTCACGATCGCGCTGTTCGCGGTGGCCCTGGCCGGCACCGGCCTGCTGACCACGGTCGGCGTCATCGTCTCCATGGACACCTTCGGCCCGGTCTCCGACAACGCCCAGGGCATCGCCGAGATGTCGGGCGACGTCGAGGGCGAGGGCGCGCGGGTGCTCACCAGCCTCGACGCCGTCGGCAACACCACCAAGGCCATCACCAAGGGCATCGCCATCGCCACGGCCGTGCTCGCGGCGACGGCGTTGTTCGGCGCGTTCCGTACGGCGGTGGAGGACCAGCTCTCCAGGGCCGGCCAGGACATCAAGGACGCGCTGGGCGCCTTCTCGACCTTCAGCCTCAGCATCGACCAGCCCAACGTCCTGGTGGGTCTGATCGTCGGCGCCGCGGTGGTGTTCCTGTTCTCCGGCCTGGCGATCTCGGCGGTCGGCCGCGCGGCCATGCGGGTGGTCTTCGAGGTACGCGACCAGTTCCGCAACAAGCCGGGCATCATGGACGGCACCGAGAAGCCCGAGTACGGCCGCGTCGTGGACATCTGCACCCGCGACTCGCTCCGCGAGCTGGCCACGCCCGGCCTGCTGGCGGTGATGACCCCGATCGCGGTCGGGTTCGCGCTCGGCTATGCGCCGCTCGGCGCGTTCCTGGCCGGCGCGATCGCCTGCGGCACCCTGATGGCCGTCTTCCTGGCCAACTCCGGTGGCGCGTGGGACAACGCCAAGAAGCTGGTCGAGGACGGGCACCACGGCGGCAAGGGCTCCGAGGCCCACGCCGCGACGGTCATCGGCGACACGGTCGGCGACCCGTTCAAGGACACCGCGGGGCCGGCCATCAACCCGTTGATCAAGGTGATGAACCTGGTCGCGCTGCTGGTCGCGCCGGCCGTCGTCCTGTACGCGGGCAACGCCGCGCTGCGGGTCGGCATCACGGTGGTGGCGGTGGCGGTGGTCGTCGTGGCCATCATCGTCTCCAAGCGCAGGTCGGTGACGAGCGAGCCGGCCAACAACGACCGCGAGCACGAGCCCGTGGCGTCGTAACCGTCGCTGCACGAGACGCCCGCTCCGGCATCGGGGCGGGCGTCTTCGCGTGTGGGGGGAATCCAGGGGCTGGCTCCGGGCGCAGGGCCACGCGCCGCTTTCGCGAGGCGCGAGGCGCGAGGCGCGAGGGGCGAGGGGGCGAGGGGCGAGGGGGCGAGGCGCGAGGCGGGGGTTCTCGGGGGTTGGGGGTTCCCGGGCGGGTGGGGGTGGGGGTGCGGTGGGAAACTGGGCGGGTGGAAGACGACAACCGGCCCTCGGGGGGCAAGACGCTGGTCCTGATCCTGCTGGCGATGCTGGCCATCCTGGCCGTGATCGTCGGGCTCGGGATCTGGGCGTCGAGGGGATGACGTGATGCGGACCCTGATACTGCTCCGCCATGCCAAGGCCGCGCAGGTGCCCGGTCTCGCCGACCGCGAACGTCCGCTGACCGAGCGCGGCGAGCGGGACGCCGGTCGCGCCGGCGACGAGATCAGGGCGGCCGGGCTGAGTCCCGACGCGGTGCTCTGCTCGCCCGCGCTGCGAACCAGGCGTACGGCCGAGCTGGCCTTTCCGGGTATGGAGATCAGCTACGAGCGCGACATCTACCAGGCTTATCCGGAGGAACTGCTCGAACTGGTCCACAGGACCGACCCCGAGCTGGGCACGGTCGTGTTGTGCGGGCACAATCCCGCGGTGCACGAGCTGGCCCTGCAACTGGGCGGCGGCGACTACGGCTTCCGGCCGGGGGCGTTCGCGGTGATCCAGATGGAGGCCGCGTGGGTAGACCTGTGGCCGGGGGAGGGACGCCTGGTCACCCACTGGGATCCCAAGGAGCACTGACCGGGGGCGACGCCTATGCGGGGGGCCGCCAGAGCGCTGCGTGACGGCTTCTCGCTGCCCGCGCGTCCCCCCTGGGGGTACGGGCTGCTGTGCGGGCTCGCGGTGGCGGGGCCGCTGCTGGCCGGGGTGCTGGCGGGGCGGCCGCAGTCGGGGGCCTTCCTGGCTCTCGGGGCGTACCTGACGGCGTTCGGGGACACGTACGGGCAGCCGTACGCGGCGCGGGCGCGGTTCATGGCCATCAAGATCGTGCTGATCGCGGCCGGGTGCTGGCTGGGCCTGTTCCTGGCGGACCGGCCCTGGTGGGCGGTGCTGGCGCTCGGGCTGGCCGCGGCGGCGGGCGCAAGGTGGCGTACGGTGGGCACGCCGCCCGTGTTCGCCCTGGTCACCGGGTTCTACCTGGCGGTGCCCGCGAGCTTCGGGCCGCCCGAGCTGATGGTGCTCGGCGGCCTCCTGTACGCCGTGCTGGCCCTGGCCCTGTGGCCGCTGCGCCGGTTCGACCCGCTGACGACGGCGCTGGACGAGGCCGTCCAGGCGACGGCCGGGCTGCTCGACGGGCTGGCCGGCGACGATCGCGACGATCGCCACCACCGGGACGGCCGGGACGGCTGGGACGACCTCAGGGAACGCGCGTCCAAGGCCCTGGGCGCCGCGGCCACGGCGTCGGCGGCGTTCGAGACCATGGACGCGACCGGCAGGTCCGCCGACGCGTACGTGAAGGCGCTGGTCCGCATCTTCCACGAGACGGTGGCGCTGCGCGCCCTGCGCGCGGCGGCCCCGGACGAGCAGGACGGGATCGACGACGTGGCCACGACGCTGGCCGCGGACCTGCGGGTGGCCGCGGACGGGCGGCGGGCCGGGGCGGTGGAGGCGCTGGCCGTCACCGCCGACTACGCCGAGCGCCTGGCCGCGCGCGAGCCCGCCGGCGACCCGGCGGCGCTGCGCAGCGGCGCGGTGCTCGGGCAGGCCCGGCGCTGCCTCGACCGGATCGCGCTGGGAGTGCGCACGGTGGGCTCCCTGGCCGCCCGCCACACGCCTCAGGCAGGCCGCGGCGTCCTGCCCGGCCTACCCTGGAAACGCACGGCGGGCCGTGGGGTGCCGACCTGGAAACACGCGGCGGGTCGCGGGGTGCCGACCTGGAAACACGCGGCGGGTCGCGGGTTGCCGACCTGGAAAAGCGGGGTGCTGACCGGGAAACGTACGGCGGACCGCGGCGGGCTGCCGGGGAAGCAGCCGGGGATGGCGTGGGAGCCGGCGCCCGGAGGCTCGGGGCCCGAGCATGCCGGACGGTTGGGGATCACCGCCGCCGTGGCGATGGCGTTGATGCTGGGGGTGCACGAGCAGTACGGCAAATGGTTCGTGTTCACCGTGCTGCTGGCGGTGCGGCCCACCTACGGGGACACGGTCGAGCGGGTGGTGCTGCGGGTGGCGGGCACCGTGGCGGGCGCGGCGGGGGCGGCGCTGATCCTGGCGGCGGTGCCGGGGCCGTACACGATCGTGGGGACGGTGCTGGTGTTCGGCACGCTCGGGTTCGCGCTGCGCGAGGTGAGCTACGGCTACTGGTCGGTCTTCGCGACGCCGCTGGCCATGATGCTCACCGACTTCTCGACCCGGCTCGACTGGGAGGCGGCGGGGATCAGGCTGGCGCTCACCGCGGGCGGCGGCGTGCTGGCGCTGGTGGCGGCGCGGCTGCTGTGGCCGCGCGGCCAGGCCGGACGGCTGCGCGGCCTGTCCGCCGAACTGCTGCGCGAGCACGGCCGCCTCATCCGCACGCTGGCCGAACGCGACCTGGACCGGCTGCCCGACCGTACGGAGTCCGCCGGGACGGCGTCCGACCGGCTGCGCGAGTCGCTGGACAAGCTGGACAAGGAGCCGGGCGGCAGCGCGCCGGCCGAGCTGCGCGCCGCGCTGACGCTGGCCAGGAAGCTCAGGGACGACGCGATCCTGCTCGGCGCCGTGCTGCGCGGGGCCGAGCCGGGTTCGGACGCCACAGCGGGCGTCCTGGACGCGGTGGCCGACCGGCTGGACGCCGTGGGGCAGGCCGTACGGGAGCGGGAGCCGCCGCCCGCGGCCGACGCCTTCGAGTCGGAGCTCGACGACGTGGCGCGGGAGGTCAGCTCGCTGATGGAGGAGGCGGTGGCGGGCGAGGGCACGGCGGTGCGCAGGCGGCTGCGGCACGCGGTGACCGCCCACCCGGCGCTCAGGTCGCTCTGCAAGGACGCGCTCGACCTGGCCGCCGAGGTCACCGCCCGGTTCAGGACGTGAGCACGCCGTCCTCGGCGTCGGCGGCCTCGACCTCGTCCCTGGAGATGCCCAGCAGGTAGAGGATCGAGTCGAGGTAGGGCGTGTTGACCGCGGTGTCGGCCGCCTGCCGGACGACGGGCTTGGCGTTGAAGGCGATGCCCAGCCCGGCCGCGGCGATCATGTCGAGGTCGTTGGCGCCGTCGCCGATGGCCACCGTCTGGGAGATGGGCAGCTTGGCCTCCCGGGCGAACCGCTCCAGGGCGCGGGCCTTGCCCGGACGGTCGACGATCTCGCCGACGACGCGGCCGGTCAGCTTCCCGTCGATGACCTCCAGGACGTTCGCCGCCGAGTAGTCGATGCCCAGCTCCTCGACCAGGGCGTCGGTGATCTGGGTGAAGCCGCCGCTGACGATGGCGAAGCGGTAGTCGAGGCGCTTGAGCGTACGGACGAGGGTGCGGGCGCCGGGCGTGAGCACGACCTCCTGGCGCACCTGCTCGAAGACCTCGGCGGGCAGCCCTTCGAGCAGCGCGACCCGGCGGCGCAGCGACTCGGCGAAGTCGAGCTCGCCGCGCATGGCCTGCTCGGTGACCCTGGCGACCTCGTCGAGGCAGCCGGCGTGCGCGGCCAGCAGCTCGATGACCTCGCCCTGGATGAGGGTGGAGTCGACGTCCATGACGATGAGCCGCTTGGCCCGGCGGGACAGGCCGGTGCGCTGGACGGCGACGTCGACCTCCTGGGCGGCGGCCTCGGCGGCCAGCTCGACGCGCAGGGCGGTCGGGTTGGCGCCGGAGACCGACAGCTCGATGCAGGTGACGGGCCACTGGGCGAGGCGTTCGATGCGGTCGATGTTGGCGCCGGCGGCGGCGATGCGGCCGGCGATGCCCGCGATGGCGGCGGGCTGGAGGGTGGCGCCCAGCACGCTGACCGACAGGCGGCCGCGGCGGCGCTGTTCCTTGGTCTGGGAGCCGGTGGAGAGCTCGACCTCCATGCCGAGGTCTTCCGCCACCCGCTCGACGGCGGTCCACATCGCGCCGAGGGTGGTGCCCGTGCCGGTGGACGGGCCGCCGGCGTAGGCGACGAGCACGCCGAGCGTGAGTCTGCCGCGGATGACGACCTGTTCGATGTCCGCGACCGTCACCGGGAACCCGGACAGCACGGAGAAGAGCCTGGAGGTGACACCGGGCCGGTCGGGGCCGGTCAGGGTGATCAGGAGGGTGCGCTGGTCCACATCCAGCCACGGTACTGCGCCCGGTCCCGTGCCCGCGCAGCAGGCTCGCCATTCGGACACGGGCGCAGCGGTCGCGAGGACTAGCGGACGATCCTGGTCTTCGCGGTCTTGGCGTAGCCGCGCTCAGGGATGCCGAGGCGCTCAAGCTCCTCCTGGGCCAGCGACCACGTGCCCTTCTCCTGGTCCCACATGCCCTGCTGGACGTCGTACGTGATCACGCCGAGGGTCGCCTTCTGCGTGCCCGCGGCGCTCTTCTTCAGCTTCGCGTAGAAGTCCAGACGGACCCAGTCGTCCTTCTCCAGGACGTAGGGGACGCTGCAGTACAGGGCGCGGCCGTCGAGGGCGCAGATGGTGCCCTTGGGGGCGTTGTAGCGGATCTTCCGGAGGTCCACGCCCTTCGGGAACTGGCCGCCCACGAACCAGGCGTCGGCCGAGTACGGGCCGGTGTTGGTCGCCTTGAGGCTGTACTTGATCAGGCCGCCCGCCTTGGCCGTCTTGGACGCCTTCAGGTTGATGTCGAAGACCGCGAACGGGTCGTCGGCGACCTTGGCGGTGTGGGCGGCGGTGGCCGTCGTGGTGGCGGAGGCGGGCACCGCCGGAACAATCAGCGCACCGGCCAGCAAAGCCAGCGAGGCGACCTTAGTGAGGGAGTTGCGCATTACGTCTCCGGTGAGGAAGTGGCACGGGGACGCACACGAACAAGCCCCCGTAAATGTCGGCTGTTCCTATCACGAGGGCAAAATCCGTGTAAAGCTTATTTATCCAGAATCAAGTGCGTGTCGCCAAACTCGTGCCACAGATATCCCTTCCGCAGCGCCTCTTCGTACGCGCGCGCCAGCGCTTTCTCGCCCGCGATCGCCGTCAGCATGAGCAGGTGACTGGATCGCGGCTCGTGCAGCCCGGTGATGAGCCCGGTGACCGCCCGTACGCCGGAGGCCGGGGTGACGACGTGCCGGGTCCAGCCGGAGGAGGCGCTGACCTGGCCGTCCGGGCCCACGGCGGTCTCCAGGGCCCGGACGACGGTCGTGCCCGCGGCGATCACCCGGCCGCCGTTCAGCCGGGTCAGGTTCACCAGGCGGGCGGTGGCGGCGGGCACCTCGTACCGTTCGGCGTAGGGACGCTCGTCCTTCTCGGGCGAGGCCACGCCGGTGTGCAGCGTGACGGGCGCGATCGTCACGCCCCGCGAGACCAGCGCGGTGACCAGTTCGGGGGTGAACGGCCGGGCCGCGCTCGGCATCTCCGCGCTGCCCGGCACGGTGGCGAACACGGTCTGGTAGGCGTCGATGGGCCAGTCGGCCGGCACGTACGAGTAGCGGATCGGCCGGCCGTGCTCGCGCAGGTACGGCAGCACGTCCCGGTCCAGCCGCGCCCGCCACAACCGCGGCGTCTCCCGTTCGATCAGCCGCAGCGTGGCCCGGCCCGGCAGCGGCAGCCACTCGCCCGGCTCGCCGCCCCCGTACGGCTCGGACGCCTTGGCGGTCCTGCGGCGCAGCTCGACCAGCCAGGTGCCGTCCTCGCGGGCGGTCGAGAAGTGCACGGCGAGCCGGTCGAGCCGGACCGCCGCGGGCAACGTCGCCGAGTTGTTGACCACGATCAGGTCGCCGGGGTCGAGCAGTCCGGGCAGGTCGCCGAACCGGTGGTGGACGGGCTCGGCCTCGCCGCGCGAGACCATCAGGCGCACCGCGTCCCTGGCCAGCCCGCGCGCCTCGGGCGGCTCGTGGGCCGACAGGTCGGCGGGCAGCGCGAAGTCCAGCAGCGCCGTCATTGCAGGCTCACCTTCCCGCTGGCCGGCCGGGAGCCGACCAGGTCGCGCAGGGCCGCGGCCACCTTGGCGGGGTCGGCGGCCGACGACGCCTCCTGCTCCCCGACGGCGTCGGCGAGCATGCGGGTGTTCATCTCGCCGGGATCGACCCACCAGACCCGTACGGCGGGCTCCTCGGCGGACAGCACGTTCGACAGCTGCTCCAGGGCGGCCTTGGTCGCGCCGTAGCCGCCCCAGCCCTCGTAGGCGCCCGTGGCGGCGTCGGAGGTGATGTTGACCACGGCCCCGCCCGCCGCGCGCAGGGCCGGCAGCGTGGCCTGGACCAGCGCGAGCGGCGCGGTCACGTTCGTCTCCAGCAGGACCCGGAACGCCTCCAGCGGGTAGCCCGCCAGCGGCGGCAGCGGGGTCGTCCCGAGGTCGCTGGCGTTGTTGACCAGGAGGTCCAGCTCGGGCGCGGCCTGTCCCAGCCGGGCGACGTGCTCGGGGTCGGTCACGTCGCCGGGGATCGCGGTGGCGCCCAGCTCGTCCGCGACCCGGCGCAGCTCGTCCGCGCCGCGGGCGGTGAGCACGAGGTTCCAGCCCGCCTCCGCCAGGGACCTCGCCAGGGCGAGGCCGAGACCACGGGAGGCGCCGGTGATGAGAGCGGTGTTCGTCATGCCCTCGACGCTAGGATCGGCGCGCCGCGCGGGCATCGGGCGCAGGGCCCGCTTCGCCTGGGCACATCGTCCTAGGACCCCGCTCCCGGAGCGGGACCCTAGAGTGGGTCCGTGAGCTCACCGGACCGAGACGAGATCCTTCAGGCGGTGAGCTCCGCCGTGCTCGCGGTCACCCGCCACCTGTCGGTCCGCGAGGTGCTCCAGGTCATCGTACGGTCGGCGCAGCGCCTCCTCGACGCCCGCTACGCCGCCCTGGGCGTGCCCGACGACGACGGCTCGTTCGCCGAGTTCGTCGCCGAGGGCATGACCGACAAGCAGTGGGAGGCCATCGGCCCGCTGCCCAGGCAGCACGGCATGCTCGGCGCGATGCTCCGCGAGGGCACCCCGGCCCGGCTGCCCGACCTGAGGGAGGACCCGCGGTTCGAGTGGTGGCCGAAGGCCCATCCGGTGATGAAGGACTTCCTCGGCGTGCCGATCCGCGACGCCGAGCAGGTGATCGGCATCATCTTCCTGGCCAACAAGCGCACCCCCGGCGGCTTCACGCAGGAGGACCAGGAGCTGCTGACGCTGTTCGCCGCGCACGCCGCCATCGCGCTCACCAACGCCAGGCTCTACGAGCGCGGGCGCGAGCTGGCCATGCTGGAGGAGCGCAACCGGATGGCCCGCGAGCTGCACGACGCGGTCACCCAGAAGCTGTTCTCGCTCAGGCTGACCGCCCAGGCCGCCGCCACCATGCTGGACAAGGCCCCCGAGCAGGCCAAGGCCGAGCTGGAGCGCGTGCAGCGGTTGGCCGGGGAGGCGTTGTCGGAGCTGCGCGCGGTGATCGTCGAGCTGCGTCCGGCCGAGCTCGACCGCCACGGGCTGGCCGAGACGTTGCGCAAGCACGTGCGCCTGCTCGACCGGCTCCACCCTTCGCTGGTCATGTTCGAGTGCGACGAGCTGCCGCCGCTCGACCCGCCGGTGGAGGTGGCCGTGCTGCGGGTGGCCCAGGAGGCGCTGCACAACGCGCTCAGGCACTCGGGGGCCTCGCGGGTCTCCGTACGCCTGGTCTTCGAGGGCGGGGCGCTGGCGCTGACCGTCCACGACGACGGCGACGGCTTCGAGCAGGGCGAGTCGCGCGGCCTCGGACTGGTGTCGATGCGCGACCGGGCCGAGTCGGTCGGCGGTGTCATGACGGTCTCCTCGGCGCCCGGCCAGGGGACCACCGTACGCGTGGAGGTGGGCGTGTGATCCGGGTGCTGATCGCCGACGATCATCCGGTGGTCCGGCAGGGGCTGCGGACGTTCCTCGACCTCCAGGACGACATCACGGTCGTCGGCGAGGCGGCCGACGGCGCGCAGGCCGTCGAGCTGGCCGGCGAGCTGGCGCCCGACGTGCTGCTGCTCGACCTGAAGATGCCGGTGCTCGACGGGCTCGGCGCGCTGGAGCGCCTGACCGGCTCGGCCACGCGGGTGGTGGTGCTGACGTCGGTGAGCGACCGGTCCGACGTCGGCCCGGCGATGCGGGCGGGGGCCTCGGGCTTCCTCTACAAGGACGTCGATCCGTCCGCGCTGGTCCAGGCCGTGCGCGCGGTGCACAACGGACAGGTGCTGCTCGCGCCGGAGGCGGCCGAGGCGATGTTGTCCGCCCCGGCGGCCGCGTCCGCCGCCGCGCCGGGGCCGGCGCCGCTGACCGAGCGCGAGCGCGAGGTGCTCGCGCTGATCGCGGCCGGGCGGTCCAACAGGGAGATCGCGCGGAGTCTCGCCGTCGCGGAGAAGACGGTCAAGACCCACGTGTCGAACGTGCTGATGAAGCTGGGCGTCCAGGACCGGACCCAGGCCGCGCTGTACGCCGTACGGCACGGCCTGGCCTGATCAGCCGGTCAGGTGTCCTTCTTCTTGTTCGACTCCTCATGGCTGGCCGGCGGGTTGAACTCCTTGACGGGAGGCGGCGGCGTCCAGCGCTTCGTGGGCTTGCGCGGCGGCACCACGATCTTGGTCTTGGCGGTCCTGAGCCAGTAGTAGCCCTTGATGCCGAGGCGCTTGAGCTCTTCCTTGTCGATGTTCTCCATGCCCTGGTCGACGTCGTACGCGATGACGCCGAGCTTGGCGACGGCCACGCCCTTGGTGCCCTTCTTCATGGTGACCTGGAAGTTCAGCCAGTCCGTCTTGCCCTTCTGCAGGACGAACTTGCCCCAGCACCAGAACCAGCGGTCCTCCCAGGTGCACTTCGTGCCCTTCGGCGCCCCCCAGCGCAGCGTCGGCACGACGCCCTTGGGGACCTGTCCGCCGATCCAGTAATAGTCGGCGTAGTACGGCCCCAGGTTCTTCGCTTTGAGGTAGTACGTGATCTTTCCACCACGTTTGGTGCGATTGTTGTACTTCAAGGAGATTTTGAAGTTCGAGAACGGCTTGGCCGCGACGGCGTGCGTCGTCGCAGTCGCAGCCGTAGTCGTGGTCACAGTGGTGGCCACAGTGGTGGTCGTCGCGGCCTCTGCCTGGGCCGGAGCCACCAAGGGCGCGGCGGCCAGGCCGCTGACTAAGAACAGGCTGAAGCTTTTGCGCATGTGACGGCTTCCCCCTACGGTGCTGGAAATCCTCGATCTTCTCCGTGATTATTGCGTAGGGCAAATTTTTCGCAAAGAGCGATGATCTTTCGTGACTTGGGATGGCTTGCGGGCGTTCGCATGGCTCATCACGCTTGCGATCGGGGGACTTAGCGCAAGGGGAGGACCAGGTGCCGGAGACGCACCCGTTACAGCCCGGCGATCCGCGATCGCTCGGCGTCTACCGGCTGGTGGAGCGCCTCGGGAAGGGGGCCCAGGGGGTCGTCTTCAAGGCGGAGGGGCCCGACGGGCGGCTCGTCGCGATCAAGCTGCTGAACACGCTGCTCGACCAGCCAGGGCTCGACGGCGAACGTTTCCTGCGCGAGGTCGCCGCCGCGCGCCGGGTCGCCCAGTTCTGCACCGCGCGGGTGCTGGGGGCCAACATGGACGGCGAGCAGCCGTACATCGTGAGCGAGCTGGTCGACGGGGTCTCGCTTCAGGTCGTGGTGCAGCGGGAGGGGCCGCGCCAGGGCGGGGCGCTGTACCGGCTGGCCGTGGGCACCGTGACCGCGCTGGCCGCCATCCACCGGGCCGGGATCGTCCACAGGGACTTCAAGCCGAGCAACGTGCTGCTCGGGCCCGACGGGCCGCGCGTGATCGACTTCGGCATCGCCAGGGCGCTGGACTCGGCGATGACGATCAGCAGCGGGGTGGTGGGGACGCCGGCGTACATGTCGCCGGAGCAGATCTCGGGCGAGCGCGTGGAGCCCGCCGCCGACCTGTTCAGCTGGGCTCTCACCATGCTGTACGCCGCCACCGGGCGGCCCGCGTTCGGGCAGGACAGCCTGCCTGCGGTCATCTACCGGGTGATGAACGAGGAGCCGGACCTGTCGGTGCTGCCCGACGAGCTGCGGCCCCTGGTGCGGGCGTGCCTGCGCAAGCGGGCCGAGGACCGGCCGACGGCGGCGGACGCGCTGTTCGCCCTGCTGGAGAACCAGGGGGCGGCCGATCTGGACGACGAGGTCGCCCTCACCACCGGCTCCCAACTCGCCGCCGACCACCCCCACCCCACCCCCGCCCCCCCAACACCCCCGGGCTCCACGCCTCCAGGCCCAACGCCTCCGGGGCCTGGGCTTCCGGGGCCCGCGCTTTCGGGGGCTGCGCCTCCTGTGCACGCGCCCGGCGGCCCCGGAGGTGGGCCGTCGCAGGTTGCGCCGGCGGCGACCGGGTGGGCCAATCCGTCGGGGGCGTCCTACTCGCCGCCGCCTCCGGTGACTCCTGCCGGGCGCCCGCCGGTCCAGGGCCTGCCTGCGCCCGGCGGGCCGGTGGCGGGGCCGCCCGGGGCAGGGGGGTGGGTGCCCGGACCGGGGGGTGCCGGGGGGCGGTTCGAGGGGCCGGAGCGGGAGGGGGACACGCGGTACGTACGGCAGGCGCCCCCCGCGCCCTACGGCCCGCCCCGGCAGCTTCCGCCGCCCTACCCCATGGGCCCGCGCCCGCAGCCGCCCGGGAGTGGCAACGACGCGTTCTTCAGGCACACCCCCGCCGTGGTGCCGCCCGACGAGGCCAAAGCCAGGCGCAGGCGCGCGATCATGGTGTCCAGCGCGCTCGTCGTGGCGCTCGCGCTGGCCGGCGGCGTGCTGTTCCTGGGCCCGAGGATGTTCACCCCGAAAACCCCGCCGAGCCCCGACGCGGCCGGAGCCACCACGATCGCCCCGAGCCCCGGCCTGCCCACCGTCCTGCCCACGACCCAGTCCGCGAGCCCGCCCGTGACCCAGTCCGCGAGCCCGCCCACACCGGCCCCGAGCCCCGCACTCACCCCCACCCCCACGCCCACCCCCGCACAGGCGATCCCGCTCGCCGCCCTCGGCAAGCAGGACGGCAAGTCGCTCAAGGGCCACACCAAGGGCGTCCAGACGATCTCGGCCCTGCCCATGGGCGACGGCCGGACCTGGCTGGTCTCCGGCGGCCAGGACGGCCGCGTCCGCCTGTGGGACCTCGGCAAGCACAAGCCGCTGGCCACCATGAAGGGCCACAGCGAGGAGGTGTACGCCGTGGCCGCCGTCATGGTCGGCAAGACCCCCATGGCGGTGTCCGGCGGCTACGACGGCAGCGTGCGCCTGTGGAACCTCAAGACCCACAAGGGCAAGGTGCTCGGCTGGCACGGCGACGCCGTCTACTCGGTCGCGCTGACGAGGACGGGCCGCAAGTGGATCGCCGTGACCGGGGACGCCAAGGGCTGGCTGCGGTTCTGGGACGTGAAGAAGCGCAAGGCGACCGGCAGGATCGTCAAGGCCCACAGCAGGTCGGTGAACTGGCTCAACGCCACCCGCATCGGTGACCGCGAGATCGTCATCTCGGCCGGCGAGGACTCCACCATCCGGATGTGGGACGTGGCCCGGCACAAGGCGTACGGAAAGCCGTACAAGAGGCACACGAAGGGCGTGTACGCGATCGCGGTCGGCAGGATCGGCGACCGGACCGTGATCGCGTCCGGCGGGAAGGACCGGAAGATCCGGATCTGGGACCCGAAGACCGGCAAGACGATCGGCTCACCCCTGTCGGGTCACAAGAAGATCGTCTACTCCTTGTCCTTCGGCCCCCTGGGCGGGCGCACGGTCCTGGTGTCCGGCTCGACCGACGGGACCATCCGCCTCTGGGACCCCGACACCCACAAGCCGCTGGGCAAACCGGTCAAGGCCCACAAGCACGGCGTGTACGCGGTCGGGATCGTCCCCACGGGCGGTGACCCGGTCGTCGTGTCGGCCGGCAAGGACAAGGTCATCCGGGTCTGGAGGCCGAAGGAGGAGACCGGGTCCTGAGCCGCCTACGAGTTGCGTACCGGCTCGAAGATGGCGTGGTGGGCGGCCACGAGCGCGCGGCGGACGGCCCGGTCGAGGTCGCGCAGGGCCGCCGCCCCGGCCGCGACCTGGGACGAGGTGAGCCCGCGGTCGCCGGCCAGGACGAGCACGGCGGCCAGCCGGGTGGCCAGCGTGGAGACGCGGTGGGCGCGGGCGGGATAGCCGGGGGCCAGTTCGCCGCCGCTCTCGGGCCGGTCGGGACGGGCCTGGACGGGCCCGCCGACGCCGGTCAGCGCCTCGGTGGCGGCGCGCATGGCGGACGACAGCTCGTGCTCGGCCTCGGCCAGCGACGGCAGGTCCTGGCGTACCGGCCCGGCGTCGTGCACCTCCAGCCGCGTCCCCACGTAGGAGGACCCGCGCCGGTCGGGGACGGGCACCAGCCCGAGCCGCCGGTCGCGCAGCACGGCGACCGCGGCCTGCCCGGCGTCGAGCGCGGAGGAGTTGAACGTCGCGGGCCCCGACAACCCCAGCGGGTCGCCGGGCGCGGGAAGGGCGAGCCGGAACTCGTGCAGTCCGTCGGACCGCAGGTTTGCGAGGTATTTACGCAGCGGGACGTCACCGGCCACGACGGGCCCCGCGACGGCTTCCACGTGGTCAGCCGCCTCGTCGAGGCCGACATGACCGGAGAGCCACGCGTTGCCCCAGGCGACCAGTGAGGGACAGACAGGTGATTCAGGGCGCACCGATCCACGATAAGCGCTCGCCCTGCAATAGGTTTGTCCCGAGGGAGACTCCAAAGGAGGGAACGGGGATGGGTGGTCAGGTGCTGCGGCTCCAGGACGTCGCCGTCAGGCGTGACGGAGCGGCCCTGCTGCGCGGCATCGACTGGACGGTCAACGAGGACGAGCGCTGGGTCGTCATCGGTCCCAACGGCGCGGGCAAGACCACGTTGTTGCAGGTCGCCGCGACGTTGCTCTATCCGACCGAGGGCGTGGTCGAGGTGCTGGGCGAGCGGCTGGGGCAGACCGACGTGTTCGACCTGCGGCCGCGCATCGGGCTGGCGAGCGCCGCGCTGGCCGAGCGCATCCCGCCGGAGGAGAAGGTCATCGACCTCGTCCTGACCGCCTCGTACGCCATCATGGGCCGCTGGACGGAGGAGTACGACTCCAACGATGTGACCAGGGCCGTCGAGCTGATCGACATGATGGGCGCGGCCCACCTGATCCGGCGGCGGTTCGGCACCCTGTCGGAGGGGGAGCGCAAGCGGGTGCAGATCGCCCGCGCGCTCATGCCCGACCCCGAGATGCTGCTGTTCGACGAGCCGGCCGCCGGCCTCGACCTGGGCGGCCGTGAGGACCTGGTGCGCCGCCTGTCGGCGCTGGCGGGCGACTACCGCTCGCCGACGCTGGTGCTGGTGACGCATCACGTCGAGGAGGTGCCCAGCGGGTTCACGCACGGGCTGCTGCTCCGCCACGGGTCCGTCGTGGCGCAGGGGCCGCTGGAACACGTGATGACGGCCGACCACCTGTCCCAGACGTTCGGGGTGCCGCTGACGCTCGACCGGAGTGCCGAGGGCCGCTGGTACGCCAGGGCACACTGACCTCGCTGTATCGCCATTTATGCGGATATCGGTCGCCTAAAGGTGAAACGAAATATCATGCACCGAGTCGGTCCCCTCGACTTCGGAGCTTCGCCATGTCGACCGAGCAGCTCATCGTCGCCCTCGTCGTCGTCGCGGCGATGGGCTTCGTCGTGGCCCGCAGCATCCGGATCATCCCGCAGGCCACGGCGGCCGTCATCGAACGGCTGGGCCGTTACCACCGCACGCTGACCCCCGGGCTCAACGTGGTGATCCCGTTCGTCGACCGCATCAAGGAGCTGATCGACCTGCGGGAGCAGGTGGTCTCGTTCCCGCCGCAGCCGGTGATCACGTCCGACAACCTGGTCGTGTCGATCGACACGGTCATCTACTTCCAGGTCACCAACCCGAAGGCGGCCACGTACGAGATCGCCAGCTTCCTGATCGGCGTCGAGCAGCTCACGGTCACCACCCTGCGCAACGTGGTCGGCGGCATGGACCTGGAACGCACGCTGACGTCCCGTGAGGAGATCAACACCGAGCTGCGCGGCAGCCTCGACGAGGCCACCGGCAAGTGGGGCATCCGGGTCAACCGGGTCGAGCTGAAGGCCATCGACCCGCCCACCTCCATCCAGGACTCGATGGAGAAGCAGATGCGCGCCGACCGGGACAAGCGCGCCGCCGTGCTGGCCGCCGAGGGGCAGCGCCAGGCGGCGATCCTGGCCGCCGAGGGCGACAAGCAGGCGGCCGTGCTGCGCGCCAGGGGCGAGGCGGAGGCCGCCGTGCTGCGGGCGCAGGCCGACGCCGAGGCCCAGGCCATGCGGGCCAAGGGCCAGGCGGACGCGATCGGCATGGTGTTCAAGGCCATCCACGACGGGAACCCCGACCAGCGGCTCCTGGCCTACCAGTACCTCCAGACCCTGCCCGAGATCGCCAAGGGCGACGCCAACAAGCTCTGGATCGTGCCCTCGGAGATGGGCAAGGTGCTGGAGGGGCTGGGCGGGCTGTTCAGCCCGCCCGCCACGAAGGACCGCGACGGCTGATTCTCAAACACATGTACGGATAAATACCGGACTAAGTGGGTATAAATCCGTACATGAAGGGTGATCGGGTGGAGATCGTCATCGACGCGGGCGGCTCCCCGCGAACCTACGAAGTCACGGCCACCCGCGCGGGCCGGCGCGTCGAGGTGGCCAACCGGCGCGGACTGGTGGAGGTGAGCGAGGTCACCCGCAGCGGCACGCCCGTGCGGACGGCCCGCTTCATGTCCAGCCGGATCCTCGCCCTCGTGGAGCACCCGGCCGACGAAGCCGCCGGGGACGACTAACGGAAGTCCGCCACGTGGTCCTCGGCCCACTGGCGGAACGTCAGCGGGGGCCGGCCGAGCAGCCGCTGGACCGTGTCGGTCACCCGCTCGGGATTGTGCACGGCCGCCCCCCAGCCCTTCAGTGCGCCCTCCACGAAGCCCGGGTCGCCCCAGGCGGCCAACAGGTGCTCGCGGGCCTCGTCGAGCGGCTGCTCCTCCCAGCGCACCTCGTGCCCGGCCACCTCGCCGATGATCCGCACCTGCTCGGCCTGGGTGAGCTGCTCGGGGCCGGAGAGCACGTACTTGCCGCCCGTGTGCCCGGCGGAGGTGAGCACGTGCGCGGCCACCGCGGCGATGTCCTTCTCGTGGATCAGCGCCCTGACCGCCTGCCCGAACGGCCAGCGCACGACCCCCTGCCTGATCTGGCCGGCCCAGCCCAGCGTGTTGGCGGCGAAGCCGCCGGGGCGCAGGAACGTCCAGGACAGCGTGGAATGCCGGATCAGCCGCTCGACGCTCTGGTGGAACAGCGTCGGCTCCTCGCCGTCGGCCAGGTCCTCGACGTCGGCGGACAGGTAGACCACGCGGCGGGCGTGCCTGGCGATCGCCGTCACCGCGCCGGCGGTCGCCGCCTCGGAGTAGCCGGGCCACAGCAGGAAGACGGTCTCGACGTCCCGCAGTGCCGGTTCGAGTGACTCGGGCACGGTCAGGTCGCCGCGCACCGCCTCCACGCCCGCGGGCAGCCGTGCCCTGTCGGGGTTCCTGACCAGCGCTCGCACCTCAAGGCCCGCCTCCGCGAGCTGGGAGACCACATGACTGCCCACGTTGCCGGTCGCGCCGGTCACCAGAATTTCGCTCATGGGCCCGACGGTAAGACCTCAAGTCGACTTCAGGTCAACCCCGGTCTTACCTGGATCGTGCCGTCGCGGCGGATGCGGGTCTCGAACATGGGCGCGGGGGCGGTCGCGGGACCGTGCTTCACCGAGCCGTCGGTCAGCCGGAACGTGCTGCTGTGCCACGGGCAGACCACGCACGCCTCGCCGTCCTCCATGACCAGCCGGCCCTGGTGCAGCGGGCCAGCGAGGTGCGGGCAGCGGTCGGCCAGCACGGTGACGCCGTCGCCCTGGCGCAGCACGAAGAGCTGGATGTAGCCGAGCCTGCGGGCGACCGGCCGGCCGTCCGGCAGGTCCTTGAGCGGGCACAGGTCGTGCCAGCCCAGCGGGACGAGATGGGTGATCTGCGGGGCGTGGTTGGCCCCGGCGGCCTGGCGGTAGGCCATGTGGCCGCCGAGGTAGCCGCCCAGCCCGCCCAGCCCGAGCCCCGCGTACGACAGCACCCGCCCGGCCCGCTCGGCGCCGCGCAGCCGGGCCACCAGCGAGGCCGACATCAGGCCCAGGGCGGCCATGTTCGCGGCCATGTGGACGAACCCCACGCGCTGTTGCTCGCGGTGGAGCGAGGACCAGTCGGTCAGCCCGGCCGCCGCGGTGGGCAACGCGTTGGCGATGCCCGTGGCCAGGAGCAGCCGGCTCGCCCGGGGATCGGCGTGGGCCAGGTCGAGCACGGCGGCCGACAGCCAGCAGCCGAGCGTGACCGTGGCCAGCGGCGGGTGCAGCGGTTTGCCCGTGGGCACGCCGTGCAGCAGGTCGCGCAGGGCGCCCTGACGCAGGCGCTCGCGTACGACCTTGGCCAGCCCTCGGATCGGTTTGTCCATGGCCTTCGACTTCTCAAGTCGATCGGCGAGGTCAACCGGACCGACGAAACCCCGCAATTGCCGACGTCTCGCTCGCACTGTCTCTTTCACGACAAGTCCCCTACCCCGGCCTTGACGGGATCACTCGGAGAGGTGTCCCCTGGCCACGGAGAGTTCTACCAGCTCCAGCGCGTACGCGCCGAGGGAGGCCGACCCCTCCTGGATGATCCGCACCTTCTCCCTGACCTCGCCGGCCGTCACCTTGAACAGCGGCCAGGTGCCGCCCTCGGTGTGGTGGTTGGCCAGGATCGGCGCGAACCGGTCGAGCGCCTTGGCGAACCTGGCCTCCGGCGTCACCCTGGCCTCGAACTCGTCCCAGAGCTCCCGCAGCCGGGCGCCCTGCTCGCCGGGGAGCAGACCGAAGATGCGGTCGGCCGCGGCGGTCTCGGCGGCGGCCTGCGCGGCGACGGCCACGTGGTCGTAGACGAAGGTGTCGCCGGCGTCGATCTCGACCAGGTCGTGCACGAGTAACATGGCCACCACCCGCTGGAGGTCCGTTCCCGGCGGGGCGTGCTCGCCGAGGACCATCGCCAGCGTGCCCACGTACCAGGAGTGCTCGGCGGTGTTCTCCCGGCGCGAACCGTCGATCAGATGGTTGCGGCGGATGACCCGCTTCAACTTGTCGATCTCGACGGCGAAGGCGATCTGGGCGTTCAGGCGGTCCTCTTCTGGCGCGATAGTCACGCGCGACACCCTAATGTGCGGTGATCACCCCGGTTGGTGAAATCCTGACCGGAACTCCGTTGAACACTGCGTTACCACTTGGGATATCCAGGGCGGATTCGTCCGTCAGCACGTTCACGTTGACCCCGGCGTGTTGCGCCGCCACCTGCTGCGTGCTGCCCGCGTGCCCCCAGCCGTGCGGCAGGCTGACGACGCCCGGCATGATCGTGTCGGTGGGCTCCAGCGTCACCGTGAGGCTGCCCGCGGCCGAGGTGACCACGGCCCTGCCGTCCAGGCCGAGCCTGGCCACGTCGGCGGGGTTGATCTGGAGCGTGCAGGTGTTCGACCCGCCGACCAGCGGGCCCACGTTGTGCAGCCAGCTGTTGTTGGACCGCAGGTGCCGCCGCCCGATCAGGACGATCTCCGGCGGCTCGTCCGCCAGCCTGCCGCGCAGGCGCTCGACGTCCTCGACGAGCTGCGGGGGAGCCAGCTCGATCAGGCCGGAGGCGGTCTTCAGCACCTCGGGCAGCCGGGGCTCCAGCGCGCCGAGGTCCAGGCCGTGCGGATGGTCGAGCAGCTTGCGCAGCGACAGGTCGCCCTGGCCGGACCACTCGCCGTACGGGCCGAGCCTGAGCATGAGGTCCAGCCTGCGCTCGCCGCCCGTCTCGCCGTCCAGCCCGGCCCGCAGCTCGGCCGCGTCCCGGCCTTCTACGCCGGAGCCGGGGGTCTGCGCGGCCTTGCGCAGCGTCTCGCCGATCAGGAACTCGTCCAGGTCCTCCGCACGCCCTTCCATGCCGGACGCGATCATGGCGAGCCTGGCCAGGATCTCGGCCTCGCCGGGCCGTCCGTCCAGTGGCAGCGCGGGGCGCGAGTAGCGGGCGTAGTTGCGTACGGCGAACCCGAGCAGCGCGAAGTCGTAGTGCCCCGACTGCAGGACGCGCGGCGGCGGCAGGACGACGTGCGCGTGCCGGGTGGTCTCGTTCAGGTACGGATCGACGCTCACCATGAAGTCGAGCCCGCCGAAGGCCGCGTCCAGCCGGTCGCCGTGCGGCGCGGACAGCACGGGATTGCCCGCGACCGTGACCAGCATCCTGACCTGGCCCTCGCCCGGCGTCTCGATCTCGTCGGCCAGCGTGGCCACGGGCAGCTCGCCGTTGGCCTCGGGCAGCTCCCTGACCCGGCTGCGCCACCGGCCCACCGTGTACGGCCGCCGCCGCGCCCCGAACTCGGTCGCCGGCTTGGGGAACATGGCCCCGCCCGGCCGGTCGAGGTTGCCGGTGAGCACGTTGAGCACGTCCACGAGCCACTGGGCCAGCGTGCCGAACTCGGTCGTGCACGTGCCGATCCTGGCGTACACGGCGGCCGTCCGCGCGCCGGCCAGCTCCCTGGCCAGCCGGACGATCGTCGCGGCCGGCACGCCGGTGCGCCGGGCGACCGCCTCGGGCGGGAAGTGCTTGGCCGCCTCGCGCACCTCCGCCAGCCCGTTGACCTCCTGCCACGGCCTGGCCAGCTCCTCGGCGAACAGCGTGTGGACGATCCCGAACAGCAGGTACGCGTCGGTGCCCGGCCGGACGAACACGTGCTCGTCGGCCAGCGCGGCCGTCCTGGTCCGGCGCGGGTCCACCACGACGACCCGGCCGCCGCGCCGGCGCAGGGCCTTCAGCCGGCCGGGGAAGTCGGGGGCGGTGCACAGCGAGCCGTTCGACTCCAGCGGGTTGGCGCCCAGCATGAGCAGGTAGTCGGTCCTGTCCAGGTCGGGGACCGGCACGGCCAGCGGATGGCCGAACATCAGGCCGCTGGCGACGTGCTTGGGCATCTGGTCGGCGGTGGCGGCGGTGTAGACGTTCCGGGTGCCGAGCGCCTTGATCAGCGGCCCGGCGTAGAGGGCGCCGGCCATGGTGTGGGCGTTGGGGTTGCCCAGGTAGATCGCGACCGCCTGACGCCCGTACCGCTCGGTGACCCGGCCGAGGCCCCGCTCGACGGCCGCGAACGCCTCCTCCCAGCTCGCCTCGCGCCACTGGTCGCCCTCGCGGATCAGCGGGCTGCGCAGGCGGTCGGGGTCCTCGTCCAGACGGCCCAGGCTCGCGCCCTTGGGGCAGATGAACCCCTTGCTGAAGGGATCGTCCCTGTCGCCGCGGACATCGGTGACGTGGCCGCCGTCGTCGAGGGTGAGCGTCAGGCCGCAGACGGCCTCGCAGAGCGGACAGGTCCGGTGGACGGTCGACGCCATCACGACTCCTGAGTTCGCCGGGTGAACTCATCTTGGACCGTCTCGTCCGCATGGGGAAGCCCCGGGAGCCCCCGCGGTCCCCGGGGCGTGGTTCAGGAAGATGCCCGGTATTCCTGGATCACCGGCTGACTTGCGGCAACGCCAGTGGCGTGCGCAGATCGGGCGGCTCCTTGAGGTCGGACCTGAGCGGCGTCCAGGAGCGGCGGCCGTACAGGCGTTCCAGCCCGGGAGCGGTCACGCCGGGCAGCTCGTCCCGCCGGACGATCTCCACGACCAGCAGCTGGGCCCGGTCGCGGTGCCTGTGGACGGTGGCACTCCTGGCCCAGCAGGCCGCCGCGATCTCCTCGGCGTACGCCTCGAACTCCTCGGCCGAGATGCCCGCCCTGGTCATGACCAGCGCCTTCTCGCCCCTGGCCGACGGCGTGATCCAGAGCACCAGCGGGATCCGGCCCGCTCGGGTGTGCATGGTGGTCTCCAGGCAGACCCGCTGCAGGCGGTGCCGGGAGACCACGCACCAGAAGTGGGCGACGGCCCAGTTGCGGCCCGTCCTGGTGGCGGCGGGCACCGAGACGGCGCTGCTCAGCAGGACGAACGGCACCCAATGTCCGTCCCGCGTGGCCCCCAGCAGGGCCAGGACGAACAGCCCCGCCACGCCCAGCACCATGACCTCGCTGCGGACGCGCCAGAGCCGTACCAGCAGGCCGCCGCCGCCCGCGCCCGGGAGGTCCTCGTCGGCCGGGTAGATCTGGTTGCGCGGGTTCCTCGACACCTCAGGACACCTCCTCGGGCACCAGCGACGTCACCGTGAGCTGGTCGAAGCGTGGGTCGCGGTAGGTGCGGGCGCCGAAGCCCGTCCTGGTGACGGTCCAGCCCCGGTAGATGGCGAACTCGTCCGGCTCCATGCAGATCTCGCGGTCGGCATACGCGATGCATTCCCGGATCCGGGACTTGATTCGGCCGATCCCCTTGGTACCTTGTGAGTACATAGAAGACCCCTTTCGCGGCATTTCCAGAGGTGGCTTCTTCGCCGGGTCGCAGGTCGGGTCCCGTCCCGCCGCAGGGTGGCAGCCCATATGCGGCGAACGCGGATCCGGTCTCGGCCCGGCATTCTTTTTTCGTGCTCAGACGAGCGACAGTCGCGACGTTCTCTCAGACGATGGGACGGTCCTTCCGGCAAGCGGCCTCCCTGGGGCGGACATTCGTATCCGGGACGGCTCCGTTGCCGGTGAGGCGGCGCTCGCGCGGGCGCCCGATCGTGAGCGGAGAGCCCGACGTGCGAGGCCGTTTCGTCATTCCGGCCTCCCCTCGTCGGTCGAGAACCCTCCTGGCTCGATCGTCCTCCGGGTTCCGGGATGCTGCAATACATCGAGCAAGGGAAGATTTAAGTTTCTTCGCAGATTGCTGTTCCAGTTGCGGTGCAACTTGCACGGATTCTGTCATGGGTTGCAAGGGAAGCAGCGCCGACCGAAATCCTCGTCCCACCTCTATACCTACGTGACGCCTTGCCTTGCTCCTACGCTCTCTCCGTGAAAGCCTTCGAGCAACCCCGCGCGGCAGAGTTCGTGCAAGTTGCAGTGTAAGATCGGGTGAACGGCCCACAAACCGGGTTGCCAAACGATCCGTTCCCGCCACGCCTTCATTCCCGACAAGGAGAGTGGACGGTGCCATCGCAGCAGGGCAGTCCGACAGTGCGCAGGCTCCGCCTAGGCCAGGAGTTGCGCCTCCTTCGCGAACGACGGAAGTTCACCGGGGCCCGCGCGGCGAGAGAGCTCGGCTGGTCGGCGAGCAAGGTCAGCCGCATCGAAGCCGCGAAGACCATGCCCAGCGCGGCCGACATCAAGGCGCTCGGCGAGCTCTACAGCCTCGACACCGCCAGACTTGACGAACTCTTCGGCCTGCTGCGAGATGCGGAGCAGCGTGGGTGGTGGGAAGATTATGAAGACTCCCTGCCCGAGGAGTACATCAGGCTTCTCGGGCTGGAGGCGGAGGCGACGGTTCAGCGCAACTGGGAACCCCAGTTGGTGTCCGGTCTCCTCCAGACCGAGGACTACGCGCGAGAGGTCATTCTCTCCGCGAGCGGAATCGTCCGGATCACGCACAGCGGCGTGCGCAGCCGCGTCGAGGCCCGCCTCGACCGGCAGCAACGGGTGCTGCACCGGCCCGATCCCTGCCGCCTCAACGTGGTGCTCGACGAAGCGGTGCTGATGCGGCGCTTCGGGGAGCCCTCGGTCATGCGGGAGCAGATGGAGCACCTCATCGAGGTCTCCACGTTGCCGCACGTCAACGTCCGGGTGTTGCCGCTGGATTCGCTCCATCCGGTCAATACCGGGGCGTTCATTCACCTGAAATTCACCGGCTTCGACGACGTCGTCTATCTGGAGCACTTGTACACTGCGCACTTCGTGGACGATCTCGAACGAGTCGCCGGATATGAGAACGCTTTTGACCACATGTGGGCAGAGGCGCTCGACGAGGACGAATCCCGCGTGCTCATCCAACGCAAAGCCATGATGTGGCGACGCTAGAGCACGCGGTCCCAGGAGGCGGGCAATGGGGCCCGTCTATAGCCTTTGGGGAGAAAATGCATACCAGCACGATCCAGAACTGGCGGAAGAGCACCTTCTGCAACGGCGCGACCTCTTGTGTCGAGGTCGCCCCCCTGGGAGACGGCAACGTCGCCCTGCGGGACAGCAAGGTGGACGACGGGCCCGTGCTCGTCTTCACGCCGTCCGAGTGGGCCGCCTTCACGGCCGGCGTCCGCGACGGGGAGTTCGACCTGCAGACCTTGGCCGCAGCCGGGTGATCAGGCGGCCCTGACGAGTTGACGACACAACCTTCAGGGCCGCCCATGACGAGGCCCGGCCGGAGCCCACCGGCCTGGTTCGCCTCGGAGTATCCACCGGAGCCGGTCCGCAGCCGCCGCCGCAGCGTTCAGCGCGGCAGGCCGAGCGCGGCGGACGACCAGCTTGAGGAAGAACGGGCCCGCGTCCCGTGAGGGGATCGTTGCCGGAGAGTGGGTCAGCGGCGGGCGCGGACGAGGAAGAGGCTGCTCAGGCCCGCCAGTACGGCCAGGCCGGCCATCGCGACGGCGGCCATGAGGGAGGCCGAGACGGTGCCGTGGCCCTGGCTCAGTGAGATGAACAGCGTGCCCACGGTCGAGACGCCGATGACCTGGCCGAGCTGCATCACGGTGAGCAGCGCGCCGCTCGCGTCCGCCGCGTAGGCGCCGTCCACCTGCTCGGTCGCCATGTTGGTCACCGCCACCTGCACGCCGAGCCCGGCGCCGATGAGGGCGCTCATGATCGCGTAGACGACGCCGCCGTCGGCGGCGAGGCCGAGACCGAGATAGGCCGGCGCGGCCACCACGTAACCGACCGGGACGAGCGGGCGCTGCAACCCGGCGGGCAGGCGCGGCCACAGCAGGCCGACGATGCCGAAGGCGAGCGCGCACGGCACCATCATCATCCCCGAGCCGAGCGGGGAGAAGTGCAGGTCGCCCTGGAGGTGCAGGGCCGAGGTGAACAGGAACGCGCCCCAGGTCGCCGGGCCGAACAGCAGGATCGCCAGGCCGGGACGCATGCCCGGCGCCGCCAGCACCTTGGCGTCCACCAGCGGACGCCCGCCACGACCGGTCACCCAGCGCTCAACGCGGACGAACGCCACGAACATCACGACACTGAGCCCCATCGAGACCCAGCCCCAGACCGGCCAGCCGAGGTCACGCCCGAGCACCAGCGGCACCACGAACAGCAGAACGGCCGCCGACAGCGTCACCAGGCCCCACGGGTCGAGCCCGGTCCTGCCGCCGCCCTCGTCGGCGGGCAACGCGCGGAACCCGATGCCGAGCAGCACGGCCGCCACCGGCACGAGCACCAGGAACACCACCCGCCACCCGGCGCCGAAACCGAGCAGAATGCCGCCGAGCGCCTGGCCGACGACGATGCCGCCGCTGATCACCAGCGACCACAGGCCGATCGCCCGGCCCCGGGCCGCGCCCTGGTAGTTGCGCTGGATCAGGGTCAGCACCTGCGGCATCATCATGGCGGCGCCGGCGCCCTGGGCGAGGCGGAAGCCGATCAGCCAGCCCGTCGAGGGCGCGAGGCCGGCGCCGAGCGTGGTGACGGTGAACAGGGCCAGCCCGCCGAGGAAGGCGTTGCGGTAACCGAAGAGGTCGCCGATCCGGGCGCCGGTGATCAAGAGGACGGCATAGACAATGGTGTAACCGGCGACGATCATCTGCAGCCCCGCGCCGGAGGAGTGCAGGTCCGCCTCGATGGTCGGGGTGGCCACGTTGACGATGTTGACGTTGAGGATGGCCAGGAACTGCCCGACGAGGATCACTGCGAGGAGCAGACCGCTGGCCTTGGCCCTGTCCGGTGGGGTTGCCTGGACAGGAGAGGAAACAGTGGCGGATTCGGTCATGTGTTTCATTATTGTGCGTACCTGGTACCAGTAACGAGTGTCCCTTTATACTGGTATTGGCGGCACCTGGATAAGTGTGCGGCGATGCCCCCATAGTGGAGGTGTGACCGTGACCGAGGCAAGACGTACGGATCTGGCGGCGTTCCTCCGCACCCGCCGGGCACGCATCACCCCCGAGATGGTGGACCTCGCGCCGGGCCCCCGCAGGCGTACGCCGGGGCTGCGCCGCGAGGAGGTCGCCCAGCTCGCCGGGGTGGGCGTCACCTGGTACACGTGGCTGGAGCAGGGCCGGCCGATCAACGTCAGCGGCCAGGTGCTCGACGCCGTCGCCCGTACGCTCATGCTGGACAACGCCGAGCGCCAGCACCTCTACCGGCTCACCGGCCAGGCCGAGGCGCCCGCCGTCGTCGACGCCGGCCGCATACCGGCCGAGATGCAGGGCATCCTCGACCAACTGGGCGACATGCCTGCGTCCGTCACCAACAGCCGTTCGGACGTGCTGGCCTGGAACGCCTCCTACGCCGCCCTGTTCCCGCACGTCGTCGAGGCCCCGGACGGCGAGCGGAACTCGCTCTGGCAGACCTTCGTCAACACCGCGGTCCCGACCAGGCTCGTCAACCGCGAGTCGGAGCTGCCGCGCGCGGTCGCGGTCTTCAGGGGCGCCTACAGCCGGCACTCCGACGACCCCTGCTGGCAGGACTTCGTCCGGCGGCTGAGCGCCGAGAGCGCCGAGTTCGCCCGCATGTGGGCCAGGCAGGACGTGGCCGAGCCCGGCCCCCGGGTGAAGCACTTCGAGCACGAGGTCGTCGGCGCCCTCCGCTTCAGCACGACCAGCCTGAACGCCTCCTCCGCGCCCGAGATGCGACTGATCGTCTACAGCCCCCAGGACGACGCCACCAGGTCCGCTTTGGCATGGTTGGTGGGAAGTGGTGATACCAAGTCCTAATCTGCCGCCCATAGAATGCTCGATCCGGAAAAGTCTGGATCGAGTGGAAATGGCGGTAGATGAGACTCCCCCGTGTCCTGCCGGTGCTGGTCGTCGCCGCCTCCCTCGCGGCATGTTCGTCGGCACCCGAGAAAGAGCCGCTGAGCAAGCAGGTCGACCAGCAGGCGGCCGAGTCGCCGAGCCGGAAGCCGAAGCCCGTACGAAAGCCCTTCACCATCTCCTTCGGCGGCGACGTGCACTTCGAGGGCGTCCTGCGCGGCAGGCTCGCCAACCCGGGCACCGCCCTCGGACCCATCGCGAACGTCCTGCGCAAGTCCGACCTGTCGATGGTCAACCTGGAGACCGCCATCACCACGGCCGGGACGCCCGCGCCGGGCAAGCAGTTCACCTTCCGTGCGCCGGCGACCGCGTTCGCCGCGCTCAAGGCGGCCGGGGTGGACGTCGCCTCCATGGCCAACAACCACGGCATGGACTACATGGAGAGCGGCCTGACCGACTCCCTGGCGGCCATCAAGCGCAGCAAGTTCCCGATCGTGGGGATCGGCGCGAACGCGGCGCAGGCCTACAAACCCTTCCGTAAGACCGTGAACGGCAACCGGGTCTCGATCATCGGCGCGACGCAGGTGCTCGACGCCGAGTTCATCCAGTCGTGGACGGCCACGGCCGACAAGGGCGGGCTGGCCTCGGCCAAGGACGAGGCCAGCCTGCTGAAGGCCGTACGCCAGGCGCGCAAGAACTCCGACACCGTCATCGTGCACCTGCACTGGGGCACCGAGATGCAGAAATGCCCCAACGAGGCCCAGCGCTCACTCGCCCCCAAGCTGGTCGCGGCGGGCGCCGACGTCGTGGTCGGCGGGCACGCGCACATCCTGCTCGGCGCCGGATACCTGGACGACGCCTACGTCAGCTACGGCATGGGCAACTTCGTCTTCTACAACTCGACCCCGGGCACCACGGGCAGGACGGGCGTGCTGACGCTGACCATCAACGGCCGCAAGGTGCTCAAGGACCAGTGGACCCCGGCCACGATCCAGGGCGGCATCCCGGTCCCCATGACGGGCACGGCCAAGACCCAGGCCGTGAACGACTGGAAGGCCCTGCGCTCGTGCTCGGGGCTGGCCGCGCGCCCCTGAGCGATCCACCCTCCGGACGGTTCGACGGGTCACCCCGAGGAGAGCCGTCGCTGATATCCCGCAAATTGAAGAATATTCGCAAAATATCGTCTCGCAATATAGTGTGCCGAACAATATGACGCTCGCGCCCGCCGGAACTTTCTCGAACACACCATCGGCGGCGATCCGCGGGACGTTATCCGGAGCATCGCCCCGAGGACACCGAGCGGACCGGACGGACGTCCACCCTGCCCCGCGGGCCTGCGTCGCAGCGCACATTCGGCCCGCCGAGCAGCGCGGAAATACGGTTATGCCGAGTCGTGGATTTCGCCATGGGCGACGCGGCGCGGCAGCCGTCCGAGAAATCCCGCAAATGAGTAGGTAACGATCGTGCCGACGAGAGAAGATGAATCCGTGTCCTCGCCGCAAATGGATGATGACTGCGTCCACCCCAAAGCTCTCCGGCGGCAGCCGGCCCAACGCCGCAGCGCCCGGCGCGTCGAGCGCATGCTCGACGCCTGCGCCGAACTCCTCGACGAGACCGGCTACGAGGCCCTGTCCACCACCCGCATAGCCGAGCGGGCAGGCGTCGCGATCGGATCGGTCTACCAGTTCTTCCCCGACAAGCGGGCCATCACCCAGGAGCTCACCCGGCGCAACGTCGAGCAGTTCGTGGCGCGGGTGGGCCGCCGGTTCATGGAGGAGGAGTACCGCGGCTGGTGGGAGGCCGTCGACGCGATCATCGACGAGTACGTCGACATGCACCGCACGGTCCCCGGCTTCAGGAGCCTGCACTTCGGCGACGTCGTCGACCTCAACCTGCTCGACTCCGACTCCGAGAACAACACGGTCATCGCGGGCAGGCTGCGCGGCCTGCTGTTCAAGGGGTTCGGGCTGGCCGACAGCGAGACGCTCGACCTGGCCGTGCTGGTCGCCGTCGAGGCCGGCGACGCGGTGCTCAAGCTGGCCTTCCGGCGCGACCCCGCCGGCGCGCCGGACATCATCGACGCCGCCAAGCATCTGGTGCGGGGGTTTCTGTCGCGCCAGCTCAGGTCGTGGTCGCCGCACGAGCTGACCGAGGGCGACGTGGGACGCTGACGCAGATCTGGGCATGACAGCAGTGAGCGATCTTTCATTCACTGTCCGTCACGGGTCCCGGGAGGTGAAGATGTCCGATCTTCCACCGTCCGCCTTCCACCGCAGTGCTCCCTTCGATCCCCGTCGCAGGCGTGGGCCGGTCTACGCCACGTTCGGGCTGGTCCTGGCCGTGGGCGCCAGCGGGGTGATCGGTTACACGGCCGGGTACGCCGCCGACGACACGGAGCCGGCGGTGATGACCGTGCGGCCCGTGGTCGCCTGCCGCGCCGTCCCGCCCGCGGCCGTGCCCGCCGAGGTCGAGGCGCCCGCCCGTCCGGAGGCCGTCGCGGGGGTGCCCGCGCGTCCGGGGGCGCGTCCGGCGGTCGTCGTCGGGGCGCGGGCCCATCGGGAGCGTGCCCGCGTCCGGCGGCCCGCCCGCCCGAGCGCCGTCCGGGTGGCCCCTCCGGTGGCGGTCCCGGTGAAGGCACCAGTCAGGGCCCCGGTGAAGGACCAGGTGAAGGCGCAGGTGCAGGCTACGGTCCGAGCGCCGGTCAGGGCGCCGGTCGGGGCGTCGGTGAGGGTGCCGGTCAGGAAGCCGGTGAGGGAGGCGTTGAGGGAGCTGGACGTCGCCCGCGTGCCAGGGCGCTCACCGCTCGAAGCGCTCGTCCAGGAGATGCGCGGCGACCTCTACGCGCAGGTGATCGACCGGATCACCGGGCGGTACCGGCGATGACCGGCCGCTGGGCGCCCGGTTCGGTCCGCTGCCGCGACCCGGGCGCCAGGGCCTCCGTCTCCCGGTGCAGGCGTCTCATGAGCTCCCGGCCGCCCAGCGCCGTCGCGGGCACCTGCTGGATGCGCGGCGTCAACGGCGTACGAAGGCACGGCAGGGGGAAGGACACTGGCCGGACGTCCCGGGCCTGCCTGACGTCGAGCCTGGCCTCCAGCGCGTGCAGGTTGCGCTCGGCCGTCTGGATGGCCTCGAACCGGGCCGACAGATACCCGGCCACACCGGGCCCGAGGGCCGAGAGAACGACGGCACAGGCCAGCGTGAAGGTCATCTGCTTGGACATGCCCATTACAGCCCCCTCCGCCCGCGAGACGCAAAGCATCGGATATATGCCCTATGACCTGCACAGACACGCGCAGCGTAACCAGTCTTTGACGGAACGTTGCCGAATTTGCATGTGACCGGCGATGCGCATTGACCGGGCAAAGCGCCTGGCGGCTCGGTAGTCTCGCGGTGTGGCGCATGTGACCCGAGAGCACCTTGATCGTCTGCTTGAGCAGGCCCTGCTGGCCGACGACCACAGTTCCTTGGCCAGTCGGCTTTACGACGTCGCGCTCGGTTATTCGTCCGGCGACGTCTCCAGGGCGTCCATCCTCGTCCTGGCCGCCGAGGAGTGGCGAGCGGCGGGACAGCCCGCACGCGCGATGGAGTGTTTCCAGCGCGCCGTGGAGGACGGCGGCGACGCGGGCTTCGACGCGCGCGCCGGCATCGCCGACACCCTCTTCGAGCTCGAAAGGCCCGACGAGGCCCGGGAGCTCATCGAGACCATCCGCGCGGAGGGCGACGTCTCCACGACGACCGCCCACACCATCGCGGAGACCCTGGTCGCCTACGGCGATCTCCAGGGCGGCCTCGAATGGGCCACCCAGGCGGTGCTGGGCTGTGACGAGGGCGACCCCGAGCAGGTGGCGCTGCTGCGGACGCGATACCGGATCAGGGTCGACCTCGGCCTTCCGGAAGACGAGCTCGACGAGCTCGTCTCCTAGTCGAGGGGGCCGGACCGGCGGGCCCCGCGCGGGGCCCTGCTTGTCGCGCGCCCGCAAAACCGTGCGGGAGCAAGCGCGTTGCCCGTCGTGTGCCTGTGGAGCTGGGCCGGAGGGGGCGCGTCAGTGTGTGACGCGGCCCCTCCGGTTGAGAAAGCCGGGCGCGGCAGGCACGACCCGCGCCCGGACACTTCGGCTCAGCGCAGGTCGAGGTCGGGCAGCAGGCGGCTGAAGCCGTCGATCGCGGGGTAGCCGCCGGGCAGCGTGGAGGCGCCCTCGATGCCCTCCACGGCCTTGGGCAGCAGGTTCGAGATGAGGTCGCCGCCGACCTCCCGTACGGGCTGCCGAGCCTCCGCGGCCGACCGCGCCGAGCGGGCCGACGCGGGGGCGGTCGGCTTCTCGCCGACCGTCATCTCGGCGGGCACCCGGGCCGCGATGGGCGGCTGCGGCAACGCGGGGAGCGCGGGCAGAGCGGGCACCTGGAGCGTCGTCGCCAGGTCCCGCATGCCGCTCTCGCCGGAGGCCATGGGGAACAGCGCGGGCGAGACGCTGGTCAGCGACGGCATGCCCCACGTCGCCCCGACGCCCCCGAGGTCGGCCAGCGGTCCCATGGCGGACCTGGCGGCGGCCAGACCGGTCAGACCGAGCCGCCTGGCCATGGCCCCGGCGGCCACGGCGAGCTTGCCGACCTCTTCGGTGACGACCCGGTGGCCGTTCGTCTTGTTCTCGTTGAGCTGGAGGCTGGTACGGCCGTCGCAGAACGAGGCGACCGCCTGGAACCGCGGCCTGCAGGTGTCGGCCACCGAAGGACCGGCGACCGGCCAGGTGACGCCCACGGTCAGAGCGGCCACCGCCAGGATGCTTCGGATCTTCTGAGATGCCACCGCATGTCCCTCTGATCGGAATCGGTGATCTGACGAACGCCGAAGGTAGTCACCTGCCCGACCGGTCGCGTGCGGCTTGTGCGAAGGGTGGCGGGAACCTTACCCCGCCGCGACGCGGGATGACCCTGCCATGACATGCGGGAGCCCGGGGATCGTGAGGATCCCCGGGCTCCGGTGGCGCGGGTCTCAGCCGCGCCGGACGACCAGCTCGTCGTCGCCGAGCTCCACCTCGACCTTGTCGCCGTCGGCGATCTCGCCGGACAGGACGGCCTTGGCCAGCTTGTCGCCGATGGCCGACTGGACCAGGCGGCGCAGCGGACGGGCGCCGTACAGGGGGTCGTAGCCGGTGAGCGAGAGCCATTCGCGGGCGGCCGGGGTGACCTCCAGGGTCAGCCGGCGGTCGGACAGGCGCCGGGCCAGGCGGTCGACCTGGAGGTCGACGATCTGGGCCAGCTCTTCGGAGCCGAGCGCGTCGAAGAGGATGACGTCGTCGAGCCGGTTGAGGAACTCCGGCTTGAACGAAGCGCGCACCGCCCCCATGACGGCCTCGCGCTTGGCGTCGTTCTCCAGCTTCGGGTCGACCAGGAACTGCGAGCCGATGTTGGAGGTCAGGATCAGGATCGTGTTGCGGAAGTCGACCGTGCGGCCCTGGCCGTCGGTCAGCCGTCCGTCGTCGAGCACCTGGAGGAGGATGTCGAAGACCTCCGGGTGCGCCTTCTCCACCTCGTCCAGCAGCACCACCGTGTACGGCCGCCGCCGGACGGCCTCGGTGAGCTGGCCGCCCTCCTCGTAGCCGACGTAGCCGGGAGGCGCGCCGACGAGCCTGGCCACGCTGTGCTTCTCGGAGTACTCGCTCATGTCGATGCGGGTCATCGCCCGCTCGTCGTCGAACAGGAACTCCGCCAGCGCCTTGGCCAGCTCGGTCTTGCCCACCCCCGTGGGGCCGAGGAACAGGAACGAGCCCGTGGGACGGTCGGGGTCGGCGATGCCGGCCCGGCTGCGGCGTACGGCGTCGGAGACGGCCTGTACGGCCTGCTGCTGGCCGATGAGCCGCCGGCCCAGCTCCTCCTCCATGCGCAGCAGCTTGGCCGTCTCCGCCTCCAGCAGGCGCCCGGCGGGGATGCCCGTCCAGGAGGAGATGACCTCGGCGATGTCGTCGGCGCCGACCTCCTCCTTGACCATGGCGTTCTCCGGCGGCGCGGCGTCGGAGGCGGCCTGGAGGGCCTGCTCCAGCCGGGGCACGTCGGCGTACATGAGCCGGGAGGCGGCCTCGAAGTCGCCGTCGCGCTGGGCCCGTTCGGCGGCGCCTCTGGCCTCGTCGAGCTGCTTCTTCAGCTCGCCGACCTTGTTGAGCCCGGCCTTCTCGTGCTCCCAGCGGCCGACGAGCGCGTTGAGCTCCTCCTGGCGGTCGGCCAGCTCCTGGCGCAGGCGGTCGAGCCGCTGGACCGACGCCTCGTCGGTCTCCTTCGTCAGGGCCAGCTCCTCCATCTTCATCCGGTCGACGTTCCGCTGGAGCTGGTCGATCTCCACGGGACGGGAGTCGATCTCCATGCGCAGCCGCGAGGCGGCCTCGTCGACCAGGTCGATGGCCTTGTCGGGGAGGAAGCGGTTGGTGATGTAGCGGTCGGACAGGGCGGCGGCGGCCACCAGGGCGCCGTCGGCGATCTGCACCTGGTGGTGGGCCTCGTAGCGGCCCTTGAGCCCGCGCAGGATCGCAATCGTGTCGCCGACCGTGGGCTCGCCCACGTAGACCTGCTGGAAGCGGCGCTCCAGCGCGGGGTCCTTCTCGATGCGCTCGCGGTATTCGTCGAGCGTGGTCGCGCCGATCATGCGCAGCTCGCCGCGGGCCAGCATGGGCTTGAGCATGTTGCCGGCGTCCATGGCGCCCTCGGCGGCCCCCGCGCCGACGACGGTGTGCAGCTCGTCGATGAACGTGACGATCTGCCCGTTGCTCTCCTTGATCTCGGAGAGCACGGCCTTGAGCCGCTCCTCGAACTCGCCGCGGTACTTCGCGCCGGCCACCATCGCGCCCAGGTCGAGCGAGATCAGCCGCTTGTTGCGCAGCGACTCGGGCACGTCGCCGGCCACGATGCGCTGGGCCAGGCCCTCGACGACGGCGGTCTTGCCCACGCCGGGCTCGCCGATCAGCACCGGGTTGTTCTTGGTGCGGCGGCTGAGCACCTGGACCACGCGACGGATCTCCGAGTCGCGGCCGATCACCGGGTCGAGGCCGCCCCCGCGGGCCCGCTCGGTGAGGTCGACGCCGTACTTCTCCAGCGCCTGGTAGGTGTCCTCGGGCGTCTCGCTGGTGACGCGGGCGTGGCCGCGTACCTTCTCGAAGGCGTCGAGCAGCGCCTGCGGGGTCGCACCCTGCGCCTTCAGCAGCTCGGCCATCGGGCCGCCGTCGGCCGCCAGGCCGACGAGCAGGTGCTCGGTCGAGACGTAGAGGTCTTCGAGCCGGTTGGCGTGCTGGGCGGCGGTGTGCATGACGGTGAGGAGCTGCCGGGAGCTCGAAGGCGCGCCCACTGTCGCGCCCTGGGCCTTCGGCAGCGCCGCGAGCTGCTCCTCGACGCGTGCCCGCAGCGTGCGCCAGTCGGCGCCGACCGCTTCGAGCAGCGGGACGGCCGTGCCGCCCGTCTGGGAGAGCAGCGTGGAGAGCAGATGGGCCGGTGAGATCTCCGGGTTGCCCTCGGCGGCGGCGCGCCGCATGGCACCCGAGAGCGCTTCCTGGCTCTTCTGGGTGAGCTTGTAGTCCATACCTAGGCCCCCGGTGGCAGCTCGTAGCGGATCAGCGCCCTGACCATCCGCATCTCGGCGCGCAGGCGGTGAACCTCCTCACGCAGCCGCAGAGCTTCGTTCTCGAGCTCGAGAATCCGCTTGATGCCCGCGAGGTTGATGCCCTCCTCCTGGGAGAGCCGCTGGACCTCGCGGAGCTGGATGATGTCTCTTGTGGAGTAGAGGCGGCCGCGCCCGGCGGTGCGGCCGGGGCTGACCAGGCCGAGCCGGTCGTACTGGCGCAGCGTCTGCGGATGGAGCCCGGAGAGCTGCGCGGCCACCGAAATCACATAAACAGGCGTGTCGTCGGACAGGTCGAAATAGTTGGCGTCCATCGGCTACTCGCTTCTGGCTCGCTGAATGAGATCGGCCCGCGGGTCGTCGCCCACGGTCGCGGTGTTGAACTCGTTGAGGAGCTCGCGAGACTTGTCGTCGAGCGTCTTCGGGACGAGCACCTCGACACTGGCGAGCAGGTCACCCTTGGTGCCGTCCTTGCGGGTGACGCCTCTGCCCCGCACGCGGAACGTGCGGCCGTTGGGCGTGCCCGCCGGGATGCGCAGGGTCACCGGCATGCCCTTGAGGGTCGGCACCTTGATCTCGGCGCCCAGCGCGGCCTCCGTGAACGTCACGGGGACGGTGATCGTGAGGTTGTCGCCCGCCCTGCCGAACACGTGGTGCGGCTTGACGTGCGTCAGGATGTAGAGATCGCCGGCCGGGCCGCCGTTCTCGCCCGGCGCGCCCTTGGCCTTGAGCTTGACCCGCTGCCCGTCGGCCACGCCGGCGGGGATCCTGGCCTGGATCGTACGGGTGCTCTTGGCCCGGCCGCTGCCCTCGCACACGGGGCAGGGGTCGTCCACGAGCAGCCCGCGGCCCTTGCAGTCGCGGCAGGGCTCGGAGAAGGCGAAGTTGCCCAGGTTGCGGCTGGCCGCGCCGGTGCCCTCACAGGTGGGACAGACCCGGGGGGTCGTACCCGCCTTGGCGCCGGTGCCGCTGCACCCGGTGCAGGCGGCCGAACTGGTCAGCCTGAGCGACACCGTGGTGCCCTCGACGGCCTCGGTGAACGAGAGCGTGACCTCGGACTCGACGTCCTGGCCGCGGCGCGGCCTGGTCGCGCTCGTCGTACGGGTGGAGCCCGCCGCCCCGCCCCGGTTGAACAGCCCGCCGAACAGGTCGCCGAGCCGCTCACCGGCGCCCCCGCCCTGCTGGCCGGCGGTTCCGCCGAACAGGTCGCCGAAGTCGAACGGGAAACCGCCACCGCCGGGGCGCTGACCGCCCACCCCGGACCCGAACAGCGTGCGCGCCTCGTCGTACTCCTTGCGGCGCTTGCCGTCGGACAGGATGTCGTACGCCTCGGAGACCTCCTTGAACTTGGTCTCCTTGGCGGCGTCGCCCTGGTTGGTGTCCGGGTGGTACTGCCTGGCCAGCTTCCGGTACGCCTTCTTGATCTCATCGGCGGTGGCGGTCTTGGGCACACCAAGGACGGCGTAGTAGTCCTTTTCCAGGTAGTCCTTGGTGCTCATCTACGGCCCTTCGTCCTTTGTCAGTTTGCTTCGTCGTCATTGGACGCGGGAGGAGCGTCCTCGGGCTCGGCCACCGCGACCCGTGCCGGGCGCAGCACCCGCTCACCCATCCGGTATCCAGGCTGCAACACCTCGATCGCGGTGGGCTCCGTCACGTCGGGCGAGTAGCTGTGCATCAGCGCCTCGTGGACCGTCGGGTCGAACGGGTCGCCCTTCTGGCCGTAGGCGCTGAGACCCAGCTTGGTGAGCACCGATTCCAGCGACTCCGCCACCTTCGCGAAGCCACCGGTCAGCTCGCCGTGGTCACGGGCCCTTCCGATGTCGTCGAGCACGGGGAGGAGCTCGGTCAGCGCGCCGGCGACGGCCTGCTCACGGACCGCGACCCGGTCGCGCTCGACCCTTCTGCGGTAGTTCGTGTACTCCGCCTGGAGGCGCTGGAGGTCGGCGGTCCGCTCGGCGAGCTGGGCCGCCAGCTCGCCGTCGTGGGCCGCCGCCGGCGCCTGCTCGGCGGGCGCCTCGGGCTGCCCGCCCGAGGTCTCCCGAACCTCACCCGTCTCCGGGTCGATCTTGCGCTTGTCGCGGATCACCGGCTCCTCGTGCCCGTTGTCACGCGCCGGCATCACTGGTCCTTCTTCGGCTGGTCTTCGTCGACGATCTCGGCTTCGACCACGTCGTCGTCGGCCTTGGCGCCCTGACCGGCCGTGGCGTCCTGCGGAGCGCCCTCGGGACCGGCCTGCTGGCCCTGGCTGGCGGCGTAGATCGCCGAGCCCATCTTCTGGCTGACCGTGGCGAGCTTCTCCGCGGAGGTGCGGATGACGTCGGTGTCGGTGCCCTCAAGAGCCTTCTTCAGCTCGGCCAGGGCGTCGTTGACCTCGGTCTTGATGTCGCCGGGGACCTTGTCGTCGTTCTCGCGGAGGAACTTCTCCGTCTGGTAGGCCAGACCGTCCGCGTTGTTGCGGACCTCGGCCTCCTCGCGGCGCTTCTTGTCCTCCTCGGCGTACGACTCGGCCTCGCGCATCATGCGCGCGATGTCGTCCTTCGGCAGCGCGGAGCCGCCGGTGATCGTCATCGTCTGCTCCTTGCCCGTGCCCAGGTCCTTGGCGGAGACGTTGACGATGCCGTTGGCGTCGATGTCGAAGGTGACCTCGATCTGCGGGATGCCGCGCGGCGCCGGGGCGATGCCGGTCAGCTCGAAGGTGGCCAGCTTCTTGTTGTACGAGGCGATCTCGCGCTCGCCCTGGTAGACCTGGATCTGCACCGACGGCTGGTTGTCCTCGGCCGTGGTGAAGACCTCCGAGCGCTTGGTCGGGATCGTCGTGTTGCGCTCGATGATCTTGGTGAAGATGCCGCCCTTGGTCTCGATGCCCAGCGACAGCGGGGTCACGTCGAGCAGGAGGACGTCCTTGACCTCACCCTTGAGCACGCCGGCCTGGAGAGCCGCGCCGATGGCGACGACCTCGTCGGGGTTGACGCCCTTGTTGGGCTCCTTGCCGCCGGTCAGCTCGCGGACGAGCTCGGTGACGGCGGGCATACGGGTCGAGCCGCCGACGAGCACCACGTGGGCGATGTCGGAGACCTTGATGCCGGCGTCCTTGATGACCTGGTGGAACGGGCCCTTGGTCCGCTCGAGCAGGTCGGCCGTCAGGCGCTGGAACTCGGCCCTGGTCAGCTTCTCGTCGAGGTGCAGCGGGCCCTCGGAGGAAGCGGTGATGTAGGGCAGGTTGATGGTGGTCTCGGCCTGGCTGGACAGCTCGATCTTGGCCTTCTCCGCCGCCTCACGCAGGCGCTGGAGGGCCATCTTGTCCTTGGCGAGGTCGACGCCGTGGGCGTTCTGGAAGCGCTTGACGAGCTCGTCGACCACGCGCTGGTCCCAGTCGTCGCCACCGAGGTGGTTGTCGCCGGAGGTGGCCTTGACCTCGACGAAGCCGTGGCCGTCCTCCTGGCCGACGTCGAGCAGCGACACGTCGAAGGTGCCGCCGCCGAGGTCGAAGACCAGGATCGTCTGGTCCTGCTCCTTGTCGAGCCCGTAGGCGAGGGCCGCGGCGGTCGGCTCGTTGATGATGCGGAGCACGTTGAGGCCCGCGACCGTGCCGGCCTCCTTGGTGGCCTGGCGCTGGGCGTCGTTGAAGTACGCCGGGACGGTGACCACCGCGTCGGTGATCTTCTCGCCCAGGTACGCCTCGGCGTCCTGCTTCAGCTTCTGCAGCACGAAGGCGCTGATCTGCTGGGGGGAGAACTTCTTGCCGTCGATCTCCTGGGACCAGTTGGTGCCCATCTCGCGCTTGACCGAGCGGATCGTCCGGTCAACGTTGGTGACGGCCTGCCGCTTGGCGACCTCGCCCACCAGGACCTCGCCGTTCTTCGCGAAGGCGACCACGGACGGCGTGGTCCGCGAGCCCTGCGCGTTGGCGATGACGGTGGGCTCACCGCCCTCGAGGATCGAGACGACGGAGTTGGTCGTCCCAAGGTCGATACCTACCGCACGTGCCATGAGTACGTCCTTGTAGTCAAAGTTGAGTCGGTTGGACTCAAGCTACGGATGCGTGTCGTCTTTGTCAAACGACTTGAGCCTACCCGACTCAACCCCTCTGAGCGTGAAAGCATTCCCGGCAATCGGGCAACAACCACCGCGATTCCACACAACACGCGTAACGGGGGCGAACGCCTGGTGGTTCCATCCGATCGCAGGGCGGCCGGCCGCCAGGACGCGGGTCACGAGGAGGACGTCCTCGACCGCGTGGACGCCGCCCGCTTCACCAGGCTGCCGCTGCGTCCCGACCGGCGGGCCATGGTGCTCCGGCTCCTGGCGGGCCTGCCCGCCACCGACGCGCGCGGCGTCGTCCGTGACCCCGAGGGCAGGCCGGGACTGGAGGTGGTCACCGAGCCGAAGGCGTCGCGCGTCGAGGAGCCGCAACCCAACGTGCTGCTCCTCGACCAGGGCACGGGCGAGCCGCTCACCGCAGCCGCCTACGCGACCGCGGGGGGCAGGCCGTGACGTACCTGCCGGGGAACGGCTGGACCGACGCGCGCCCGGCCGTTCCCAAGGACTGCCGGCGCCCCGGACGCTAGGGCTTCGCGCCGTCCACGAGCTTGCGCTTGCCGAGGGCGTGCTTGAGCTTGACGGTCGTGGTCTTCTCCACGGCCAGCATGATGCAGGAGACGCTCTTGGCCTTGGGGGAGGTGCCCTCGTACAGGGTGATGGTGACCTTCTTGGCCGTCTCCTTGACCTTGACCTCGTCCAGCACGGTGCACGGCTCGACGCCCGACCACCAGGTGAGCCTCACCTGCTTGCCACGTGAGACGGGCGTGGCCTTGGTCCAGCGGACCTTGTGCACGTTGATGGCGTCGCCGACCGGCTTGACCGGCTCAGGCCCCTTGGTCGGGCCGGTGGTGACCGGTGTCACGGAGTGCTCGACGGGCGCCTGCGGCAACGGGCGGGCGGCCGGGGGCGCTGTGGCACAACTCGTCGCGAGCACCAGAGAACCGGCGAGAAGAGTCGCTGTCGTCATTGTGCGCATATCCATAAGACGAAAAGGGCAGGCCCGCGGTTCAGCGATATACCCAGGAAGTGGGCGGTTAGTGTGGGTCACGTGCTTCGTCAGGCAATGCTGGCCGTCTCCAAGAGCGAACGCGCCGAACGCGTCATCACCACTTCGCCGCTGACCAGGGACGTGGTCAAGCGATACGTCGCCGACGACGTCGGCGGGATCATCCGCGAGCTGTCCCACGAGGGCCTGCTCGTGACCGTCGACCACCTGGGCGAGGAGGTGACCGACCGGCGGCAGGCCGAGGAGGCCGTGCGCGAGTACCTGTCGCTCCTCGACCGGCTCCCGCCCGGCGGCGACGCCTCGGTCAAGCTGACCGCGCTCGGGCTGCGGCTGTCGGAGCAGGTCGCGCTGGACAACGCGGCCACCATCTGCGAGGCGGCCGCGCCCCGCGGCATCACGGTCACGCTCGACGCCGAGGAGCACGACACGATCGGTGGCCTGCACTTCGTTCACGCCACGCTGCGCAAGGAGCATCCCGACGTCGGGATCGTGGTCCAGGCGTACCTGCCGGACGCGCTCGAACGCTGCGAGAAGCTGGTCGGCGCCCGCGTACGGCTCTGCAAGGGGGCCTACACCGCCCCCGGCGCGTACAGCAGGCCGGCCGACATCGACCGCTCGTTCGTGCGCTGCCTCAGGATCCTCATGGCGGGCACCGGCTACCCCATGATCGCCACGCACGACCCGAGGATGATCCAGATCGCCTCCACCCTGGCCGTGCTCGACGGCCGCGACGTCAACGGCTTCGAGTACCAGATGTTGTACGGCGTGCGCCCAGCCGAGCAGCGCCGCCTGGCCGGTCTGGGCGGCCAGGTGCGCGTGTACGTCCCGTACGGCGCCGACTGGTACGCCTACCTCATGCGCCGCCTGGCCGAACGCCCCCGCAACCTGGCCTTCTTCCTCAGATCGCTGCTGTCGAGAGGCTAGTAGGCTGGGCCCGCGTCCGTTCCCCTCCGAGAGGTCGAGATGATCGCGATTCTGGGCACTGGCAAGATGGGCGAGGCCCTGCTGTCCGGGCTGCTGCGCGCCGGGTTCGAGCCGGGCGACATCATGGCGACCAGCCGCAGGCCGGAGCGGGCGCAGGCGCTGCGCGAGACCTACGGCGTGCGCACGGTCGACAACGCCGAGGCGGCCAAGGCGGCCGACACCCTGATCCTGGCCGTCAAGCCCCAGGACATGGCGACCCTGCTGGCCGAGATCGCCCCCTACGTCCCGGCCGACCGCCTGGTCATCTCTGCGGCGGCCGGCATCACCACCGCGTTCGTGGAGCAGCGGCTCGGCGTCGAGGTGCCGGTGGTCCGGGTCATGTCCAACACGCCGATCAAGTTCGACGAGGCGATGAGCGTGATCTCGGCGGGCGCGCACGCGGGCGAGGAGCACCTGAAGCTCACCGAGGGCCTGCTCAAGCCGGTCGGCAAGGTGCTGCGCATCCCCGAGTCCCAGCAGGACGCCGCGACCGCGCTGTCCGGCAGCGGCCCCGCCTACTTCTTCTACCTGGTCGAGGCCATGGTCGACGCGGGCATCCTGCTCGGCATGCCGCGGGCGGCCGCGCTCGACATGGTCACCCAGTCGATCGTCGGCGCGGCCGTGATGCTGCGCGACTCCGGTGAGCACCCGGTGATCCTGCGGGAGGCCGTCACCTCGCCGGGCGGCACCACGATCGCGGCCATCGCCGAGCTTGAGCGCCACAGCGTGCGCGCCGCCTTCCTGGCCGCCATCGAGGCCGCCCGCGACCGGGGGCGCCAGCTCGCCTCGGGCTGACCGGCGGCCGTGCGGCTCAGGCGTCCCGCCGCTGCATGAGGACGGCCCCGGCGACCACCGCGACGGCGACCCAGAGCAGGTAGACGCCGAGCCCGCTCCACGGCCCCAGCGGGTTGCCGGGCTGGTCCATCACGACCTCCATGCCGGCGTTGGTGGTGAAGTGGTGGGAGACGGTCTTGCCCCACTGGCCGGGCAGCATGCCGGTGAGCTGCGGCAGCACCAGCATCAGCGCGATGGCCGAGACGAGCGCGCCCGGCGTGTGCCGGACCACCGTGCCGAGCCCGAGCCCGAACAGGCCGCAGGCGGTGAGGTAGAGCCCGGCCCCGAGCACGGACCGCGCCGTCGCGCCCAGGTCGACCGAGGCCGGCTGGATGATCGCCAGGCCGACGGCCACCGCGGCGGCCGACGCGATCGTGCTGACGACCAGCGCCGTCGCGGTGAACACCACGACCTTGCCGCCGAGCAGCCTCATCCGCCGCGGCACCGCCATCATCGACGTGCGGATGCCGCCGGTCCGGTACTCGCTGGAGATCACCAGCACGCCCAGGGTGGCGATGGCCAGCGAGGCGAACATGATGCCGGTGAGGCCCGCCATGACGGCCTGGTCACCGGGGATGGGCCGCCCGTCGGCCGTGGCCTTGGACGCGAACGAGATGAGCCCGCCCAGGCCGATCATGAGCAGGGCGGTGACGGCGAGCGTCCACACCGTCGACCGCACCGAACGGATCTTGGTCCATTCGGACCTCAGGATGTCTGTCATGACGAGTACTCCACACTGTCCTTGGTGAGCTCCATGTAGGCCGCTTCGAGCGAGGGCTGCACGAACGTCAGCTCCTCCAGGGGGATCCCGGCCCGCGCGGTCAGGGTGCCGATCTCCAGCGTGCTCATCGCGGTGACGCGCAGGTGGTCCGGGTACAGCTCGCCCACCTTGACCAGGTCCGCGACCTCGGCCAGGCGCGGGGAGCGCACCCGTACGTAGCCCTGGGAGCTGCGCCCGATGAACTCCTGCACGCTCGTGTCGGCGATCAGCCGTCCCCGGCCGATGACGACCAGGTGGTCGGCCGTCTGGGCCATCTCGCTCATGAGGTGGCTGGAGACGAACACCGTCCGCCCCTCGGCGGCCAGCTTGCGCATGAACGTGCGGATCCACAGGATGCCGTCGGGGTCGAGCCCGTTGACCGGCTCGTCGAAGAGCAGGATCTCGGGGTCGCCGAGCAGCGCGGCCGCGATGCCGAGGCGCTGCGACATGCCGAGCGAGAAGCCGCCGATCCGCCGTCGCGCCACCTCGCGCAGGCCGACGGACTCCAGCACCTCGTTCACCCGGCTCGCCGGGATGCCGTTGCTCTGGGCGATGGCCAGCAGATGGTTGCGGGCGCTGCGCCCGCCGTGCACGGCCTTGGCGTCCAGCAGCGCGCCCACCTTGCGCAGCGGGTGCCGGTGCTCCTGGTACGGCCGCCCGTCCACCAGCACGGATCCGCCGGAGGGCCGGTCGAGGCCCAGGATCATGCGCATGGTCGTGGACTTGCCGGCGCCGTTCGGCCCGAGGAACCCGGTCACCTGACCGGGCTCGACGTCGAATGACAGGTCCGCGACGGCATGGGTGCCGCCGTAGCGCTTGCTCAGGTTGGTTGCGCGAATCGCCGTCATGCACTCAAGCGTGCCGTCGGCGGCCCGCGTTCCTCTTCGGCCGTGAGGACGTTCTTGCCGGGCGCCGCCTGGGAGCCTGGTCCTAGTCTCCAGGTTTGATCAGCGCCGCCTCGTACGCGGCGATCACCGCCTGGGCCCGGTCCCTGACCCCGATCTTGGCGAACAGGCTGGTCACGTGGTTCTTGACGGTCGAGGGGGAGACCGCCAGCTCCCCGGCGATCTCGGTGTTCGACCGGCCCCTGGCGATCAGGACGAGGATCTCCCGCTCGCGCTCGGTCAGTGCCTCCAGCACGCGCGGCACGGGCGCGGCCGGCGGCCTCGACGCCCGGACGAACGTGCCGATCAGCCGGGTCAGCAGGCGCGGCGCGACCGCCGACTCGCCCCGGTGCACCACGCGGACGCCCTCGATCAGCTCCTCGGGGGAGACGTCCTTGGGCAGGAAGCCGTCGGCGCCCGCCCTGAGCGCCGCGACCACGTTCTCGTCCAGGTCGAACGTGCTCAGCGCGAGCACCCGCACGCCCGGCAGCTCCGAGGTGATCAGCTCGGTCGCCCGCACGCCGTCGAGCCCCGGCATGTGCAGGTCCATCAGCACCACGTCGGGCCGCAGCCGCCGGCTCAGCTCGACGGCCCGCTCGCCGTCGGCGGCCTCGCCCACCACCGACAGGTCGGGCTGGGCGTCGAGCATCAGCCTGAACCCCTTGCGCACCAGCTCGTGGTCGTCGACCAGCAGCACCGTGATCATGTTGCCTCCAGGGGGATGCGGGCGTGCACCCGGAATCCTCCCCCGGGACGCGGGCCGGTCGAAAGCCTTCCGCCGCACAGCGCGACCCGCTCGGCCATGCCGCCGAGCCCGAACCCGGGCGTGCCGCCCTGCTGGGCCACCCCGTCGTCGAGCACCTCGATCTCGACCGCCGCGGACCCGTAGGCCAGGAGCACGCTGGCCCGCGCGCCGCTCGCGTGCTTGCGGGTGTTGGTCAGGGCCTCCTGCACGATCCGGTAGACGGCGTGGTCCACGGCCGAGGGCAGCGTCACCGGCTCGCCCGTGACGGTCAGGCTGGCGGGCAGCCCGGCGCTCCTGGCCTCGCCGATGAGCGCGGGCAGCCGGTCGGCGCCCACGCCGGTCGCGGCGTCCGGGCCGTCGTTGCCGTCCGCGCGCAGGACGTGCAGCAGCCGGCGCATCTCCGACATCGCCTGGCGGGCGGTCTGCTGGGCGCTCTCCAGCGCCTCGCGGGTGACCTCCTGCTCGGGCGCGAGTGTGGCCCGCGCGCCGCCGACCAGGGCGTTGATCACCGTGATGTGGTGCGCGACGACGTCGTGCAGCTCCCTCGCGATGCGCCGCCGCTCGGTCTGTACGGCGGCGTCGGCGGCCTCCCGCCTGCCGCGTTCGTTCAGCTCGGCCCTGGCCTTGACCAGCGCGCCGATCCCGGCCGGGATCGCGACGACGAAGGCGCCGGCCAGGAACTGGCCGAGGCCCGGCCCCTTGATCTCCATCACCGCGCCGTAGGCGACCATCCCCGCGACGGTCGTGACCAGCGACGGACGGCCGGAGGAGTAGCGCGCCAGGCTGTAGAAGGCGATGGCCTCCGGAACTGTGGCCGACGTCACCATCCCCGCCGCGATGCCGATCACGTCGAGCGCCGTGACGGCCGCCGCCACCGGCACCGGCCTGCTCCGGCGGACCAGCAGCAGCACGCTGGTCAGCAGGAAGTGCGCCGACCCCGACGCCCCCGCCATCCCCGTCTGGAAGGACGAGAGGAGCAGCCCGAGGCCCGCGAGCACGGCGAGCACGACCACGATCGTGGTGTCGAAAACCCGGGGTCGTCGGAAGAAATTCAAGATTCTGAGGAAAGGTCGCGCCCAGCGCACCATAAAACACTAAGTCACGAAATTGCTGATGCGACCGAAGGCGTCCGCGACGATCACCCGGGCTACAACCAGAAGAGGGCGCTGCGGTAACGTCGGCGCAAGGTGAGGGAGCGCGCGAAGGGCGAGGCATGAGCCGAACGGCACGGGTCATCTGGGACGAAGCTCTCACCTCCTACAATTTCGGCCCAAGCCACCCATTGGCACCCATCAGGGTCGAGCTGACGATCGCGCTCGCCCGCGCGCTCGGCGTCCTCGACAAGGTCGAGATGGCCGGCTGCGCGCCCGCCGACGACGACGAGCTGGCCCTGGTCCACGACCGCGGCTACATCGAGGCGGTCAAGGGCGTCTCGGTCGCCGGCGTGCCCGACCTGCGGGCCGGGCTCGGCACCACCGACAACCCCGCCTTCAAGGGCGTGCACGAGGCGTCCGCGCTGATCGCCGGGGCGTCCCTGGCGGCGGCGCGCGCGGTCTGGGAGGGCGCGGCCGAGCACGCGGTCAACGTCGCGGGCGGGCTCCACCACGCCATGCCGGCCGCCGCCAGCGGCTTCTGCGTCTACAACGACCCCGCCCTGGCCATCGCCTGGCTGCTGGAGCAGGGGGCCACGCGGGTGGCGTACGTGGACGTCGACGTCCACCACGGCGACGGCGTGCAGGCCGTCTTCTACGACGACCCGCGCGTGCTGACGATCAGCCTGCACGAGAGCCCCCGCACGCTGTTCCCCGGCACCGGCTTCCCCCACGAGACCGGCGCGGACGGAACGGCCGTCAACGTGGCGCTCCCGGCCGGCTGCGGCGACTCCGGCTGGCTGCGCGCCTTCCACGCGGTCGTGCCGCCGCTGCTGCGCGAGTTCGACCCTGAGATCCTGGTCACCCAGCACGGCTGCGACAGCCACGCCCTCGACCCCCTCGCCAACCTCATGCTCAGCATCGACGGCCAGCGCGCCGCCTACGCCGCCCTGCACGAGCTGGCGCACGAGACGGCGGGCGGCCGGTGGATCGCGGTGGGCGGCGGCGGTTACGAGCTCGTCCAGGTCGTGCCGCGCATCTGGACGCACCTCATCGCCGAGGCCGCCGGCCATCCCGTCGATCCGGCCACGCCCACCCCCGAGAGCTGGCGCCAGTACGTCAGAGAGCGCACCGGCGAGGTGCCCCCGCTGACCATGACCGACGGACGACACCCGGAATTTCACGACTTCTCCGACGGTTATGACCCAGCGGACCCCATCGACCGTGCGGTCATGGCGACCCGGCGCGCGGTGTTCCCCCTGCACGGCCTCGACCCGATGCCCTGACGACGCTTGACGTGCCCCTGATGAGGAAGACCTGTGCTGAGCCGCGACGAACTCCGCCGACACCTGATCCGAACCCGCATCGCCGGTGACGTCGCGACGTCGCGCGAGAACAACCTCGACCACTACAGCTCGCTGGCCAACCGCGACCCCTACTACATGCTCGGCCTGACGTTCGAGCAGCCGTGGTCCTTCCGGGACGTCCTCGCCCTGATGGCCAAGTCGGCGGGCGTGGTCGCCGATCCCGGTCACCGCCGGGGCCAGGACACCATCGACGCCGACCTGACGATCGACGCGATCGACGCCATGGCCGATCGGATCGCGTCCGTGCTGGCGCGGCCGGCCCCGCGCGTGCTGTTCGCCACCGGGCACCCGACCGGGCTGCTCGCCGTCCACCTGCCGCTGGCCAGGTTCGCCGTCGAGCGCGGCGCGACCCTGCTCACCCCGGCCGAGGGCTGGACGTACGCCGGCTCCGACTTCGGCCGTCCGCGCCGCCTGCGCTACCTCCAGGACGTCGCCATGCTCGACGACCGCGGCGGCTTCGTCCACACCCACGACTCGGCCCCGATGCGGCACATGCTCGACGAGCTCGAAGGCGAGCTGCCCGACCTGGTGATCGCCGACCACGGCTGGGCGGGAGCGGCGGGCGAGGCGGGGGTGCCGACGGTGGCCTTCGCCGACAGCAACGACCCCGGACTGTTCCTCGGCGAGGCCGAGGGAAAGATCGACGTGGTCGTGCCACTCGACGACAATGTGCTACCGCGCTATTACGCTCCGCTGACCGAGCGGTTGGTCACTCTGGTCTCACGAGCCCTTTGAGTCGAAAACGGCCCTCCCCATACCGTCTTTTCGCGCCTGCATTCCAAGGGGCTCGCTGTCCCTTTGCCAACTTTTGATGGTGCTTGGGCGACTCTTATGTGTGGCAACTTGGACAGTTCCAAGGTCCAGGCGAGGTGCTCGGCCTGGCTGCTAACCAGCGACTTTACTGGTCCGGCTGACAGGTGGCTCCGTGGACTGAGAAAATAGGGGGTTTGCGCACCCGGAGTCCCGACTTACGCTGACGGCAGTACACGTGCGTGAGCAATGGCACCAGTGGGGATAACCCGGAAACACGTGCGGAAGAGGCGTCCGATGGGTGCAGGCGAAAGACCTCTCAGCGAGGTGAAGTTCCTGACCGTGGCAGAAGTGGCGACGGTCATGAGGGTGTCCAAGATGACGGTGTACCGGCTCGTCCACTCAGGTGAGCTGCCGGCCATCCGAGTAGGCCGGTCGTTCAGAGTGCCCGAGCAGGCGGTCCACGACTATCTGCGGGAGGCCTACATCGAGGCAGGTTGAAGTAGCGGCGCGCCCGAACGCGCCGTGAATTCGGTCGCGGGAGAGGCCCGGCCTGCGCACCACGAGGCCGGGCTTTCACCCCCCAAGGGGCGATCCACCTCGGATCGCCGGTAGTCTGTCACCCGGTGTGCGCTCGCACATCGATTCAGACTTGCTATCAGTACCTGGGGGTCCCGTGGGCTCTGTGATCAAGAAGCGCCGCAAGCGGATGGCCAAGAAGAAGCACCGCAAGCTGCTCAAGAAGACGCGCATCCAGCGGCGTAACAAGAAGTAACCGACGCAGCTGCGAGGCGCTGATGACCCACACCGTGCTTGTCACCGGGGTCTCGCGCCACATAGGCGCCCGGGTGGCGAGCGTCCTCGCGGCTGACCCGGAGATCAGCCGCGTCATCGGAGTGGACACCGTGCCGCCCCCCTCGCTGACGCGGGACGGCGGCATCACTCTGGGCCGGACGGAGTTCGTCCGGGTCGATCTGCGCAGCCCCGACATCGCTCAGGTGATCGCGGCCGCGGACATCGACACCGTTGTGCACATGAGCCTGGTCAGCGCCCCGTCCAAGGGCGACGGCAGGGCTGCCATGAAGGAGCACAACGTCATAGGCACCATGCAACTGCTCGGTGCCTGCCAGCGGTCGTCGACCGTGCGGCGCGTGGTGGTGCGCTCCACCACCGCCGTCTACGGCTCGTCCCCGCGCGATCCGGCGGTGTTCACCGAGGACCTGGAGCCGCACGAAGGCCCTGTCCACGGCTACGCCAAGGACGCGGCCGAGGTCGAGGGCTACGTGCGCGGTTTCGCGCGCCGCCGGCCCGACGTCACGGTGTCGCTGCTGCGCTTCGCCAACTTCATGGGTCCGGGCGTCGACTCGCCGCTCACGCGTTACTTCACCCAGCCCGTCCTGCCGACGGTGTTCGGCTTCGATCCGCGGTTGCAGTTCGTCCATGAGGACGACGCGGTCGAGGTGCTGCGCAGGATGGCGAACGAAGACCACCCCGGCACGTTCAACGTGGCCGGGGCAGGCGTGTTGCTGCTGTCGCAGTGCGCGCGCCGGGCGGGGCGGGCGTCGCTGCCGCTGTTCTCGCCGGTCTTCCGCGCGCTCGGCAACACCGTGCGCCGGGTGGGCCTCGTCGAGTATTCGCCCGAGCAGCTCCGGCTGATGAGTTACGGCCGGGCGGTCGACACCTCCAAGCTGGAGGCCGAGCTGGGCTGGCGGCCCAAGTACACCACCGCGGCGGCCTTCGACGACTTCGTGCGTTCGCGGGGTATGCATCCGTTCGGAGGTGTGCGTACGTGAGCGTGCCGCACGACGAAGAGGAGGGCCGCGTGATCCCGATCCGCGCCGCGCCCTCGTTCGAGGAGCCCGATCCGCTGGCCCGGGTGCTGGCGTTCGTCCGCCGGCGCATCACCGGCGAGTACGACGTCGACGAGTTCGGCTACGACCCCGAGCTGACCGACAAGGTGCTGCTCGAACTGATCAGGCCGCTCTACCACCACTGGTTCAGGGTGGAGACGGCCGAGCTGAAGAACGTGCCCGCCGAGGGCGGCGCGCTGGTGGTGGCCAACCACTCGGGCACGCTGCCGGTCGACGCGCTCATGATGCAGGTCGCGCTGCACGACGAGGCCGGGCGGGCCGTCCGCCTGCTCGGGGCCGACCTGGTCTACCAGCTTCCGCTGCTCGGCCATCTGTCCCGCAAGACCGGCCACACCCTGGCCTGCCCCGAGGACGCCGACCGGCTGCTGCGCAAGGGCGAGCTGGTCGGGGTGTTCCCCGAGGGGTTCAAGGGGGTCGGCAAGCCGTTCTCCGAGCGCTACAAGCTGCAGCGGTTCGGCCGGGGCGGGTTCGTGGCCTCGGCGATCCGCGCGGGCGTGCCGATCGTGCCCACGGCCATCGTGGGGGCCGAGGAGATCTATCCGAAGATCGGCGACCTGAAGTTCCTGGCCCGCCTGCTCGGCGTCCCCTACCTGCCGATCACGCCGTTCTTCCCGCTGCTCGGGCCGCTCGGGCTGGTGCCGCTGCCGTCGAAGTGGATGATCGAGTTCGGCGAGCCGATCCGCACCGACGAGTACGAGCCCGCCGCGGCCGACGACCCGATGCTGGTGTTCAACCTGACCGACCACGTGCGTGAGGTCATCCAGCAGATGCTCAACGAGTTGCGGCTGCGTAGAGGGCCGGCCTTCCCGCCGCTTCTGTGAGAGTGCAACCGGTCGCGCAGGGCCGGTGTTCTTCCCGGTGTAGTCACTGACACCCGAGAGGAACCTCTTCGATGGATCTCCAGCTTTCCGGCCGTGTGGCCGTCGTCACCGGCGCGTCCAAGGGCATCGGCCTGGCCGTGGCGCGCACCCTGGCGGAGGAGGGCGTGCACGTCGTGGCGGCCTCGCGTACCGCGCCCGACGCCAAGGTGACGCACGTCGCGGTGGACCTGATGGACCCGCAGGCGCCCGCCCAGGTGATCGCCCGCGCCGTCGAGGAGTTCGGCGGCGTGGACATCCTGGTCAACAACGCCGGCGGGCCGCCCCCCGGCGTGACGCTGCCCCGGATCGGCTTCCTGACGCCGGGCGACGACGACTGGCAGGCCATGTTCGAGTTCAACCTGTTCTCGGCCGTACGCATGATCCGCGCGGCCGTGCCCCACCTGGTGGAGCGCGGCGGCGGCTCGATCGTGAACATCTCCTCCGGCTCGGCCCGCCAGCCCGGCGCCATGAACGTGGACTACGGCGCGGCCAAGGCCGCCATGAACCACGTGAGCAAGGCCGTCTCCGAGGAGTACGGCCCGCAGGGCGTCCGGGTGAACACGATCTCGCCCGGCCCGGTGCTCACCGACTGGTGGACCAAGGACGGCGGCGCCGCCGACGTCATCGCCGGGATGGCCGGGGCGTCGAAGGACGACGTGATCGCCCAGGTCGCCCCTGGCATGATGAAGCTGGCCACCGGGCGTCTGGTGAGCCCGCAGGAGATCGCCGACATGGTCGCCCTGCTGGTCTCGCCGCGTTCGGGCAGCACGACCGGCGCCGACATCGCCGTGGACGGCGGCTTCCTCAAGGAGATCTGAACCCTCCTGGCGGGTTGTGGCAAGACATCCGTGACCGATTCCCCACAGAAGGGCGGAGATGATCACGCAACCCGCCACCAGAGGGGCGGACTCGGAGCTGGTGAGCGCCTCCTTGACGGAACCGGAGGCGTTCGCCGAGCTGTTCGACCGCTACTCCGCCATGCTCTACCGGTACGTCTCCAAACGCCTCGGCCCCGAGCCCGCCGAGGATCTCGTCGGTGAGACGTTCCTTGTCGCCTTCTCCCGCAGGAAGAGCTACGACCTGTCGTACCCCGACGCCAGGCCGTGGCTCTTCGGGATTCTCACCAAGCTCATCTCCCGCCACCACCGCAAGGAGGCGGCGCGTTACCGGGCGTTCCTGCGTGCCCCCGTCGACCACGACGTGGAGTCGCCCGCCGACCGCGTCGCCGCGGGGGTCACCGCGCAGGCCGCCGGACCCCGTCTGGCGGGCGCCCTGGCCGCGCTTCCCGCCAAGGACCGGGACGTCCTGCTGCTGATCGCCTGGGGGGACCTCACGTACGAGGAGGCCGCCCAGGCGCTCGGCATCCCGATCGGAACCGTGCGCTCCCGCCTCAACAGGGGCAGGCGGAAGGTGCGGGCCGCGCTCGGCGACACCAACCCCATGCTGGAGGAGGAGTGACCATGGACGATCTGAGGATGCTCCGCGACCTCGGCGGGGCTCTGGAGCACGAGCCGCCCGCGACGCTCGTCCGCCAGCGCGAACGCCTGCTGCGGGACCGCCCGCGCCGCAGGTGGACGCCCTTCTGGACGGCCGGGCTCGTCGCCGTGGGCACGGCCGCGGCCGTCGCGGTGCCGACCCTGCTGGTCAACGGCAACACCGTGGCCGCGCCGGCGATGGGCCCGGGGGCGGCCGACATGAGCGGCGCCCGCAACATCCTGGTGATCGGCTCGGACACGCGCGACGGGCCGGGCAACGCCAAGTACGGCCCCGCCATGGCCAGGACCCCCGGCAAGGGCGGCGGGCGCTCCGACACCATCCTGCTCGTGCACGTGCCCGCCGACCGCGGCGCGGCCGTCGGGGTCAGCCTGCCGCGCGACTCGCTCGTGCGCATCCCGGCGTGCGGGTCGCAGCCGGCGAGACGGGACATGATCAACTCGGCGTACAACTCCGGGGGAGCGAGCTGCCTGAGGAAGACGCTGGAGAAGCTGACCGACGTCCGCATCGACCACACGGTCGAGGTCGACTTCACCGGCTTCAAGGGCATGGTGGACGCGCTCGGCGGCGTGGAGATCACGCTCAGGACGCCCGTGGACGACAAGGCGTCGAAGCTGAAGCTGCCCGCGGGCAGGGTCCAGCTCGACGGCGAGAGCGCCCTCGGCTACGCCCGCCTGCGCCGCTACGGCGACGGCTCGGACGTCCAGCGGATCAAGCGGCAGCAGATCCTGATGCTGGCGCTGCTGAAGAAGGCGAAGAGCGCGGCCTCCGACCCGAACCGGCTGAACGCCTTCCTCGGACAGGTGAGCAAGTCGATCAAGACGGACATGAGCCTCGAATCCATGGTCGAGCTGGCCACGAGCACGTCCGCGACGCGGATGTCGTTCGTCACCGTGCCGTGGAAGCCGGCCAAGGACGATCCGAACCGGCTCGAATGGCGGCAGCCCGAGGCCGCGAAGCTGTTCGAGCGCCTGCGATAGGCGGGTCAGTGGGAGCGGTAGTGCCTGCGCAGGGCGATGCCCGCCGCGACGCCGCCCGCGATCGCGCCGACCCCGGCAGCGATCGGCAGGGCCGTCATGGTGGCCTTGCGGCCGGTGCGGAAGTCCTTGACCGGCCAGTCGTGCTTCCTGGCGTGCTCGCGCAGCTCGCTGTCGGGGTTGATCGCCACCGCGCTGCCGACCAGCGACAACATCGGCAGGTCGTTGGCCGAGTCGCTGTAGGCGGTGCAGCGGGTCAGGTCGAGCCCCTCGCGGCGGGCCAGCGCGCGCACCGCCTCCGCCTTGGCCGGGCCGTGGAGCAGGTCGCCCACCAGATGGCCGGTGTAGATGCCACCGGCCGTCTCGGCGACCGTGCCGAGCGCGCCGGTGAGGCCGAGCCGCTGGGCGATGACCCGGGCCAGCTCGACGGGCGTGGCCGTGACGAGCCACACCCGCTGGCCGGCGTCGAGGTGGCTCTGCGCGAGCGCGCGCGTGCCGCCCCAGATGCGGTCGGCCATGACCTCGTCGTAGATCTCCTCGCCGAGATGGACGACGTCGTCGACCTTGGCGCCCGCGACGAAGGCGAGCGCGGTCTCCCGGGCGACCGCGATGTGCTCGGGGTTCTCGTTGCCCCGCAGCCGGAACACGGCCTGGCCCACGGCGAACTTCAGCAGGTCGGAGGTGGTGAACATGCCGCGCGTGGCAAGGCCGCGGGCGAAGTGGTAGATGGAGGCGCCGCGCATCATGGTGTTGTCGACGTCGAAGAAGGCCGCCGCCTCCAGGTCGGGCTCGACCGGCTCGGCCGGCGCGACGGTGACCGCCGCCCGCGCCGCGGCCTCGCCGGCGGCCTCGGCCCCAACCTCGTGTCGTCGTCGCATTAGCCGCCACATGCGGTTCAGCTTACCTAGCCGGTGCCACGAGCCCCTCGATGTAGTCGAGGTAGCCCGCGGCCTGTCCCTTCTGTGCCTCGTTGAGCTGGTCCAGCATCGGCTCGACCACGTCCCGCTGCTTCTGCGCGAACTTCTTGATCTTGGACGAGCGGGGCTGCGTCCGCGCCAGCCGGCTGATGCCGGAGCGGGTGGAGTCCTCCATGTCCTTGAGCGTCTCGCCCACCAGCGGGCTGTCGGTGGACGAGCCGAGCAGGCTGGCGACCTCCTTGGCACGGGTCTCGGCCGAGGCCAGCTCGCGCGCGCCGCGTTCCGCGTCGTCGGTGCTCAGGTGCACGAAGGTGCTCTCCGCGGCCCTCTTGAGCGGGTACAGCGTGTCGCCAGGGACCGCCTGGTACGTGGTGAAGGCGGCGATCACCATGACCCCCGCCAGGCCGAACGTGGCGAGCTGGGACAGCAGCGGGCGGCGGCGCCGGACGGGCGGGCCGGCCGGGGCCGGGGCGCGCTCCTCGTCGGGGGCCGACAGCAGCAGGCGGCCGGAGACCAGGTCCTCGCGCAGCCGCTCGCGGAAGGCCGGCTCCGGCCCGCCGCCCACGGACGGGCCCCGCAGCTCCGTGAGACGCTCGATGACGAGCTCCCGCCGCCTGCGCGCCCTACTCATGACAGCTCCCTGAGGGATCCAGCCGTGACAACTGGCCTAACGAGGTGCGGGTGGGGGAGGTTACGCCAGGTCGTGCTTGAGTGCCCTGGCGAGCGTTCGAATGGCTCGAAACTGCAGCGCTTTGATCGCTCCACTCTTCTTCCCCATGATCAACGCGGTTTCCGCGAGCGAGAGGCCGTGCAGGAAGCGCAGCACCACGCATTCCTGCTGGTCGGGATTGAGATCGCGGACGGCGCGCAGCACCCGGTCATTGATGATGGCGGTGACCACCGCGTTCTCCGGGATGTGCGAGCCTTCGAGCGGTACGTCGATCAGCTCCCCCGTCGGGATCTCCAGTCGGTAGCGGCCGGACTTGAAGTGGTCGGCGACCAGGTTCCTGGCGATGGTGACGAGCCAGGCGCCGAAGTCGCGGCCCTGCCAGGTGAAGTCGCCGATCCTGCGCAGCGCGCGCAGGAAGGTCTCGCTGGTGAGGTCCTCGGCGAGCTGGTGGGCGCCGACGCGGAAGTAGATGTAGCGGTAGACCAGGTCCACGTAGCGGTCGTAGAGCGTGCCAAAGGAGTCCGTGCATCCGTTCTTGGCGTGCAGCACCAGCGTGCGGATGTCGTCGGGCACTTCTTCGCGCACTTCTTCGCGCACGCCAAGCTCGCCCGTCCGGGCAGGTCCAGCGACCGGCGGAGCAAGCAGCCCGGCGAACGGCCACGAATCAGGCATCCGATATCCCTAGGGGTAAGGGGTGCGGCGTGCTCGAATACTCTAGAAATCAACTCGAAATTCCACAATCCGTGCCCGCTGGCATGGCTACGAGTAATCGCCCTATACCGTATAGGCGCATACCCCACAGCCTGCGGCGAAGCCCCTCATGGAGCGCCTGTTTTCTCTTCGGCTACCGGCCGGGAGGCATCGTCCGGCAGCATTGGAGTCACCATGGAGATCCTTGTTGCTGTCATAGCCCTTGCCGGTGCGCTCCTCGCCGCCGTCGCGACCGGAGCCCTGATCCGCCGGTTGCGCGACGAGCCCGAGGGCTGGTTGATCGCCTGGACCGTTGCAGCTGGAGCCCTGTGCCTGTCGCTGGCCGTGGTCGCCATCGGCTCCGTCCTGGGCTTCGGGCCGGTCACGTTCCGGATCTACCAGGTGACGGGTTCGCTGCTGGCGCCGCTCTGGCTGGCCGTGGGCCTGATCCAGCTGATGGCCGACAAGGTGCCGCCGAGATTCCTCGCATGGCTGTTCGGCATCGCGCTCACCGTCGTCTCCGTCGCGATCCTGACCTTCGACCCGCTCAGGTCCACCGACCTGGGCAAGAAGCTGCCGTCCGGCTCGGCCCTGTGGGGGCTCATCCCGGACAAGCTGCTCATCGGCGTGCACGCGATCGACGTGCTCGTCCTGCTGGCGTGCGTGGTGGTGGCCGCGCTCAAGTGGCGCGGCGGCGACGAGTACGACACCGACAACCTGCACGCGGTCCTGGTCATCGCGCCGTCGAGCATCGCGCTGGTGGGCGCCATGCGGTTCGCGGTCCCGCCGCTGTTCACCACGGCGCTGCTCGCGGTGGGCTCGGCGGCGATCTGGTACACCGTGCTGCGCCCGCTGGCGCCGTACGAGGACGACGACGAGGACGAGCTTGAGGCGCCGCACGACGACCGGGAGCACCGGCCGGGACGCAGGGCCGCGCCGGAGCCCGTGCCGGCCGCCGAGCCGCCTCCCGTGGCGCCCCCGCGCCGCTCACCCGGCCTGGGCGACCTGGTGGCCGAGTACCGGGCGGGCGACCAGCAGGTCGACTACGCCGCCCGCATGGGGGCCGCCCCCGACACCGGCCCGGCGACCGGCTACATCATGAACGGCTCCCCGCCCCCGCGCATGGACACCTCCCCGCGCATGGAGCCCCCGCCCCAGCGGCCCGACTACTCGATGCCCGGCACCGGCGTGGCCTACCCGGGCGCCGAGCTGTTCAGCCCGTCGCAACCGCAACCGCAGCCGCAGCCGCAGCAGGGCGGGGGCCGTCCCGCGCCCAGCATCTACGGCCTGCTCACCGTCTTCACGATCATGGACGGCGCCGGCGCCGCGTTCGACCGCCTGGCGGAGGCCACCGTCGAGGCCGTGCGCCGCAGCGAGCCCGACACGCTCGTCTACGCCTGCCACGCCGTCAAGTCGGCCCCCCTGCAGCGCATCGTCTACGAGCTCTACCGGGACGAGGTCGCCTACCGCGACCACCAGCGCCAGCCGCACGTCGAGCGCTTCCTCAACGAGCGTCAGGCGATGGTCCTGGCCACCAACGTGATCGAGCTCAACGTCAACGCCGCGAAGGTGGTGCCGCTGCCCACCGTGATGTTCTAGGCCAGGGCGGCGCGCAGGCGGGTCTCGTCGACCCGCCAGAAGTCGTGCTGCACGCCGTCGATCAACGTCACCGGGATCATCTCCCAGTACTTCTCCCTCAGCTCCTCGGAGGAGTCGATGCTGACCTCCTCCCACGGCACACCCAGCTCTCCGGCCACCCTGGCGATGACCGCGCGGGCGTCGTCACAGAGGTGGCAGCCGGGCTTGCCGAGCAAGGTGATGCGATGCATGTCCCCAACGGTAGCGCCCCTACTTTGTGCATCGGTTCACAAAGGGATTAACCTGAAAGACGGTTCTAATCCGTTCACGCGGTCCCCACCGCCCGTTCCCTGGAGCTCCGGCACGTGAAGAGCACGTCCCAGTCCCGTGACCGCGGCATCCCCGAGGCGACGGTCGCCAGGCTTCCGTTGTACCTGCGGGCGCTGCACGGGATGGCGGAGCGCGGCGTCGCGACCGTGAGCTCGGAGGACCTGGCCGTGGCCGCGGGCGTGAACTCGGCCAAGCTCCGCAAGGACCTCTCGCACCTCGGCTCGTACGGCACCCGCGGCGTAGGCTATGAGGTGGAGTACCTCGTCTACCAGATCTCCCGCGAACTCGGCCTCACCCAGGACTGGGCGGTGGCGATCGTCGGGGTCGGCAACCTCGGCCGCGCCCTGGCGAACTACGGCGGTTTCGTCTCCAGGGGCTTCCGCGTGGCCGCGCTCTTCGACGCCGACCCCGAAGTCGTGGGCGACACCATCGCGGGGTTGAATGTGGAGCACATCGACGAACTGGAAGCCGTCATCAGGCGGCGTGGAGTCTCGATCGTGGTACTGGCGACACCGGCGGCAGCGGCGCAGGAAGTGTGCGATCGCGTTGTCGCCGTGGGCGTGACCAGCATCCTGAACTTCGCCCCAGTCGTCCTCACCGTTCCGGACACCGTCGACGTCCGGAAGGTCGACCTGTCAATCGAACTGCAGATTCTCGCGTTCCACGAGCAACGCAAAGCTGGGGGGCCACTCATGGCGGTGGACGGTCAATGAGTGTTCTGGCGATCGGACTAAGCCACCGGACCTCTCCGGTGGCTCTTCTCGAACGCGTCTCGGTGACCGGTGACGCGCTGGTCAAGCTGCTGCACGACGTGCAGCAGGACGCCAGCGTCGCGGAGGCCATGGTGATCTCGACCTGCAACAGGGTCGAGATCTACGTCACGGTCGACCGCTTCCACGCCGCGGTCACCTCGATCAGCGGGCTGCTGGCCGTGCACTCGGGTGTGCCGGCCGACGAGCTGACCCCGCATCTTTACGTGCACTACGAGGAGCGGGCCGTCGAGCACCTGTTCTCGATGGCGTGCGGCCTCGACTCCATGGCCGTCGGCGAGGGCCAGATCCTGGGCCAGGTCCGCCAGGCGCTCAAGCTCGCCCAGAAGCACGGCACGGTCGGCGCGACCCTCAACGAGCTGACCCAGCAGGCGCTGCGCGTCGGCAAGCGCGCCCACGCCGACACCGGCATCGACCAGGCGGGCCCCTCGCTGGTCTCGGCGGGCCTCGCGCTCGCGGGCGACCTGGCCGGGCGGCGGGCGCTGGTGGTGGGCGCCGGCTCGATGAGCTCGCTGGCCGCCGTCACGCTGCAGCGCGCCGGCGTCACCGACATCGTCGTGGCCAACCGCACGTACGAGCGGGGCGCGCGGCTGGCCGACTCGGTCGGCGGCCGGGCCGTCGGGTTCGCCGCCGTTCCCGAGGAGCTGGCGGGCGCCGACGTCGTCATCACCTGCACCGGCGCGGGGCGGCACGTCATCACCCCGGATATGCTGACCAGGGGCGCGTTCCTGCTGGACCTGGCGCTGCCGCACGACATCGACCCGGCCGTGCGCGAGGTGCCCGGCATCACACTGGTCGACCTGGAGACCATCCAGGAGTCCGGCATCGGCTCGCACGGCGGCGACGCCGTCGAGTCCGTGCGCGCCCTCGTGGCCGAGGAGCTCAACACCTACCTCGACGCCGCCCGCGCCGCCCGCGTCACCCCCACCGTGGTGGCGCTGCGCAGCAAGGCGGCGGGCGTGGTCGAGTCCGAGCTCGGCCGCCTGATGATGCGTATGCCCGATCTCGACGACAAGGCCAGGGACGAAGTCGCCATGACCGTGCAGAGGGTCGTTGACAAACTGCTTCACGAGCCGACTGTGCGTGTCAAGCAGCTCGCCGCCGGTCCAGGGGGCGATCATTATGCGGAAGCCCTGCGTGAATTGTTCGATCTCGACCCGAAGATGCCCGCGGCCGTGAGGGAGGTGGAGCTGTGAACCTGCGGTTGGGCACCCGCCGCAGTGTGCTGGCGACCACGCAGTCCCAGATGGTGGCCGACGCCCTCACCGAGCGCACCGGGCGTCCGGTCGAGCTGGTGGGCGTGACGACCTTCGGCGACGTGACCAAGGCCCACCTGGCGCAGCTCGGCGGCACCGGCGTGTTCGTCAGCGCGCTGCGGGACAAGCTGGTCGAGGGCGAGATCGACTTCGCCGTCCACTCGCTCAAGGACCTGCCGACCAAGCAGGACCCGCGCTTCACGCTGGCCGCGCTCCCCGAGCGCCACGACCATCGCGACGCGCTGGTCGGCTCGCACAAGTTCGCCGACCTGCCCGCCGGGGCCCGGGTCGGCACGGGCTCGCCGCGCCGGGTCGCCATGCTGAGCGCGCTGCGCCCCGACCTTGAGTACGTCCCGATCCGCGGCAACGCCGACACGCGCATCGGCAAGATCGCCGCGGGCGAGCTCGACGCCGTCGTGCTGGCCAGCGCCGGGCTGACCAGGCTCGGCCGCGGCGGCGAGATCGCGCAGATCTTCGAGGTCGAGGAGCTGCTGCCCGCCCCCGGCCAGGGCGCGCTCGCCGTCGAGTGCCTGGCCGGCCGCGCCGACCTGGTCGAGACCCTGGCAGTGCTCGACGACCCGCGCACGCGCAGCGCGGTGACCGCCGAACGCGCCGTGTTGTCCGCACTGGAGGCCGGCTGCGCCGCTCCCGTGGGTGCTTTCGCGGCCGATGACGGGCACACTCTGAACCTGACCGCCACGGTCGTCTCCATCGACGGCCGCGAAGCGGTCCGCAAGTCCGCCGCCGGCTCTCCTTCGGAGGCTGCACAGCTGGGCCGCCTCCTGGCGGCCGAGATGATCGCCGAAGGGGCCGACAGATTGATGGGGGAGCATTCCCATTGAGCTCCGATAGTCCAACCTCCGGTTTCGTCGCCTTCGTGGGGGCGGGTCCCGGTGACCCCAACCTGCTGACGCTCCGCGCCGCCGAACTCCTGGGCAAGGCGGACGCCGTCGTGCTCGACGACGAGCAGTTCGGCCCGCTGCTCAAGTACTGCCGCGAGGGCGTCGAGGTCGCCGAGGGCGACTACGTCCAGCGGGCCAAGGCCGGGCAGCTCGTGGTGCGCCTGTGCGCGGGCGACCCCATGTTGTTCTCCTCGATCGACGACGAGGTCGCGGCCTGCGTGGCGGCGGAGGTGGACTTCGAGATCGTGCCCGGCGTGCCGCCCGCGACCGCGGTGCTCACCTACGCCGGCATCCCGGCGGCCACGGCCGTGCCCGAGTTCCGGGTCGTCGACGCCGCTCAGGAGCAGGACTGGTCGTCCCACGCCGCCACCCGCGGCACGCTGGTGATCTACAACGGCATCACCGAGGCCGTCGCCATCGGCAAGGCGCTGATCGCCGGCGGCAAGCCCGACACCACGCCCGTCGCGGTCAGCAGCGGCGGCACCACCACCGAGCAGTACACCGTCGTGTCCTCGCTCGGACGGCTGCAGGCCGACCTCAAGCACGCCGGGTTCACCGAGCCCGCGCTGATCGTGGTCGGCGAGGCCGTGGGGCAGCGCGACCGGCTGTCGTGGTTCGAGACCAAGCCGCTGTTCGGGTGGCGGGTGCTGGTGCCGCGTACCAAGGAGCAGTCGCGCAGCCTGTCCGAGCAGCTCATGGCCTACGGCGCGGTGCCCGAGGAGGTGCCGACCATCTCGGTCGAGCCGCCGCGCACGCCGCAGCAGATGGACCGCGCCATCAAGGGCCTGGTCACCGGCCGCTACGAGTGGGTGGCCTTCACCAGCGCCAACGCCGTCAAGGCGGTGCGCGAGAAGTTCGAGGAGTACGGGCTCGACGCGCGGGCCTTCGCCGGGCTCAAGGTGGCCGCCGTGGGCGAGGCCACCTCCCAGGCCCTGGTCGAGTTCGGCGTCAAGCCCGACCTGTTGCCCTCGGGGGAGCAGTCCTCCGAAGGGCTCGTGGCCGAGTGGCCTCCCTACGACTCGATGCTCGACCCGATCAACCGGGTGCTGCTGCCGCGGGCCGACATCTCGACCGACACGCTGGTGGCCGGGCTCACCGAGCTGGGCTGGGAGTGCGACGACGTGACGGCGTACCGGACGGTCCGCGCCGCGCCGCCGCCCGCGCCCATCCGCGAGGCGATCAAGGGCGGCGGGTTCGACGCCGTGCTGTTCACCTCGTCCTCCACCGTGCGCAACCTGGTCGGCATCGCGGGCAAGCCGCACAACGTCACCGTGATCGCGGTGATCGGGCCGCAGACGGCCAAGACGGCCGAGGAGTTCGGGCTCCGGGTCGACGTCATGTCCGACAAGCCATCCGCATCCGCCTTGGCCGCAGCGCTGGCCGAGTTCGGTGCCAAGCAGCGCCAGGCGGCCGTGGCCGCGGGTGACAGCCCGCGCAAGCCCTCCCAGAACCGCCGTGGCGCCAGGAGGAGAGCCAAGTGAGCGCCCAGTTCCCCGTCGCACGTCCCCGGCGCCTGCGCCGCAATCCGGCGCTGCGCCGGCTGGTGTCGGGCACCCGGCTGCACGCCGCCGACCTGATCCTGCCGATGTTCGTCAAGGAGGGCATCGACGAGCCGCAGCCGGTGGCGTCGATGCCGGGTGTGTTCCAGCACACCCGCGACTCGCTGCGCAAGGCCGCGCACGAGGCGGCCGAGGCCGGCGTGGGCGGCCTGATCCTGTTCGGCATCCCGGCGGTCAAGGACGCGACCGGCTCGGCGGCCGACGACCCCGACGGCATCCTCCAGGTCGCCCTGCGCGAGGTGAACGCCGAGGTCGGCGACGCCCTCGTGGTCATGGCCGACACCTGCCTCGACGAGTTCACCGACCACGGCCACTGCGGCATCCTCACCCCGTCCGGCGACGTCGACAACGACGCCACGCTTGAGCGCTACGCCTCGATCGCGGTGGCCCAGGCCGCCGCCGGCTCCCAGATGGTGGCGCCGAGCGGCATGATGGACGGCCAGGTCGGCGCCATCCGGACCGCGCTCGACGGGGCCGGCTACGCGGACGTCCCGATCCTGGCCTACTCCGTCAAGTACGCCTCCGCCTTCTTCGGCCCGTTCCGCGAGGCGGCCGAGTGCGCGCCGCAGTTCGGCGACCGCAGCACCCACCAGCAGGACCCGGCCGGTCCGCTGGAGGAGGCGCTGCGCGAGGTCAGGCTCGACCTGGCGGAGGGCGCTGACGCCGTCATGGTCAAGCCTGCGCTGGCCTACCTCGACGTCATCACCCGGGTGCGCGACGCGGTCGACGTGCCGGTGGCGGCGTACCAGGTGAGCGGCGAGTACGCGATGGTCGAGGCGGCCGCGGCCAACGGCTGGGTCGACCGCGAGCGGATGATCATGGAGTCGCTGGTCGCCATCAAGCGCGCCGGCGCCGACCTGATCCTCACGTACTGGGCGACGGAAGTGGCACGAGGGCTCTAACCATGGGGTTTCCCGTCAACTCCTGAGGCCTGTGCGTTAGAGTGCGATAACAAGTGCTGGTGTGTCCCGCGGTGCGCGAACGGCCCGGAGCCGGGACCTCCTCAGGCGCTGGACTTCGACGGGAGACACCATGGTGGGGGTACCACTGGCTCGGCGTACCAGAAAGCGGTCGCGGCCGACGCGCATCGATACTGTGCTGGAGTACGCGTCCCTGGGCTGGCCCGTCGTGCCGGGGGCCTTTCCGCTGCGTCACGGCCCCCGCGCGTGCTCGTGCGACCGCGTCGGCTGTCCAGACCCGGGCGCCCATCCGCTCTCGCCCGCCTGGCACATGCAGGCCACGACGGACACGACGCTGCTGACCCGCTGGTGGGAGAGCGAGCCCGAGGCCAACGTGATCCTGCCCACAGGGCGCGTGTTCGACGTGTTCGACGTACCGCTCGCCTCCGGCCTGTCGGCCCTCACCAGGATCGACGCCGCCGATGCCCACCCAGGCCCGGTCGCCGCTCAAGGCGACCGGGTCTTGTTTTATGTGGCCACCCGCGGCAACCCCGAGGACGAGGACGAGTGGTGGTCCTGCCAGCTCGACTGCGACCCGGCCACCATCGACGACACGCCGGGCCTGCGCTGGCACTGCCGCGACAGCTACGTGCTCGCGCCGCCCTCGACCCTGCCCACGGGCCAGCCGGTCTCCTGGCTCCGCCCGCCGGACGGCCGCCCGCTGCCCGACCCGCTGCGCATCCTGGAATGGCTGGCCGACTGACCACGCCCTGCGGCGAGGGCACCGGTACGCGGGGCTAACCTGGGTCGGGTGAGCCGTACACAGAACTCCGAGGACCTGTTCGCCCGCGCCAGGGAAGTGGTGCCCGGCGGCGTCAACTCGCCCGTGCGCGCGTTCGGCGCGGTGGGCGGCACGCCGCGTTTCATGGCCTCCGGCCAGGGGCCCTACATCACCGACGTCGACGGCAACCGCTACGTCGACCTGGTCTGCTCCTGGGGTCCGATGATCCTCGGCCACCGGCATCCCGCGGTCGTCGAGGCCGTCTCCGGCGCGGTCGCCCACGGCTTCTCCTACGGCACCGCCACGCCCGGCGAGGTCGAGCTGGCCGAGGAGATCGTCTCCAGGATGGCGCCGGTCGAGAAGGTGCGCCTGGTCAGCTCCGGCACCGAGGCGACGATGAGCGCGGTGCGCCTGGCGCGCGGCTTCACCGGGCGGTCCAAGGTGATCAAGTTCGCCGGCTGCTACCACGGGCACGTCGACGCGCTGCTGGCCTCGGCAGGGTCAGGGGTGGTGACGTTCGGGCTGCCGGACACGCCGGGGGTCACCGGGGCGTCGGCGGCCGACACGATCGTGCTGCCGTACAACGACGTCCAGGCGGTGGAGGAGGCGTTCGCGGCGGCCGAGGTGGCCTGCGTGATCACCGAGGCGTGCCCGGCGAACATGGGCGTCGTCCCGCCGCGCGACGGCTTCAACGCCCGGCTGCGCGAGCTGTGCACGGCCAACGGCGCGCTGCTCATCGTCGACGAGGTGCTCACCGGCTTCCGCGTCTCGTCCGCCGGCTGGTACGGCCTCGACCCCGTCGACGCCGACCTCATGACGTTCGGCAAGGTCATGGGCGGCGGCCTGCCCGCGGCGGCGTTCGGCGGCCGGGCCGACGTGATGGCCTTCCTGGCTCCGGAGGGCCCGGTCTACCAGGCGGGCACGCTGTCGGGCAATCCGCTGGCCTGCGCGGCCGGCCTGGCCACCCTGCGCGCCCTCGACGCCGACGCCTACGCGCGCATCGACGCGGCGGCGCTCGCGGTGGGCGACGCGGCGGCCGAGGCGCTGGCGAAGGCGGGCGTGCCCCACCGGTTGCAGCGGGCCGGCAGCCTGTTCTCGATCTTCTTCGCCGAGGCCGAGGTGAGCAACTTCGACCAGGCGAAGGCCCAGAACACCGCGGCCTTCACCGCGTTCTTCCACGCGATGCTCGACCAGGGTGTCTATCTGCCGCCGTCGGCGTACGAGGCGTGGTTCCTGTCGGCGTCCCACGACGACGAGGCGCTCAACCGGATCGCCGACGCCCTGCCGGCAGCGGCGAAGGCGGCCGCGGCGGTTCTGTGACCCGGCGCGGCCTGGTGCCGGCGTAGAGCACGCCGGCGACGATGAGGGCCGCGGCCAGGAGCTCGATCCAGGAGAGCGGCTCGCCGGCCACCAACGCGGCCGACGACATGCCGAACACCGGCACGAGCAGCGTGTACGGCGCCACGGTCGAGGCGTCGTACCGGCGCAGCAGCCAGCCCCACACGCCGAACCCGCCGAGCGTCGAGACGAAGGCCACGTAGGCCAGCGACAACCATCCCTCGGCGGGGGCGGTCAGCACGGGCGGCCCCTCGACCAGCAGCGACAGCAGCAGCAGGGGCGGCGCCGAGAAGGCGCTCACCCAGACCATGAACCGCAGCGAGTCCGGCGGCGCGGCCCTGCGCTGCACCACGTTGCCGAGGCCCCAGGCCGCGGCGGCGGCCACGCACAGGGCGAAGGCGCCCAGCGGGCCGGACACCCCGAAGTCGAACGCGACCAGGGCCAGGCCGCCGAAGGCGACCGCCAGACCGAGGACGCGGCGGGCGGTGGGCCGCTCACCGAGCAGCGTCACCGCGAACAGCACGGTGAAGAGCGCCTGCATCTGCAGGACGAGAGAGGTCAGCCCGGCCGGCATGCCCGCTCGCATGCCCACCAGCAACAGGCCGAACTGACCCACTCCGAGCGTGGCCGCCACCCCGGCGACCCAGCGCCACGGAACTCCGGGCCGCCCCACGAGCAGCAGGGCGGGGAACGCCGCCAGGGTGAACCTGATGCCCGCGTACAGCAGCGGGGGGAAGTACTTCAGGCCGACCTGCATGACGACGAAGTTGAAGCCCCAGACGGCCGCGAGGCCGACGGCGAGGGCGAGGTGGCGGGGGCTCACGCAGAGCGGGTCTTCTGGTACCGGTTGCGCTGCTCGCGGGCCTGCTCGGCGAGCACCTTGAGGTACGAGGTGGAACGGGTCTCGGGCTTCCTGCTCTTAATGATTCGCATGCATATATTTTCATCTGCTTCAGATACAACCACAAGCGAGACTTTCTACGCTAAACCCTTTAGTCTGGCTTACATGTTGGACCTGAACCGGCTCAAGGCTCTTCACGCCGTGCACGTCTACGGTTCGGTCGGCGCGGCGGCCGACGCGCTCATGGTCACGCCCTCGGCCGTCAGCCAGCAGATCGCCAAGCTGGAGCGGGAGACGGGCGCCCGGCTCATGGAGCGCAACGGGCGCGGCGTCCGGCTGACCGACGCCGCAGGCCTGCTCGCCGAGCACGCCGAACGCATCCTCGCCCTGGTCGAGACCGCCGAGGCGGACTTCGAGGCCCTGCGCGGCGAGGTCGTCGGCCGGCTCAGCATCGCCGCCTTCGCCACCGCGACCCGCGGGCTGATGCCCGGCGCGGTCGTCCGGCTCAAGAAGAACCACCCCGACCTGCACGTGCACCTCTACGAGCGCGAGCCCGAGCGGGTGCTGCGCGAGGTGGCCAGGGGCGAGCTGGACCTGGGCGTGATGCAGGACTGGCTCAACCGGCCCATCGCCATGCCCGAGGGCCTGTCCAGGGCCACGCTGCTCGACGACGTGGCCGACGTCGCGATCCCCGCCGGTCACCCGCTGGCCGGGCGCAGGGAGGTGGGGCTGGCCGAGCTGCACGGCGAGCAGTGGATCAGCTCCTCGCCCGGCACGGTCTGCCACGACTGGCTGGTCTTCACGCTGCGCAACGCCTCGCTGGAGCCGGAGATCGCCTGCATGGCCGACGAGTACCCGACCCAGCTCGCCCTGGTCGCCGCCGGGCTGGGCTGCGCGATCGTGCCGCGGCTGGGCCGCGACTGCGTGCCCGACGGCGTGCGGCTGGTCCCGCTCATGCCGCGGCAGTCGCGCCGCATCTACGCGGTGTGGCGCACCGACGCGGCCCGCCGTCCCGCGATCAGGGCCACGGTCGAGGCGCTGGTCGCCGTCAGCCGCGAGCAGGAGAACGCCTGGGCGGTCAGCTGAGCACCCGCCACGCGCCTGCCCCCGCCCCCGCGCCCGCGCTCAACTGAGCGCGATCGCCACCACGCCGCCGAGGATCACGCCCGCCGCCAGCAGCCGCCGCCGCAGGTCGCCCTCGGCCAGCAGCCGCCCGCCGAGCACCACCGCGATCAGCACGCTCACCTCGCGCGCCGGCGCGACCACGCTCACCGGCGCCATCGTGAACGCGACCAGGATCAGCAGGTACGACAGGAAGATCAGGAACGCCGCCCCCACGATCCGCGACCGGTGCTCCCGCCACACGCTCACGACCAGCCGCCGCCTGGCCCCGGCGACGAACGGCGTGAGCGCCAGCGCCCGCCCGACCTCCCCGAGGTAGTTGAGCATGATCGGCGCCACCGCGAACGCGCTGACCACCTGCGAGTCCCACACCGTGTACCCCGCGATGAACAGCCCCACGACCAGCCCGGACACCAGCCCCCGCAGGTCGCCGCGCCCGGCCGCGCCGCCGCTCATCATGAACACGCCGACCCCGACGAGCACGATCCCGGCCACGCCGGCCGGCGCCGGATGCTCGCCCAGGAGCAGCACGGCCACCAGGCTGGCCAGCATCGGCCCGGTGCCGCGGGCGACGGGGTAGACGAGCGACAGGTCACCCGCGCCGTAGCCACGCTGGAGCAGCACGAAGTACCCCAGGTGCAGGGCCGTGCTGCCGCAGATCACCGCGAGGTCGCCCCACGACAGCCGGGCGCCCGTGACCAGCAGGAACCCGGCGAACAGCGGGCTCCACACCACCGTGGCCACGACCCCGATCAGCCAGAGGAAGACGATCCCGTCGGCCTGGGCCGCCTTCTTGCTCAGCAGGTTCCAGGTGGCGTGCGCGACGGCGGCGACGAGAATGAGGACCAGCGCCCAAGGGCTCATGCGGGCGACTCCTTCCAGGGGTGACGGAGAGGAGCCTCCAGGCTTTTGTCCCGTCAGCTGTACGACCCCCCGGGGGCCGTGGCGCCGCTCGGACCTGTCTTCCGGCCCTGGTTGTGGTGGCGGGGGAGGGCAGGCCGGACGCGGAACCCTAGGCGCAGTCGTCCCCGACCCTACCGCCGCGCGAAATGCCGGACCAGGCAGCCCCTGACTATGACCGGCATCGAAACGGATAGGCTGTGGCACACCATGGCTGAAACCACCGTCGTCCACCTTTTGCGCCACGGTGAGGTGCACAATCCCGGCGGCATCCTGTACGGCAGGCTGCCCGGCTACCACCTGTCCGACACCGGCAGGCTCATGGCCGAGACGGTCGCCAAGGCCGTCGGCGGTCGCGACATCGTCGCCGTCCACAGCTCGCCGCTCGAACGCGCGCTGGAGACCGCGTCTCCGCTCGCCGACAAGCTCGGCCTCGACGTGACCAAGGACGACCGCCTGCTCGAAGCGGCGAACATGCTGCAGGGCCGTCCGGTCGGCCAGGGGCTGGCCATCCTCCGCAACCCGCGCAACTACCGCTATTTCTGGAACCCGCTGCGCCCGTCGTGGGGCGAGGCGTACCCGGCGATCGTGGCGCGGATGAAGTCGGCGGTCGACGACGCCAGGGCCGCCGCGCGCGGGCACGAGGCCGTCCTGGTCAGCCACCAGCTCCCGATCTGGACGATCAGGATGGCCGCCGAGGGCCGCCGGCTCTGGCACGACCCGCGCCGCAGGCAGTGCGCGCTGGCCAGCCTCACCACCTTCACCTTCGAGGGCGACCGCCTGGTCAGTGTCGGCTACAGCGAGCCGGCCGGATCGCTGAGTGCGGGGCCGTCGATACCAGGGGCCTGATGTCCGGGCCATGAGTCCCCGCCGGTAGAGTTGCAAGCTCTACCGGTTGTAGTACAAGGAGATCATCCTCCGTGCGCGCGACGTCCATCTCCCTCGTTCTCCTGGCCGCGCTGGCCGCGCTCACCACGGGCTGCGCGGCCAACCAGAGCGGGCAGCCCCAGGTGGGCGACACCCGGTTCGTCGCGGGCGACGGCAAGATCCAGGTCTTCGACGTCTCCGACCGCAAGGCGGCCCCGCCGGTCGAGGGCCCCACGCTCGACGGCGGCACGGCCTCGCTGGCCGCCCACAAGGGCAAGGTCGTGGTGATCAACTTCTGGGCCTCGTGGTGCGGCCCGTGCCGGGCCGAGGCGCCGGTGCTCAAGGAGGCCGCCGCCAAGACCAAGGGCGACGTGCAGTTCATCGGCGTCGACTTCAAGGACCGCCAGGCCGACGCCATCGCCTTCGAACGCACCGAGCAGACCGGCTACTCCCACATCTTCGACCAGCCCGGCAAGGTCGCGCTGTCCTTCCAGGGCACCGTGCCGCCCGCGGCGATCCCGTCCACGCTGGTCATCGACAAGCAGGGGCGGGTCGCGGCCAGGGCGCTCGGGGCGGTCAAGTACACCGACCTGATGAACACGCTCACCAAGGTGCGCGATGAGTGACGTCGTCGCCTCGGGCTCGCTGCTGCTCGCGCTGCCGATCGCGCTGCTGGCCGGGGTGGTGTCGTTCCTGTCGCCGTGCGTGCTGCCGCTGGTGCCGGGCTATCTGTCGTACGTGACGGGCATGAGCGCCGACCCCAAGCGGGGGCGGCTGGTGCTCGGCACGGTGTTGTTCGTGGCCGGGTTCGCGCTGGTGTTCGTGCTCAGCGGCGCGCTGTTCGGCGGGCTCGGCTCGATCATGCTGGGCAACGCCCAGATCATCACGCGGGTGCTGGGCGTCCTGACGATCCTGCTCGGGCTGGCGTTCCTGGGCGTGCTGCCCGGCCCGATGCGCGACGTGCGCATCCACAAGCTGCCGGCCGCGGGCCTGGCCGGCGCGCCGCTGCTCGGCGTGGTGTTCGGCCTCGGCTGGACGCCGTGCATCGGCCCCACGCTGGCCGTCGTGCTCACGCTGGGGCTCAACGAGGGCAGCGCCTCGCGCGGCGCCCTGCTGGCCGTCGCCTACGCGCTCGGTCTCGGGCTGCCCTTCGTGGCCGCGGCCCTGGCCTACAGCAAGGCGTTGCGCACGTTCCGGGCCGTGCGCCGGCACACCCAGCTGATCACCAGGATCGGCGGGGTCATGATGGTGGCCGTCGGGCTGCTGCTCGTCACCGGACTCTGGGGAGCGATGATCGCGGCCATGCAGGGGCTCATCGGCGCGTTCGAGCCGGTGATCTGATGAGCGTCGACGAGCTGGTGCGTGAGGAGCGCGAGCCGCGGCAGGCCAGGCTGGGGCCCGTCGGCTGGCTCCGATGGTGCTGGCGCACCCTCACCTCGATGAAGACCGCGCTGATCCTGCTCTTCCTGTTCGCGCTGGGCTCGATCCCCGGCTCGCTGGTGCCCCAGCGCAGCGTCGAGCCCGACAAGGTGGCGCTGCTCTACCAGCAGAACCCCACCCTGGCCGAGTGGTACGACCGGTTCCAGCTCTTCGACGTGTTCACCTCGGTCTGGTTCGCCGCCGTCTACCTGCTGCTGTTCACCTCGCTCGTCGGCTGCATCATCCCGCGCACCGCGACCTATCTGCGCGAGCTGCGCCGCAAGCCGCCCGCGGCCCCCAAGAACCTGTCCCGGCTGCCGCACGCCGACTCCTTCGAGGGCGACCTGACCGTCGAGGAGGCCGCCGGACGGCTGCGCAAGCTGCGTTTCCGCGTCGTCACCGGCGACGGCTGGGTGGCCGCGGAGAAGGGCTACCTGCGCGAGACCGGCAACCTGTTCTTCCACGTCGCGCTGATCGGCATCCTGCTCGCGGTCGGCTTCGGCTCCCTGTACGGCTACCGCGGCAACGTCCTGGTCGTCGAGGGCGACGGCTTCGCCAACACCGTGGCCGCCTACGACAGGTTCATCCCCGGCAGCCGGGTCTCGGCCGAGTCGCTACAGCCGTTCTCCTTCGAGCTGTCCGACTTCAAGGCCACCTACCAGGTCGAGGGCGACAAGAAGGGCCAGGAGCTCGACTACTCCGCCTATCTGAAGGTGCACGACGAGCCCGGCGCGCCCGTCCGCGACTACGAGCTCAAGGTCAACGACCCGCTTGAGGTCGACGGGACGCAGACGTACCTGATCGGCCACGGCTACGCGCCCGTCTTCAAGGTCACCGACGGCAAGGGCCAGGTCGCCTACGAAGGGCCCGTGGCCTGCCTGATCGACCAGAAGGCCACGCTGACCTCGTCGTGCGTGGTCAAGGCGCCCGACGCGCAGCCGTCCCAGCTGGGGTTCCTGCTGCGCTTCCTGCCCACCAGCGTGCCGCTGACCGACGGCAACTACGCCTCGGCCTTCCCCGGCGAGCTCCAGCCGCAGGTGCAGCTCCTGGGCGGTTACGTGGGCGACCTCGGCATGCGGTCGGGCAAGCCCCAGTCGGTCTACAAGATCCTGCCGGACGAGCTCGACGGCAAGGTCGTCCCGGTGGTGCGGGGATCGTTCGCGACCAAGCCGCTGTCGGTGGGGGAGTCGACCGCGCTGCCCGGCGGGGCCGGGAAGCTGGAGTTCACCGGCGTCAAGGAGTGGATCACGCTCCAGACCGCCTACGACCCGGGGCGCGTGCCCGCGCTGATCGCCGCGGCGGTCGCGGTCGTCGCCATCGCGCTGTCGTTGATGATCCGTCGCCGCCGTGTCTGGGTGCGGATCAAGGAAGGGCGGGTCGACGTGGGCGGCCTGACCCGCACCGAGGGCTCCGCGGCGGGCTTCGCCGAGGAGTTCGCCGAGATCGTCAAGGCTCTATCAGCAGGAGAACAGCATGTCCGCTGAGCAATTGGCCGAGCTGAGCGACAATTTCGTCGTCGCCACCGTCCTGCTCTACATCTTCGCCATGGTGGGCTTCGCGATGGAGCTGGCCTTCGGCAGGGCCGTGCTGGGCAAGGCCGCCGTGAAACGGGCCGCCCGGCAGCCCGTCACGGTCGGCGCCCCCTCGGACGGCGACTCCGCGCCCGAGGCGGAGGAGGCCGTCGCCGACCCCGTGCCCGTCATGGGAGGCGGGGCCAAGGCCGGGCGCATCGCGCTCGTGCTGGCCTGGATCGGCTGGGCGGCCAACCTCGGGGCCATCATCACCCGCGGCCTGGCGGTCGGCCGGTGGCCGTGGGGCAACATGTACGAGTTCGTGGTGGCCATCTGCCTCGCCGCCGTGACCGCGTTCCTGTTCACCCAGGTGCGTCAGAACGTGCGGTTCCTGGGCGCGTTCGTGATGATCGCCGCGACGCTCGGGCTCGGGTTCGCGGTCAAGGTGCTCTACACGGCGGCCGGGCCCGTGGTGCCGGCGCTGAACTCGTACTGGATCGCGATCCACGTCAGCGCGGCGATCCTGGCCAGCGGGCTGTTCACGCTGGCCGGCGTGTCGGGTGTGCTGTTCCTGGTGCGCGGCGACGGGCTGTCCCGCCTGCCCAGCCGCGACGACCTGGAGCGGGTGGCCCACCGTGCGATCGTGCTGGCCTTCCCGCTGTGGACGTTCGCCGTCATCGCCGGCGCGCTCTGGGCCGACCGCGCCTGGGGCCGCTACTGGGGCTGGGACCCCAAGGAGGTCTGGTCCTTCATCACCTGGGTGGCGTACGCGGCCTACCTGCACGCCAGGGTGACCGCCGGCTGGCGGGGCAGGGCCGCCATGATCGTGCAGCTGCTGGCGTTCGGGTGCCTGATGTTCAACCTGGTCGGCGTCAACATCTTCATCTCCGGCCTGCACAGCTACGCCGACGTCAGCGGTTAGTCGTCGCCGCGCATCCGCCGGTCGAGATCTCTCAGGAAGTCGGGGTCGTCGTCCGGGCCCTTCGGCGCGCCCGGGCCCGGCGGCACCGGCCACGGGTCGCGCTCGGCCTTCGGCCGCCCGCGCAGCATCCAGATCACGCCGCCGAGAAGCGGGATCAGCACGACGATGAGGACCCAGAGCGCCTTTGGTACGTTCCTGACCTCTTCCTCGGGTGCGGTGATGACGTCGAAGAGTGAGAAGAGCCAGAAGGCCAGCAACGCCAGGCCGATCAGAACACCTGCCATGCCCGAACTGTAAGCCATCCGCGACGTGATCGTGTCGGACGATGTCCCGTTTCGGATGACTCGGGAAGATCAGCGTCGTACCGTGGAACCCGGTTCGGCATGGACGCGGCGTGAAGGGGTGCGATGGCCTTTTCTCACGACAAGGGCCGACATCGGCGCGGCCGTTGGTGGCGACGCGGGTCGTACCTGTTCTCGCGGCGCGACGAGGCTCCTCCGGACGCGGACCGTTCCTTCTGGTCCCGGCGGAGGGACGGCCGCCCCGAGGTCCCGAGAGAGCGGCTCAACGGCGCGGAGCGGCGTAAGGAGCAGCAGCCGGAACGGTTCGCCCGCCCCGGCGCCCCCCAGCGGCGCGAGGTGACCTGGGACGGCCTCTCGCTGCGCGAGCGCGGGGAACGCCTGCCCGCGGCGGTCGCCGAACGCCCCCGCTACACCTGGTACGACTTCGAGCTCGACGACACACCCCCCAGGGCCCAGCCCAACAGGCCCGAGGCCCCTTCCATCGGCGACGGCCTGCGCCACTGCGGCAAGCTGGAGAAGATCCTCCACCGCCAGTGGGACGCCCGGCACGGCCCGCCGTCCAAGGACGCCGTCCGCGCGGTGGAGAGCCTGGCCCGGCTGCCCGAACGGCTGAAGGAGCTGCTGGCGACCGGCCTGGAAGGCATCTACGTCGGCGCGGGCGGCGTCCCCGACCTCGACGACATGGGCTACTTACGCGGCGCGCCGCTCCCGGCGGGCCGGGCCACCTGGGACATCTGCGCCGGCGCGTACGGCGACCGCAAGATCGTGGTGGGCGACCGGCCCTCACCCACGCCGGACGTGATGATGCACGAGGTCGGGCACGCCATCGACGACCTGGACTCGCTCCACGGCGAATGGGTGTCGGACTCGCCGGAGTTCCTCAAGCTCTACCAGAACGCGTTCCCCAAGCTGGCCTCGACCTTCCACCGCCAGGGCAACGGCCTGGGCCGCAAGGAGTTCTTCGCCGACGCCTTCGCGGCCATCGCCGCCCGCCAGCGCCCGGCCCTGGTGGACATGCTCGGCGGCGACACACGGATGGCGCTCGACGTCATGCTCTTCTTCAACCGGCGCTACGGAATCTAGGTGATCAGCCATGTACGTGATCCGGCTCGCGGACGGGACCTTGCGCGTGCCGCAGAGCCTGACCAGCGAAGACGGGCGTCTGATCGGCAACGCGTACGTGGACGTGCAGCCCGGCGATCCCGAATACGACAAGTGGCTGCCCGAGTCGCTGACCGAGGAGGAGGCGGCCGAGCGCAGGCGTCGCTGGGAGGAGGAGAACGACGACCTCGAACGCGAGTTCCTGGCGTTCAAGGCCAGCCAGGAGGACGCCTGAGGAGGACGGGCGCCAGCCACGGTCGGCGGTTGGCGCCGCCCCGTGCTTGCCCTCGGGAGGTGTGGCCCGGAAGCACGCTCGTTCACGGCCTCACGACGTGAGGCGGATTGAGGTCCCGCCAGCGGTGATCCTGGCGGATCTCAGGATCACCGACTAGACGGAACGTCAGACGCGCGGGGACTCACCTGCTGGCCTGTCGGCCGTGAGAACGTCCTCGCCTCTAAGAAGGGCGTGCACTTCCGACTCGCGGAAGCGCCGGTGCCCTCCGGGGGTGCGGATACTGCTGATGCGGCCTGCCGCAGCCCAGCGCGTAACCGTCTTTGGGTCTACCCGGAAGAGGGCGGCAACCTCTCCTGGGGTCAGCAGACGCTCGCTGCTACTCTCCACCAATCTCTCCCCCTCGCATCCCGCTTCCTGCCAGCGGGCGGACAGGTAACCAGTGTGTCGAGCGAAGCCTGATTTATCCGTGGTTTTCGACAAAGATCACGGGTTGTTATCAGCTGACTGCCCGATTGTTATATGATAGAGCCTCTTTGGGGCTCTCGTGGGTGTTTCTTTACGAAACACCCTTACTGGGAACAGTAGCAGCGCTCGCGTCCGATGCGAAGAGCGACCGCTACCCAGGGACGAGTAACCTCGAACCTGTGCATCCCGTTCTCGTTTACACCGCGTCGCGGATCGGCCTGTTTGTCGTGACCCTGGGTGTTCTCTACCTCGTCGGCCTGCAAAACCCGCTGATCCTGCTCGCAGCCGCTTTCGTGATCAGCGGCGTAGCCAGCTACGTGTTGCTGTCGAGGCAGCGTGACGCCGTCAGCCAACGCCTCAGCAACAAGATCGATCGCCCGAAGCCGCAGGGCGACTAGGGCAGGGGGAACATGCCAATCCGGGCATGGTACTCCCGTCCGAGTCGCGTTGTGTCACTACCGACTAGTAGCCCTGTCTTGTGCGCCAGAAATGCCTTCACGCCGATGCCGCGCTCCCGGCCGGGATTCCAGGCGAGCGCCTTTCCGGTGGACGGATGAATGGCGCCGATGCCCTCGCGGGGGACCGCTCCCGGGCCGGCCGAGTCGCGGCCCTGCGGGTTGTTCAGCCAGCGCTGATGGCCGCCGACATAGACCGCTGAGCCGGTCACCGCGACCGCGTAGAGCGAGTCGCCGCCGGTGGCGTTGGTCCAGGTCGGCCTGATGTCCGAACCCGTCGCGTACGTCTCGAACCGGGCGGCCGTGTCGCACATGCGACCCCTCGGGCCCCCGGTCGTGACGACCACGAAATAGCGGCCGTCGGGGGAGAAGTCCAGGCCGCGCACGTAGGAGGGGAACGGCTCGGCGCAGCGCTGCGCGTAGATCTCGGTGCGCCAGTCGGCGACCCTGGCCACGGGCCCGCTGACGTCGACCAGCCCGAGCTGCGGGCGCGACTTCCCGCCGAGCATGGTGAACGAGCCGTCGACCGCCAGCCTGCTCCCCGACAGAGCCAGGGCCTGGACCTTCACCCTGGGCGTCAGCGGCTCGCCCGGCGTGATGACGAAGCCGGGGTCGGCCACGCCTGTCGCGGCGTCGAGCCCGGCCAGGGCGACGCGCGGCCGGACGAAGTCGCCGCCGACGTAGAGCTTGGACCCGTTCCTGACGAGGGTGGTGACCATGCCGCCCTCGACGCGGGGGGAGAAGCCGCTGACGAGTTGCCCGTCGGCGAGGCTGATCCGGGCCAGCGCGCGGGCGCCGGTGTTGTTGACGCCGGGGAAGGCGCCGCCCACGTAGACCGTGCCGTGGTCGCCGGCGGCCAGGCCGTAGACCGGGCCGGCGACGGACGGCGCGAAGTCGCGCAGGATGCGGCCGGTCGCCAGGTCGTAGGCGAACAGGTTGGCCCGGCGCAGTGTGTACGTGCGGGCGGCGTCGCCGACCTCGCTGAACGAGCCGCCGACGACGACGGTGCCGCCGACCAGCGCGATGGCGTTGACGATGCCGTCGAGGACGTGGGGGGTGTTGTCGACCGGGTCGGCCGAGACCACGCGGGGATGCGCCACGGGGGCCGAAGCGATGATCGCCGCAAGGGCGACACGGGCAAGCATTCACCAACAACTAGCAGACGTGCGGTAGTGGTGCCGTTACTTTGCGTGAATTGCCGTAAGGGCCGGGCTCGCCGTGGGTCCGCCCGTCCACCCGGCGGTAGCTGGTCAAAGGCCGTAACGCCCGGCGAAAACCCCGCCGGCCGCGTGAGTACTCTTGTCCGCATGACGCGCGCTCAGTTGGACAAGCAGCCGGACGAGGTCGCGGCGATGTTCGATCGCACCGCCCGGCGCTACGACCTGGTCAACGACGTTGCCTCGCTGTGGCAGGTCAGGCTCTGGCGCAAGGCCGTGGCCGCCGCCGTCGACGCGGGGCCCGGCGAGGTCGTGCTCGACCTGGGGGCGGGCACCGGCACCTCCACCGACAGCTTCACCAGCCTCGGCGCCCGCGCGGTGGCCTCCGACTTCTCCCTCGGCATGTTGCGCACGGGCGTGCGGCGGCACGGCGGCAACTCGTTGAGCGGGCCCGGCATCCCCTTCGTGGCCGGTGACGCGATGCGGCTGCCGTTCGCGGACGGCGTCTTCGACGCGGTGACGATCTCGGTGGCGCTGCGCAACGTGCACGACACCTCGCAGGCGCTGCGCGAGATGCTCCGGGTGACCAGGCCGGGCGGGCGGCTGGTGATCCTGGAGTTCTCGCACGTGACGTTCGCGCCGTTCGACCTGGTCTACCGCGAGTACCTGATGAAGTTCCTGCCCAAGGTGGCCGGGGTGTTCGGCTCCAACGACGACTCCTACGACTACCTCGCCGAGTCCATCAGGGACTGGCCCGACCAGCGGACGCTGGCCCGGACGATCAGTGACACCGGCTGGGAGCGGGTCGCCTGGCGCAACCTCTCGATGGGCATCGTCGCCGTGCACAGGGCCTTCAAGCCCGCCTGACCGGGCCCGGTCCTGCCTGGCCGGAGTTCAGGGATTCGGCTTGCGCCTTTCTGCCCGCTTTCGCCTTTGCGGGTTGCTCTGAGGGAGACCTCGTGCAATTCCCGCCGGGATGACGACGGGGGCTCTTTCCGGGATTGCTCATTCTGGGCATATCTCCTCGAATTCCCGGAAGGAGCCCGGGTGATCGGAGAAATCAATCCGGCACTCCGCCGCCGGGAGCTCGCCGATGGAGAACGGGCAGGTGGCGCCGTCCGAGAAGGACGTCGCCAGGCTGCTGCGGCACCACGGCACCGGCGGAGCGCGGCGACCTGCTGCTCGCCGTGGCCCGCGACGACGGGCGCGAAAGGCTCCGAATTCACCGCGTCGTTGGCAGATCAATTGTAACGACATGGTTATCGCGGCGTGTCTTGCGGGCTCAGCCGATCTTCTGTTGGCTACCGTCATTGGTCCAGACCAATGAGACTCAGGAGGTAGTCCGTCCGATGAGGCCTCACTGTCTCACCGGACGGATGGCGCAGGAGCAGTCTCAGCGCGGCCGCCGGCGAGTGCGTCGAGTTTACCCGGAGCACAACCGGTGAGGTGCTGTTGCGTGACGCGAAAGACCCCTCCGGTCCGGTTCTGTCCTTCACGCCCGGTGAGTGGCGGGCGTTCCTCGGCGGAGTGCGCAACGCCGGGGTCGAAGTCTGACGCTCTCGTGCGAGGCCCTTCGTTGACGACGGAGGGTCTTCTTGTGTCCGGGATGCGTACCCCGACTGCCACTATGTACAGGAAAAGCAGTAGACTGCGGGCCGACAAGTTTGTGAAGGGGTTCACAAAGGAACGAAGGCGCAAGACCCCGAGGCCTTCGAGCGTGTAGGACAGGACAGTCCAGTGACCGTGCCACCAGCCATACAGGCTGACGCCGACGTCATCGTCGTCGGCGCCGGTCCCGCCGGTTCCGCAACCGCCTTTTACCTCGCTCAGGCCGGTCTCGACGTGCTCCTCCTGGAGAAGACCAGGTTCCCCCGCGAGAAGGTCTGCGGCGACGGCCTGACGCCGCGTGCCGTCAAGCAGTTGCTCAACATGGGCGTCGACATCGACGCGCCCGGCTGGATCAGGAACAAGGGCCTGCGCGTCGTCGGCGGCGGCCACCGCTTCGAGCTCGACTGGCCGCAGTTGGAGCGCTTCCCCGACTTCGGGCTCGTCCGCACCCGCAAGGACTTCGACCAGATCGTCGCGGCCAACGCGGTCAAGAACGGCGTGCGCCTCATGGAGGGCGTCACCGTGACCGGGCCGGTGCTCGACGACCGCAGCGGGCACATCGTCGGCGTGCGCACCAAGGACGGCGCGACGTACCGCAGCCGGGTGGTCGTGGCGGCCGACGGCAACAGCACCCGCCTGGCGATCGGCATGGGCCTGCACAAGCGGGAGGACCGGCCCATGGGCGTGGCCGTCCGCACCTACTTCGAGAGCCCCCGCCACGACGACGACTACCTGGAGACCTGGCTGGAGCTGTGGGACGGCGACACGCTGCTGCCCGGCTACGGCTGGGTGTTCGGCGTCGGCGACGGCACCGCCAACGTCGGGCTCGGGCTGCTCAACACCAGCGCCCAGTTCGGCAACATCGACTACCGCGACCTGTTGAAGCGCTGGTGCAAGGCCATGCCGGCCGACTGGGGCTTCACCGAGGAGAACATGACGGCCCCCATCCGCGGCGCCGCTCTCCCGATGGCCTTCAACAGGCAGCCGCACTACACGCGGGGTCTTATCCTCGTGGGTGACTCCGGCGGGTCAATCAACCCGTTCAACGGCGAGGGCATCGCCTACGCCATGGAGACCGGCGAGATCGCCGCCGAGATCATCGCGAAGGCCCTCAAGGACACCACTCCCGCACAGCGCGAGCGGATCCTGAGGACCTACCCCCAGGTGATGAAGGACGCCTACGGCGGCTACTTCACACTAGGGAGGTTGTTCGTCGAGGCGATTGGGAAGCCGGGTGTGATGCGCTTCGGGACCAGGCACGGCCTGCCTCACCCGAGGCTGATGCGCTTCGCGCTCAAACTCCTTGGTAATCTCACCGACCGGCGAGGCGATGCGTCCGACATGATCATCAACGCACTCTCGAAGGTCGCCCCACCAGCATGATTCCCACGACAGACACATCAAGCTGCGCGCCCGCGCGCGCGGCGACTCCAGAGGAGGCGTAGCGATGGACCTTTACGTGCCCATCCTGGTGCTCGCCGTTCTCGCGGGGGGCTTCGCGATCTTCTCGGTCGCCATCGCTCCCTTCACCGGTCCCAAGCGCTGGAACCGCGCGAAGCTTGACGCCTATGAATGCGGCATCGAGCCGACGCCCCAGCCGGTCGGTGGCGGACGGTTCCCGCTCAAATACATGATCACCGCGATGCTCTTCATCGTGTTCGACATCGAGATCATCTTCCTCTACCCGTGGGCGGTCTCCTTCGCACCGCTGAAGAACGACGCGGGCGACGTCATCGCGTCCGGCCTCGGACTGTTCGCGCTGGTCGAGATGCTGCTGTTCATCGTCACCGTGCTCGTCGCCTACGCGTACGTGTGGCGCCGCAAGGGTCTGGACTGGGACTGAAAATGGGACTTGAAGAGAAACTCCCCAGCGGGTTCATCCTCAGCACGGTCGAAGCGGCCGCCGGATGGGCGCGTAAGAGCTCCGTGTGGCCGGCCACGTTCGGCCTCGCATGTTGCGCCATCGAGCTGATGGCCACCGGTGGCCCCCACTACGACCTGGCGCGCTTCGGCATGGAGCGCGCTTCGGCGTCTCCCCGCCAGGCCGACCTCATGATCGTCGCCGGGCGCGTGTCGCAGAAGATGGCGCCCGTCCTGCGGCAGATCTACGACCAGATGGCCGAGCCCAAGTGGGTCATCGCCATGGGCGTGTGCGCCTCCAGCGGCGGCATGTTCAACAACTACGCCATCGTGCAGGGCGTCGACCACGTCGTGCCGGTCGACATCTACCTGCCCGGCTGCCCGCCGCGGCCGGAGATGCTGATCGACGCGATCGTGAAGCTGCACGACAAGATCCAGAACATGAAGTTCGGCGCTCACCGCGCCAAGCAGATCGAGGACCTCGAACTGCGGGCGCTGCGCACGCTGCCGCTGATCGACCAGGGGGCCGGAAAGTGACCTCGCCCGACCACCTTCCCGGGAGCCCGGAGAGCGGGGAGGCCCCCGAGGCCGCCTCGGTCCCGGCCGTCCCCGAGGCGCCCGTCGCCCGGCACGGCATGTTCGGCGCGCACGACTCCGGCGACACCTCCGGCTACGGCGGCCTCGTCGTCCGCCGGGCGCCGCAGATCTCCACGCCCCGCCCGTACGGCGGCTACTTCGACGAGCTCGTCGACGCCCTCGCCCTCGACGACGCCATCGAGCGCGTCGTGGTCGACCGCGGCGAGCTGACGCTGCACGTGCGCCGCGAGCGCGTGGTGGAGGTCTGCCAGAAGCTGCGCGACGACCCGGCCCTGCGGTTCGAGCTGTCGCTCGGCGTGTCCGGGGTGCACTACCCGCACCTGAAGGGCGAGGAGCTGCGCGCCGTCTACCACCTGTGCTCGATCACCCACAACAGGCGCGTGCGCCTGGAGGTGAGCGCACCGGACAGCGACCCGCACATTCCATCCACCGTGGGCGTTTACCCTGGTCATGACTGGCATGAGCGGGAGACGTACGACTTTTTCGGCATCGTCTTCGACGGTCACCCGTCGCTCACCCGGATCATGATGCCGGACGACTGGGACGGTCACCCGCAGCGCAAGGACTACCCGCTCGGCGGCATCCCGGTCGAGTACCGGGGCGCCACCATCCCCTCGCCGGACCAGAGGAGGTCTTACTCATGAGCACCGCTTATGACGAGGCGACAGAGGGCAAGGTCTACTCGGTCACCGGCGGAGACTGGGACGAGGTCGTCGGCGGAGCGCGCGACACCGAGGAAGAGCGCCTGGTCGTCAACATGGGCCCGCAGCACCCGTCCACGCACGGCGTGCTCCGCCTGGTCCTGACTCTCGACGGTGAGACGGTCACCGAGGCGCGCAGCGTCATCGGCTACCTGCACACCGGCATCGAGAAGAACATGGAGTACCGGACGTGGACCCAGGGGACCACGTTCGTGACCCGCATGGACTACCTCTCGCCGATCTTCAACGAGACCGCGTACTGCTTCGGTGTGGAGAAGCTGCTCGGCATCACCGACCGCGTGCCCGAGCGGGCGCAGGCCATCCGCGTGATGATGATGGAGCTCAACCGCATCGCCTCGCACCTGGTCGCGATGGGCACGTTCGGCATGGAGCTGGGCGCGACCACGCCGTTCCTGTTCGGCTACCGCGACCGTGAAATGATCATGGACCTGTTCGAGTACATCACGGGTCTGCGCATGAACCACGCCTACGTCAGGCCGGGCGGCGTGAGCGTCGACCTGCCCGCGGGCGCGGTCGACAAGGTGGGCGAGTTCCTCAAGGAGATGCCCAAGCGGATCAAGGACATCCGCAAGCTGCTCGACGAGAACCCCGTCTACGTGCGCCGCACCAAGGACGTCGGCTACCTCGACCTGACCGGCTGCATGGCGCTCGGCATCACCGGCCCCATCCTGCGCGCCGCCGGGCTGCCCTGGGACCTGCGCAAGTCGCAGCCCTACTCCGGCTACGAGACGTACGAGTTCGAGGTCGCCACCGAGCGCGGCTGCGACGTCTACTCGCGTTACCTGGTGCGCATGCGGGAGATGGAGGAGTCGCTCAAGATCGTCGAGCAGGCTCTCGACCGCATCGCCGGCCCGCTCAAGGGCGACCCGGTGATGATCGAGGACAAGAAGATCGGCTGGCCCGCGCAGCTCGCGCTCGGCCCCGACGGCTTCGGCAACTCGCCCGATCACATCGCGCACATCATGGGCAGCTCGATGGAGGCCCTGATCCACCACTTCAAGCTGGTGACCGAGGGCTTCCGGGTCCCGGCCGGCCAGGCGTACGCGAGCATCGAGTCGCCCAAGGGCGAGCTCGGGGCGCACGTCGTCAGCGACGGCGGCACCCGCCCGTACCGCGTGCACTTCCGTGAGCCTTCCTTCTGCAACCTGCAGGGCTTCCCCGCCATGGCGGAGGGCGGCCAGGTCGCCGACGTGATCGCCGCGGTGGCTTCTATCGACCCCGTCATGGGAGGTGTGGACCGGTGACTTATTCACCGGAAGTCCGGGAGCGTCTGGAACAGGACGCCAAGGAGATCATCGGCCGCTACCCCAAGACGCGGTCCGCGCTGCTCCCGCTGCTCCACCTCGTGCAGTCGGCCGACGGCTACGTCTCCGACGACGGCAAGGAGTTCTGCGCCGAGATGCTGGGCCTGAGCAAGGCCGAGGTCACCGGCGTGGCCACCTTCTACACGATGTACAAGCGCAAGCCGGCCGGCGACTACCACGTCGGCGTCTGCATCAACGCGCTGTGCGCCGTCATGGGCGGCGACCAGATCTGGGACGAGCTGTCCGAGCACGTCGGCGTCGGCCACGAGGAGACCACCGGCGACGGCAAGATCTCGCTGGAGCGCCTCGAGTGCAACGCGGCCTGCGACTTCGCCCCGGTCATGATGGTCAACTGGGAGTTCTTCGACAACCAGACGCCCGCCTCGGCCAAGCAGCTCGTCGACGACCTGCGTGACGGCAAGGACGTGCGGCCGACCCGCGGACCGAAGAAGCTCTGCACCTTCAAGGAGGCCTCGCGCGTGCTCGCGGGCCTGCCCGACGACCAGGCGGGCGACGGCCCGTCGGCCGCCGGCCCCTCGCTGGAGGGCCTGAAGGTGGCCAAGGCCAACGGATGGAAGGCCCCCGAGGCATGAGCACCACACTGACCCCGGTCCTGACGGCCAACTGGGACCAGGCCGACTCCTTCACCCTCGACGGCTACGGCGGTGACTACAAGGCGGCCAAGAAGGCGCTGGGCATGGACCCCGACGCCGTCATCCAGGCGGTCAAGGACTCCGGCCTGCGCGGCCGCGGCGGCGCCGGCTTCCCCACCGGCATGAAGTGGGGATTCATCCCGCAGGGTGACGGCAAGCCCCACTACCTCGTCGTCAACGCCGACGAGTCGGAGCCGGGCACCTGCAAGGACATCCCGCTGATGATGGCCAACCCGCACTCGCTGGTCGAGGGCGTCATCATCACCGCGTTCGCGATCAGGGCCAACTACGCCTTCATCTACGTGCGCGGCGAGGTGCTGCACGTCATCCGCCGGCTGCACGCGGCCGTGCGCGAGGCGTACGAGAAGGGTTTCCTGGGCGAGGACATCCTCGGCTCCGGGTACAACCTGGAACTCGTCGTGCACAGCGGCGCCGGCGCGTACATCTGCGGCGAGGAGACGGCGCTGCTCGACTCGCTGGAGGGCTTCAGAGGTCAACCGCGACTCAAGCCCCCGTTCCCGGCCGTGGCGGGCCTGTACGCCTCACCGACTGTCGTGAACAACGTCGAGTCGATCGCCAGTGTTCCCTCGATCATCAGCAACGGCGCCGACTGGTTCGCCTCGATGGGCACCGAGAAGTCCAAGGGCTTCGGCATCTTCTCCCTCAGCGGCCACGTCACCAGGCCCGGCCAGTACGAGGCCCCGCTCGGCATCACGCTGCGCGAGCTGCTCGACATGGCCGGCGGCATCCGCGAAGGGCACCAGCTCAAGTTCTGGACCCCGGGCGGCTCCTCCACGCCGATCTTCACCGACGAGCACCTCGACGTGCCGCTCGACTTCGAGGCCGTCGGCGCCAAGGGCTCGATGCTCGGCACCCGCGCGCTGCAGATCTTCGACGAGACCACCTGCGTGGTCCGCACGGTGCTGCGCTGGACCGAGTTCTACGCCCACGAGTCCTGCGGCAAGTGCACGCCGTGCCGCGAGGGCACGTACTGGCTCAAGCAGGTGCTCAAGCGCCTGGACAAGGGCCAGGGCACCGAGGAGGACCTGGCCACGATCACCGACATCGCGGACAACATCCTCGGCCGCTCGTTCTGCGCCCTCGGCGACGGCGCGACCAGCCCGATCCACTCCTCGGTGAAGTACTTCCGCGAGGAGTACCTCAAGCACTTCGAGATCGGCGGCTGCCCGTTCGACCCGAAGAAGTCCACTCTCTGGGGTGAGCAGTGACCGTCGTAGAAACAGAAATCACCCTGGTGACCCTCACCATCGACGGGTTCCAGGTCAGTGTCCCCAAGGGCACCCTGATCATCAGGGCCGCCGAGCTGCTGGGCATCCAGATCCCCCGGTTCTGCGACCACCCGCTGCTCGACCCGGCGGCCAACTGCCGCCAGTGCCTCGTGGACATCCCCGACGCGGGCAACGGCCGCGGCTTCCCCAAGCCGCAGCCGTCCTGCGCGATCGAGGTCGCCGAGGGCATGGTCGTGCAGACCCAGCTCACCTCGCCGGTCGCCGAGAAGGCGCAGCGCGGGGCCATGGAGCTGCTGCTGATGAACCACCCGCTCGACTGCCCGGTCTGCGACAAGGGCGGCGAGTGCCCCCTGCAGAACCAGGCCATGTCGAACGGCCAGGGTGAGTCGCGGTTCCAGGAGCAGAAGCGCACGTTCCCCAAGCCGCTGCCGCTGTCCACGCAGGTGCTGCTCGACCGTGAGCGCTGCGTCCAGTGCGCCCGCTGCATCCGCTTCTCCGACCAGATCGCCGGCGACCCGCTCATCGAGTTCTTCGAGCGCGGCGCCAAGGAGCAGGTCCGGGTCGCCGACGGCAAGCCGTTCAACTCCTACTTCTCCGGCAACACGGTGCAGATCTGCCCGGTCGGCGCGCTCACCGGCGCGGCCTACCGGTTCCGGGCGCGCCCGTTCGACCTGGTCTCCACGCCCAGCGCGTGCGAGCACTGCGCGTCGGGCTGCTCCCTGCGCACCGACCACCGGCGCGGCCGGGTGACCCGCCGCCTGGCGGGCAACGACCCGCAGGTGAACGAGGAGTGGAACTGCGACAAGGGCCGCTGGGCCTTCTCCTACGCCACCCAGCCCGACCGGCTCAAGACGCCTCTGGTGCGCAACGAGGAAGGCGTGCTCGTGCCCGCCTCGTGGCCGGAGGCGCTGGCGGTCGCCGCCGAGGGTCTGGCCGCCGCCCGCGGCAGGGCCGGCGTGCTGGTCGGCGGCCGGGTCACGGTCGAGGACGCCTACGCCTACAGCAAGTTCGCCCGGGTCGCCCTGGGCAGCAACGACATCGACTTCCGCGCCCGCCCGCACTCCGCCGAGGAGGCGCAGTTCCTGGCGCACGCGGTCGCCGGCAAGGGCATCGAGATCAGCTACACCGACCTTGAGAAGGCCCCGGCCGTGCTGCTCGTCGGGTTCGAGCCCGAGGAGGAGTCGCCGATCGTCTTCCTGCGCCTGCGCAAGGCGTGGCAGAAGAAGGGCCTGAAGGTCACCGCCATCGCGCCGTTCGCCTCCGCCGGGCTGGCCAAGATGGGCGGCACGCTCATCGCCACCGCCCCAGGGGCCGAGGCCGACGCGATCGGCGAGCTGGTCGGCACGCTGGCCGAGGGCACGATCGTGCTCGCCGGCGAGCGGCTGGCCACCGTGCCGGGCGCGCTGTCCGCCCTGGTCCGCCTCGGCGCCGGCTCCGGCGTCCGGGTGGCCTGGGTGCCGCGCAGGGCCGGTGAGCGCGGCGCGCTCGAAGCCGGCGCGCTGCCGAACCTGCTGCCGATCGGCCGTCCGGTGGACGACGAGGGCGCCAGGGCCGAGGTCGCCAGGGTCTGGAACGTGGGCTCGCTGCCCGCCGTCCCCGGCCGTGACACCGACGGCATCATCGCCGCCGCCCGTACCGGTGAGATCGACGCGCTGGTCGTGGCCGGCGTCGACCCGCACGACCTGGCCGACCCCGCCGCCGCGCTGGAGGCGCTGGAGAACACGCCGTTCATCGTCAGCCTGGAGATCCGGGCCAGCGCCGTCACCGACCGCGCCGACGTGGTGCTGCCGGTCGCGGCCGTGCAGGAGAAGGGCGGCACGTTCGTCAACTGGGAGGGCAGGGGCCGCTCGTTCGAGGCGCCGCTGCGCGTGCCCGGCATCCAGAGCGACCTGGCCGTCATCGGCAACCTCGCCGACCGCATGGACGTGCACCTCGGCCTGCCGGACGCCAAGGCCGTCCGCCGCGAGCTGGGCAGCCTCGGCGCCTGGCGCGGGGCCCGCGTCGCCGCGCCGAGCACCGCCACCCGCGCCCAGGCCGCCCCGGCGGTCGGTGAGGCGCTGCTGGCGACCTGGCACCTGCTGCTCGACGAGGGCAGGCTCCAGGACGGCGAGCCGTACCTGGCCGGCACCGCCCGCGCCACCGAGGCGCTGGTGTCGGCGGCCACGGCGGCCGAGATCGGCGTCATCGACGGCGACAAGCTCGTCGTCGGCGGCCCCGGCCCCAACGCGGTCACGCTGCCGGTCCGCGTCGCCGACCTGCCCGACCGGGTGGTCTGGGTGCCGGCGAACTCCGGCGGCTGCTCGGTCACGCGCGACCTGCGCGCGCTGGCCGGCGACATCGTCACCATCGGGAGCGCATCATGACCCACGTTCTCGCGGCCGATCCCACCCTTGCCGACTTCGGCAAGGACCCGCTGTGGATCACCATCATCAAGGCCGTGATGCTGTTCGCCTTCCTGATGCTGGGCATCCTGTTCGGCGTCTGGTACGAGCGCAAGCTGATCTCGCGGATGCAGCACCGCTACGGCCCCAACCGGGCCGGCAAGTTCGGTCTGCTCCAGTCGGTGGCCGACGGCATCAAGATGGGTCTGAAGGAGGACATCTTCCCGCGGACCGTGGACAAGGTGCTCTACCTGCTGGCCCCCGTGATCATGGTCGTGCCGGCGTTCCTGGCCTTCTCGATCGTGCCGTTCGCGCCGATGGTCAACCTGTTCGGCGTGCAGACGCCGCTGCAGCTCGTCGACCTGCCGGTGGCGGTGCTGTTCATGCTGGCCATGGGCGCCATCTCGGTCTACGGCGTGGTGCTGGCCGGTTGGTCGTCGCGCTCGCCGTACGCGCTGCTGGGCGGTCTGCGGTCGGCGGCGCAGGTGGTCTCGTACGAGATCGCGATGGGCCTGTCGTTCGTGGCCATCTTCCTGTTCGCCGGGACGCTGTCCACCTCCGAGATCGTCAAGGCGCAGGGCGAGCAGGGCTGGTTCGTCTTCCTGCTGATCCCGTCGTTCGTGATCTACGTGATCTGCATGTTCGGCGAGGCCGCCCGTATCCCGTTCGACCTGCCCGAGGGCGAGGGCGAGCTGGTCGGCGGCTTCCAGACCGAGTACTCCTCGTCCCTGAAGTTCGCCCTCATCATGATGGGCGAGTACCTGCACACCTTCACCGCCTCGGGCATCGCGGTCACCCTGTTCCTGGGCGGCTGGCGGGCCCCGTGGCCGATCTCCCTGTGGGACGGCGCCAACACGGGCTGGTGGCCGGTGCTGTGGTTCTTCATCAAGTTCGTGCTGACCTTCAGCTTCATCGTGTGGGTGCGTGCCTCGCTGCCGCGCGTGCGCTACGACCAGCTCATGTCCCTGGGCTGGAAGGTGCTGATCCCGGTGAACCTGGCCTGGATCCTGCTCGTCGCCGCGGCTCGCAACGTGGTCGTCAACGAGGGCAACAAGACGGTCGGCATCGTGATCGGCGCGGTCATCGTGGTCGGCGCGCTGGCCATCTGGATGCGGTTCGACACCGTCAACCAGCGGCGCAAGGAGGCGCGCAAGGCCGAGGTGGAGGCCGAGTTCGAGCAACTGTCCGACGAGCCGACGGCCGGCGGCTTCCCTGTGCCGCCGCTCGATCTGCCGCACTACCACGGGGTGCAGCACAAGGAGATTCCCAGTGGGACTAACTGATTGGCTGAACCCCGTCAAGGGCTTCGGGGTCACCTTCCACACGATGTTCAAGAAGCCCGTCACGACCAACTACCCGGAGGTCAAGAAGCCGACGGCTCCTCGCTTCCATGGTCGTCACCAGCTCAACCGCTGGCCGGACGGGCTGGAGAAGTGCGTCGGGTGCGAGCTGTGCGCGTGGGCGTGTCCGGCGGACGCGATCTACGTCGAGGGCGCGGACAACACCGACGAGGAGCGCTTCTCGCCGGGTGAGCGTTACGGGCGCACGTACCAGATCAACTATCTGCGGTGCATCCTGTGCGGCCTGTGCATCGAGGCCTGCCCGACCCGCGCGCTCACCATGACCAACGAGTACGAGCTCGCCGACAGCAGCCGCGAGAGCCTCATCTTCACCAAGGAGATGCTCCTCGCGCCCCTGACGCAGGGCATGGAGCAGCCGCCCCACCCCATGCGGCTCGGTGAGACCGAAGAGGACTACTACCGGCTGGGACGAACCAATGGGTGAGACCATCACATTCTGGGTTCTCGCCGTCGTATCCGTCGGCGCGGCGCTCGGCATGGTCTTCAACAGGAAGGCCGTCTACTCAGCGCTGATGCTGGGCACCGTGATGCTCTGCCTCGCGGTGCTCTACGCCGTCCAGGACGCGCCCTTCCTCGCCGCGGTGCAGATCATCGTCTACACCGGCGCCATCATGATGCTGTTCCTGTTCGTGCTCATGCTGGTGGGCGTCGACTCCTCCGACTCCTTCGTGGAGACGCTGAAGGGTCAGCGCTTCTGGGGTGCCCTCGCGGCCCTCGGCTTCGCCGTCCTGATCATCCTGGCGGTGGGCAACGCGATCTTCTCCGGTGAGGCGGGCCTGGCACAGGCCACGGCGCAGGGCGGCTACGTCCGCTCGATCGCGCTGCTGCTGTTCACCAAGTACGTCTTCGCGTTCGAGGTCACCTCGGCCCTGCTGATCACCGCCGCCCTGGGTGCGATGGTCCTGGCGCACCGGGAGAAGCTCACCGAGAAGGTCACGCAGAAGGACCTCTCGCGCGCCAGGTTCCTGAGCGACAACCCCTCGGCCCTGCCCGGCCCCGGCACGTACGCCAGGAGCAACGCCATCGACATGCCGGCGCTGCTGCCCGACGGTTCGGTCGCGCCGTCGTCGGTCAACCGCTACATCGCCCGCTACGACGTCGAGCACGGCCACCTCCCCGAGGACCCGAAGCTCGCCGAGGCCATCCAGCACACGGCCGAGGATGACGCCGAGGAGACGACCAACGAGGTGACCAAGTGACGACCCACTACCTGATCCTGTCGGGTGTGCTGTTCGCGATCGGCGCGCTCGGCGTGCTGATCAGGCGCAACGCGATCGTGGTGTTCATGTGCGTCGAGCTCATGCTCAACGCCTGCAACCTCGCGTTCGTCACCTTCGCCAGGCAGAACGGCAACCTGGAGGGCCAGATCATCGCGTTCTTCGTGATGGTGGTGGCCGCGGCCGAGGTCGTCGTCGGCCTGGCCATCATCGTGACGATCTTCCGAACCCGCAGGTCCGCGTCCGTCGACGACGTCAACCTGCTGAAGTACTAAGAGAGGTGACTGATGCAATCTGAAATCGCTCAGATCACCCCTCACGTCGGCGGTGTGATCGGGAACGCCTGGCTGATGATCGCCCTTCCGCTCGTGGGGGCGTTCATCCTGCTGGTGTTCAACAAGTTCACCAACCGCTGGGGCCATCTGCTCGGCACGGTCATGTCGCTGGCCTCGTTCGTGGTGGCGGTGCTGGCCTTCTTCGAGCTGATCGGGTTCGGGGAGGAGGAGCGTCGCCGGGCGGTGCACCTCTACGAGTTCATCCCCGGCATGGTCGACATGGGCCTGCTCATCGACCCGCTGTCGATCAGCTTCGCGCTGCTCATCACGGGTGTCGGATCGCTGATCCACATCTACTCCATCGGCTACATGTCGCACGACGAGCACCGGCGCAGGTTCTTCGCGTACCTGAACCTGTTCGTCGCCGCGATGCTCCTGCTGGTGCTGGCCGACAACTACGTGGGCCTGTTCATCGGCTGGGAGGGCGTGGGCCTGGCCTCGTACCTGCTGATCGGGTTCTGGCAGTTCAAGCCGTCGGCCGCGGTCGCGGCGAAGAAGGCGTTCGTCGTCAACCGCGTCGGTGACTTCGGCCTGCTGGTCGGCATGTTCATCATCTGGACGTCGTTCGGCACCCTGGCCTTCAAGGACCTGGGCGCGAAGATCGGCTCCGGCGCCGCCTCCGACGGCACCATGCTGGCCATCGGCCTGCTGCTGCTCCTCGGCGCCTGCGGCAAGTCGGCCCAGCTCCCGCTGCAGTCCTGGCTCCTCGACGCCATGGAGGGCCCGACGCCCGTGTCGGCCCTGATCCACGCGGCGACCATGGTCACCGCCGGCGTCTACCTGGTGGTCCGCTCGGGCGCGTTCTTCTTCCCCGAGGGCTCGGGCGCGGCGCTCGCCGTCTCCATCGTCGGCGCGGCCACGCTGCTCGCCGGTGCGATCATCGGTTGTGCGAAGGACGACATCAAGAAGGGCCTGGCCGGCTCGACGATGTCGCAGATCGGCTACATGATGCTCGGCGCGGGCCTCGGCCCCGCGGGCTACGCCTTCGCCATCGGCCACCTCATCACGCACGGCTTCTTCAAGGCCGACATGTTCCTCGGCGCCGGATCGGTCATGCACGGCATGAACGACGAGGTGAACATGAGGAAGTACGGTGGCCTGCGCAAGTTCATGCCGATCACGTTCGTCACGTTCTTCATCGGCTACCTGGCGATCATCGGGTTCCCGCTGCTGTCCGGCTACTTCACCAAGGACGGCATCATCGAGACCGCGGTCCACCACCAGCCGATCCTGGGCTGGCTGGCCGTGCTCGGCGCGGGCATCACCGGCTTCTACATGTCGCGGATGGTCTTCATGACCTTCTTCGGCGAGAAGCGCTGGGCGGAGGACGCCCACCCGCACGAGTCGCCGCTCGTCATGACGGTTCCGCTGATGATCCTGTCGCTCGGCGCGCTCGGTCTGGGCGCGTACCTGGTGCTGGGCGGTACGCTCTACAACTTCCTGCGGCCCGCCGTGGGCGGCGAGGCAGAGGCGCCGGCCTTCCAGTTCGCCAGCACGCCCGGTCTGGCCACCCTCGCGCTCGTCGCCGTCGGTGTGGTCTTCGCCTGGATGAAGTACGGCCGGGCAGCGGTGCCGGCGGTGCAGCCGCGCGGCTCCTTCCTCACCACGTTCGCCCGCCGTGACCTGTACGGCGACGCCCTCAACGAGTCCCTGTTCATGCGTCCCGGCCAGTGGCTGACCCGCATCGCGGTGTTCTTCGACAACCGCGGCGTCGACGGGCTGGTCAACGGTCTGGCGGCAGGCATCGGCGGGAGCTCGGGTCGCCTGCGCAGGCTCCAGACGGGCTTCGCGCGAACGTACGCGCTGTCCATCCTGATCGGTGCCGCCCTGCTGACCGGCGCCCTGCTCCTCGTTGGGAACATCTGATGTCACCCTGGCTCCCGATACTCATGGCGGTGCCCGTTGTGGGCGCCATCGTGGTGGCCCTGCTTCCCAAGGGCGGCGACAAGCTGGCCAAGCAGGTCACGCTGGCGGTCTCGCTGCTGACGATGGTGCTGACGGGCGTCATGGCCGCCGGGTTCAAGCCCGGTGGCGAGCGCTTCCAGTTCAAGGCGGAGTACGACTGGATCCCGAGCTTCGGCGTGAAGTTCGGGGTCGGCGTCGACGGCGTCGCGCTGGTCCTGATCGCCCTGTCGGTCGTGCTGGTGCCGATCGTCGTGCTGGCCTCCTGGCACGACGCCGACGGCGTCCGGACCTCGGACGGCACGCTGATCACGCCCAAGCGGTCGGTCAAGACGTACTTCTCGCTGCTGCTCGTCCTTGAGACGATGATGATCGGCGTCTTCGCGGCGACCGACGTCTTCCTCTTCTACGTGTTCTTCGAAGCCATGCTGATCCCGATGTACTTCATGATCGGGTCGTACGGCGGCGCCCAGCGGTCCTACGCGGCCGTCAAGTTCCTGCTGTACTCGCTGTTCGGCGGCCTGCTCATGCTGGTCGCGGTCATCGGCCTGTACGTGCTGGCCAACAAGGGCACGTTCATGTTCGAGCCGCTCGTCGGCGCCATCAAGGACCCGACGACGCAGAAGTGGCTGTTCGGCGGCTTCTTCATCGCCTTCGCCATCAAGGCGCCGCTGTGGCCGGTGCACACCTGGCTGCCCGACGCGGCCGCCCAGGCCCCGGCCGGCGCGGCCGTGCTGCTCGTGGGCGTGCTCGACAAGGTCGGCACGTTCGGCATGCTCCGCTTCTGCCTGGAGCTGTTCCCCGACGCGGCCAAGGCGTTCACGATGCCGATCGTCGTCCTGGCGGTCATCAGCATCATCTACGGCGCGATCGTGGCCATCGGCCAGACCGACATGAAGCGGCTCATCGCCTACACGTCGATCTCGCACTTCGGCTTCATCGTGCTCGGCGTGTTCGCCATGTCGTCGGTCGCCCAGTCCGGCGCGGCCCTCTACATGGTCAACCACGGCTTCGCCACGGGCGCGCTGTTCCTGGCGGCCGGGTTCCTCATCGCCCGGCGCGGCTCGCCGTTCATCGCCGACTACGGCGGCGTCCAGAAGGTCGCCCCGGTGCTCGCGGGCTTCTTCCTGGTCGCCGGTCTGGCCGGTCTCTCGCTGCCCGGGCTCTCGTCCTTCGTCAGCGAGTTCATGGTGATGATCGGCACGTACTCCAGCGAGGCGCACGGCTCCGGCGCGCTGACGGTGGCCGCGATCATCTCCGCGGTGGCCGTCGTCCTGGCCGCCGTCTACATCCTGTGGATGGTCCAGCGGACGCTGAACGGCCCGACCGCCGAGCCGGTCAAGGCGTTCAAGGACCTCAACGCCCGCGAGATCTGGGTGCTGGCGCCGCTGGTCGCGCTGATCATCGGGTTCGGCTTCTTCCCCAAGCCGCTGCTCGACGTGATCAACCCGTCGGTCCAGCAGACGCTGACCAACGTGCACGTACCCACTGCCACCATCGCTGAGAAGGGGACAGGTCAGTGAACGACGTCATCCAAGCGCCGACGATCGAGTACGGCACGCTGGCGCCGTTGCTGATCATCTTCGGTGCGGCCTGCATCGGCGTGCTCGTCGAGGCGTTCGCGCCGCGCTACCTGCGCAAGTCCATCCACGTCCCGCTCACGCTGCTCAGCCTGATCGGCGCGTTCGCCCTGGTCATCCTGCAGGTCATGCGCGGCGTGCCGACGCAGGCCGCCGCCATGGGCGCGGTCGCGGTGGACGGTCCCGCGCTGTTCATCTGGGGCGTGATCATCGTCCTGTCGTTCGTGTCGGTGCTGCTGATCAACGACGAGGGCCACTTCGTGGCCTCGGCGGCGGCCGTGCCGGGCAGCGCGGACGAGGAGGAGGCCGAGGCGGCCGACAACGGCGCCGGGCAGACCGAGGTCTACCCGCTGGTGCTGTTCGCGGTCGGCGGCATGCTGCTCTTCCCCGCCTCGCACGACCTGCTGACGATGTTCGTGGCCCTTGAGGTCATGTCGCTCCCGCTGTACCTGCTGTGCGGCCTGGCCCGCCGGCGCCGCCTGCTGTCGCAGGAGGCGTCGATGAAGTACTTCCTGCTCGGCGCGTTCTCGTCGGCGTTCTTCCTGTACGGCACCGCCATGATCTACGGCTACGCGGGCACCGTCTCGCTGCCCGGGATCAACGCCGCCCTGTCCAAGGGCGCGCTGCTCGACCCGCTGCTCATGGCCGGGCTCGCGCTGCTCGGCGTCGGCCTGCTGTTCAAGATCGGCGCCGCGCCCTTCCAGGCGTGGAAGCCCGACGTCTACCAGGGCGCCCCGACCCCCATCACCGCGCTCATGGCGTCCGGCACGCTCGTCGCGGCCGTCGGCGCCCTGCTGCGGGTGTTCTGGGTCGGTCTGGGCAACCTCGACTGGAACTGGCGGCCGGTCATCTGGGCCGTCGCGGCCCTGACGATGATCGTCGGTTCGATCCTGGCGATCACGCAGACCGACATCAAGCGCATGCTGGCCTACTCCTCCATCGCGCACGCGGGCTTCCTGCTCGTCGGTGTGATGGCGACGTTCGGCTCGGCCGGGCAGAACGCCCAGTCGCTCAAGTCGATCCTGTTCTACCTGGCCGTCTACGGCATCACCACGGTCGGCGCGTTCGCGGTGGTCACGCTGGTGCGCGATCCCGGCGGCGAGGCGAACCACCTGTCGCGCTGGGCCGGGCTCGGCAAGCGTTCGCCGATGCTCGCCGGGGTGTTCGCCTTCTTCCTGCTCGCCTTCGCCGGAATCCCGCTGACCAGCGGCTTCTTCGGCAAGTACGCCGTGTTCGCGGCCGCCCTCAACAGCGGCACGCAGCCCGGCGACTCCATGGGCGGCTGGATGGCCGGTCTGGTCGTGGTGGGCGTGGTGGCCTCGGCCATCGCCGCGTTCTTCTACGTCCGCGTCATCGTGCTGATGTTCTTCAGCGAGCCCGCGGCCGACGGCCCGGCGATCGCGGTGCCCAGTATGGGGACCGTGGCCGTCATCGCCGTTTCCCTGCTGGTTACCGTAGGAGTGGGGCTCTACCCGGAGTCCCTCCTCGGTGTCGCCAACGACGCCGCTTCGGCTCTGTTCATTAGATAAAAGGGGATCTCGTATGTCTGCGCCGCCCGTGGTTGACCTTCCCATTGAGGACGAACGGTTGGCGCAGGACGTGGCCACCGGATTGGCCGCGGTCGAGAAGCTCCTTCGCTCGTCGGTGGAGAGCGAGGACGCCTTCGTCACGGAGGCGTCCAAGCACCTCATCGAGGCGGGCGGCAAGCGGTTCCGTACGTTGATGGTGCTGCTCGCGGCCCAGTTCGGCGACCCGTCCGCGCCGGGTGTCGTGCCCGGCGCGGTGGTCATCGAGCTGACCCACCTGGGCTCGCTCTACCACGACGACGTCATGGACGAGGCCCCGGTGCGCCGGGGTTCGCCCTCGGCCAACGCCCGGTGGGACAACACCGTGGCGATCCTCACCGGCGACTACCTGTTCGCCCAGGCCTCGGACCTCCTGGCCGACCTCGGCCCCGAGTTGATCCGCATCCAGGCCCAGACGTTCTCCCGGCTCGTCCAGGGGCAGATCCGCGAGACGGTCGGCCCGCGCGCGGACGAGGACCCGGTGGGCCACTACCTGAGCGTCCTGTCCGACAAGACCGGCTCCCTGATCGCCGCCTCCGGCCGGTTCGGCGCGCTGCTGTCCGGCGCCCCCGCCGACGTCGAGGAGCGGCTGAGCCGCGCCTGCGAGGCCGTCGGCGTGGCCTGGCAGCTCGGCGACGACCTGCTCGACGTGGCCTCCTCGGGCGCCCAGTCGGGCAAGACCCCCGGCACCGACCTGCGCGAGGGCGTCAGGACCCTGCCGGTCCTCTACGCGCTCACCAGCGGCGAGCAGTCGCGCATGACCGAGCTGCTGTCGGGCCCGGTGGCCGAGGAGGACGTGGAGGAGGCGCTCACCCTGCTGCGGGCCCACCCGGCCATGGAGCGGGCCCGCGCCGAGCTGGTCGCGTGGGTCGACCGGGCCCGCGTCGACCTCTCCGCCCTGCCCGACATCCCGGCCAGGGCGGCGTTCCTAGCGCTCTGCGACTACGTGGTCGAGCGTTCGGGCTGATCGCCTGACCCGGGCGGCCGTCCGTGCCGCCCGGAAGCTGTCGTACGTGAAGATGGCCAGGGCCAGCCACACGATCGAGAACCCGATCCACCGGCTGGGCGGCATGACCTCGCCGGCGATCGTCACCCCCACCACGAACTGCAGGATCGGCGCGATGTACTGCAGCACCCCGACGGTGCTCAGCGGCACCCGGATCGCCGCCGCGCCGAAGAAGATCAGCGGCACCGCCGTGATGATCCCGGCCCCCACCAGCAGCAGCGCGTGCCCGGCGCCCTCCTGCCCGAACGTGGCCCCGCCCGCGAACTCCAGATAGATCAGGTACCCGAGCGCCGGCAGCAGCAGCACCAGCGTCTCGACGGCCAGGCTCTCGGTGGCGGCGACGTTCGCCTGCTTCTTGACCAGCCCGTACACGCCGAAGCTGACCGCGAGCGTGAGCGCGATCCACGGCAGCCGGCCGTAGTCCACGGTCAGCACGACCACCGCGAGGGCCGCGAACCCCACCGCCGTCCACTGCAGCGGACGCAGCCGCTCGCGCAGCACCAGCACCCCGAACAGCACGCTGACCAGCGGGTTGATGAAGTACCCGAGGGCGCTCTCGACCACGTGGCCGGTGTTGACCGCGTAGATGTAGGTGCCCCAGTTGACGGTGATGACCACGGCGCCGATGGCGAGCAGGACGAGCTTGCGCGGTTGCCGGGCCAGCTCGCGGAACCAGCTCCAGTGCCGGCGTACGGCGAGCACCGCGACGACGGCGACCAGCGACCAGACCATCCGATGGGCCAGGATCTCCACGGCTCCGGACGGTTTGAGCAGCGGCCAGTACAGGGGGAACAGCCCCCACATGGTGTAGGCGGCGATCCCGAACAGTACACCGCGCCGAAGGTCAGGCATGTAACCCATTTTCGGGCCTTACCAGCTTAAATACAAATGTGTGTCACTATACGGGAATCTTTAGGCATCCTTAAGTGTTCGGGCGTTGTGTAGGCGCAATCCCGCTACCCACGCCACGCCGCCGCCCGCGGCGCTGCGTAAGGTAGAGACACCTGATGGAGGTGGCACGATGGGCTGGCTGTTCGGCGGCAACAAGACATCGATGGTCCGTCCCGAGGACGCCCTGCCGGGCCGCTCGGAGGCGATGCCCGTGCCCGCGCGGCACGCGGTCCTGGACGCTCCGCTCGCCCCGCCGTACCCCTCGGGCCTGGAGGTGGCCGACTTCGGCCTGGGCTGCTTCTGGGGAGCCGAGCGCAAGTTCTGGCAGACGCCCGGCGTGGTGACGACGGCCGTCGGCTACCAGGGCGGCTACACCCCTAACCCGACGTACGAAGAGGTCTGCAGCGGCCTCACCGGACACACCGAGGCCGTCCGGGTGGTGTTCGACCCGGCCCAGGTGTCGTACGAGGAGCTCCTGAAGGTCTTCTGGGAGGCCCACGACCCGACCCAGGGCATGCGCCAGGGCAACGACGCCGGCACCCAGTACCGGTCGGCGATCTACTACCACTCGCCGGAGCAGGAGAAGGCGGCGGAGGCGTCCAAGGCGGCCTACCAGCAGGTCCTCACCCAGGCCGGCTACGGCCCCATAACCACCGAACTAGCCCAAGCCAAGCCTTTCTACTACGCCGAGGATTATCACCAGCAATATTTGCACAAAGTGCCCAATGGGTACTGCGGCATCGGTGGCACCGGGGTGGCTTGTCCGGTCGGCCTGACCTCTGGCGAGGCCTGAGGTAACGCGCCGAGGAGAGCGGCACCGGATCGAGTCGATGCCCGGTTTGGACGCTCTGTCGCCCGAGCTGGGACTCAAGGAGCTGTGGCAAGACGCGGACGCATCCACGGATACGGATCAGTGAGCGGCGTGCGTCTTGCCCGACGGTTCTGCTGAATCCGCTGCAGCGACTCTCCGGCGGTGTAGAAGCGTCCCCTCCCGTTGCCATGAGGGACAAGGAGTCCAGCGTTGGCAAGGGCTGCCAGGTCGCGCGTGGCGGTCTGATCCTCGACGCCGGTTCGCTTCAGGTAGCCGGCGCGCCGTACCCGGTAGCCCAAAACAGCCTCGAACAGGGCGTCAAGCGCGCGCTCGGGCAGTGAGTTTTCTGCGATGAGAGTATCGAGTTCGGCCCAGGTGGTTCCCGCCTCCCGTACTCGCTGAGCCACAGTCTGGGCCTGCATGTGGTGGGCGCGTAGATTGAATGAGATCCAGAGGTGGGCATCGTCACGCGGCTGCCACGAACCGTGGCCGGTGAGGGCCAAGGCGGCGTAGTAATCCTCGGTGTTCGCCCCCAACCACTCTTCGATACTTGAGAACTCCGGCTCTCCGATGTCTGATCTCGTCAGTACAGAAGTCGCAAGAGCGCGGGCCATACGGCCGTTGCCGTCGCGAAATGGGTGGATCATGACGAGGTTCAGATGTGCCATGGCTGAGCGCACCACGGGATCGATCTCTGGTTCCGCATGGAGGCTCTCGACCAGCGCGTCCATGAGCGCTGGAACATCGCCAGCATCTGGGCCCTCGTAGACCACTTGATCCTTGCGATCATCGTGTACGAAGACCGAGCCCTTGCGGTAACGGCCGGGGGACTTCGACGGCTCATGTTGCAGCATCATGTAGTGCATCGCGCGAATCTCGGTGGAGTCGAAAGTCGAATAATCGTCTTCGCCCATCGCGAGAACATAACCCAGCGCCTGACGGTAACCCTGAATCTCCAGGAAGGTCCGCTCATCGGCACCGATCGGCTCTTCGCCGTCCAGCGCGGCCACGGCGTCATCCTCGGCGACTTGATAGCCTTCAATGCTGTTGGACCCGCGGATGGCCCGAGCCAAGGCCGACCGACGCAGCCCGCCTTGCCAGCGTTTGGGCGTTTTCAGGACATGCCGAAGTTGCTTGCGCATCTGGTGAATCTCGCCCAGGACGCCGCGGTCCTCTGTGGTCAACGTAGGAGTGACGTAGATCGCGAGATGTCGCGATGATGCCTTCATCTAGTCATGATACCCGCTACTTGAGTACTTGAACTAAACATCGTCAGCGGCCACGTGGCTGGAGACGGGCGGTGGTTCGCGGACAACGACGGATGCGGTCGGTCGGGCTGACTCAGGGCGGTGGAACGTTGCGGCGAGTTCCCTCGCCTCGATCTCGGCATTGGTCATGGCGAGCCGCGTGCCATCGAAAGAGCGAACGCCGTGGTGCTCGTCTGCCTCCGTTCGAAGTCCATGCTTGACCTCCACGAGGCCGTCGACATGTGGGCTGAGTGCCGGTCGAAGGCCAACTGAGCAGCACATCTATGACCTGAAGCAAAGCGCTACCACCAGCAGTACTTGTACAAAGTGCCCAACGGGTACTGCGGAATCGGCGGGACCGGTGTGGCCTGTCCGGTGGGCCTGACCTCCGGCGAGGCATAGACCTGCGGAGATAGCTAGATCCTGGCCCGTGGTCGCCCGGTACGTCCGGCGTCGATCATGGGCCAGAGCCGTCTTCGGCGGCAACCTTCACTACAAGGTCAAGCCGCCGCCCGATGGGCGGCGGGTGGCGGGCCGGTCCGGGCGGGCATGCGCCCTCTCCGGGCCGGTCCCGCCCGGCCACCCCGCCGCCCATCGAACGTAGGCAGAACCGCGTGCAGGACATTCACCATCCGGGATGCCGACGCCCGGACAGAGCCGACGGGGTTAAGACATGCCTCCGGCGGGAGCACTCCGGCACCGAGGTGATCGCCACACGGCCCTGAAGGTTGATGGGTGGCTGGGGGCTGATCACCTCGCACGCCATCGACTCAGGCAAGCCCAGCAGGCCGGGTCCTCCGTATCAAGCCCGGCTCTGACCGCAGGACCACGCATGATCGAAGAACGGCGACCGGCGAACGTACACGCGAAGCCGAGCTTGACACTCCGTCTCCGGCCCACTGCCGCTCCGCGGTGAGTCGCCGGCGTACGGGGTGATCAGGAGTGGAGCCTTGGGGCCGCAGGCGCGAGAACAAATGCCTCGCTGTTGCTAAACTGTTATGCTCTCTAATTTGCAAGTTGGTTATGTCTGGCGAGTGCGATGTGCAATTGAGGGTAACGCTCTCTCACCTGCGATTTGGAGTGTCGAGGGCCGCAATCCGTTGCCCTACCTGTGCATACTGCAGGTGATTTACTCGCCTCTGTTGTTTAGATAACAGCATCTCGCTTATCGCGGTACCTGCTTCTCGCGCAATCTCTCGGCTGTAGCATCGTGCCCTGAAATAGTCCCGCCACAGGTGCCTCCAAGCTTCCCTGTGGCGGGCGTGAGCATCCGTCAAGGGAGTACTCGATGCAAACACTACAGGTCGGAAGCGGGCCACTCGTCATAGCTGCTGTAGTCGCAGCCCTTGTAACGGTGCTCATAGTGACTGGCCATGGTGGGGAGGCTCCGCTTGTCGTTGGTGCCGTGTCCATGGTGCTCGGTCCGTACGCAAACAGGGCCAAGCCTGGAGAGAAGAAGGGGGCGACGACGTCGAGTGAGTGACGAAGTGGGTGACAATCGCGGCGGACGCTCCCGGACGTCCTGAGACGGTTGAGGATCCCTCGCTGGTCAGACGGCGCTTGTCCCGTGTTGAGGGCGCGGGGTATGTGGCTTCGCAGCGAAGGGGTCAGAGGTTCGAAATCTCCTCATCGCGCAACCGAGATAATGGCCCGGTTCCGGATCACGGCGTCGGGCGCTCCCAAGCCGCTTGATCAGTTCCACCAGTCCCGCTCGGGCAGTCGTAGCCAGGTGCCGGGTGGGCCAGTGATCGGCCGGGCGTCGGCCAGGCGCAGGTCTGCACCGGCGCAGCAGAACGCTGGCGGGTGGTTGCGGTAGAGGTAGGCGGCGAGAGTCTCCTCAGCAGGGGCGTCAGTGGGAGTCATGTAGGCGGTGTGCGCCTCCCAAGCTACGATCGTGCCCTCTCGGGCGATGTGTCCGCTGATGCCGCCCTTGGGGTTGGAATACAGGCTGTAGCAGACCGTGCCCGACGAAACACGCTTGACCAGGCCGGGAGTATGGGCGGTGTATCCCCAGGGCTGGGTGATGACGCAACTGCCGGGCACGTCGGTGATGCCGACGATCCGGTCGGCGTCCGGGACGTCGTACCAGGCCTCGTACAGGGCGTCGATGTTCACGTTGTCGTTCGGTGTGGCTTCAAGGCGGGCTGTGGCTTCGGCTGCGCTGATGCCGGCCACGCAGGCCAGGCTCAGGCCGTCGTAATAGAAGTCTCCCAGCGCGGGGATCAGCCGTTTGGCTTCCGCTGCGGCGGCGGCCTCGGCCTCGGAGAGTCCGATCTCCGGTGAGGGAATCTGGAAGAGGCCGGGAGTGGGTCCGGCCAGGCTGAGGCGGCCGGGGGACCAGCCGTCCATCATGGGGCGCCACGGGTCTGCTCCAGCGGCGACGAGGGCTCGGGCGTTGTCCTCGCGTCCTTCGAAGACGGCCATCCAGAGCGCGGTACGGCCTCGATGTTCGGCATCGACATCGTCAACGCGCGTGGCCAGTTCGGCGACGACTTCGGGCGATCCCCGATCAGCCGCGACGTGTAGCGGCTTGTCGAAGACATTCACGCCGGAGTTGGGATCAGCCCCTGCGGCGAGCCGGTCGCGGATCAGGTCGAGGTCTGCCCATCCGTCTCCGCCATAGCCGACAATCCACCATCCGCCGTCATCGGTGGCAGTCATGGCACTCCTCGAACAACGCGGGGACACATGCGTTACTGATCATGGCCTACGGGGCCGACAATTCTGGTTGGTATCTCGCGTGCAATCGCATGTCTGGCAGTTCACGTTGGTCCAGCCTCGGGCATGCCACGCGATTCCACGTCCTGTGATCTTGCTAACGCGGATGCTGACAACGGCTTTGGACACTCGTGGATGCACATGGATGACCAGGCCACCATGGTGGTGCGCAAGCTGGGTTGGCGGAGGTTCGTGGACACCTGTGGACGATCATGTTCTCACCCGTAATGAAGTGGTCCGCGGCTCGACCAAGTAGGGCGTGAAGGGTTCCCCCGCTCTACTTTGGGCGTACGGCCACCTCTGCGAGCGATGCACGGATGGTCAGGCACAGCGTGAAGGTGTACAGGGTGAACAGGTCGGCGCCCTTCCAGTCAAAGAGCTCGACCTGTCCAGGCGGAGCATCACGGTGAGAGGTCACGCAGTCGTGGCCTTCCTGATCCTCGCGCCATTCGACGAGGCGGACATCTTCGAACCGGGAAGACCACGACAGGTGTCTTCGACAGCTCGGGTGGAGTCCAATGCGGGTCGTAGACAAACTCCAACTCCAGCGCTGGCGGTCTGCCGGGCTGGTAGGTGAAGCGTCTGAAGTCGGCGTCGTGCAGATAGATGTGGGCGGAGTCCTCGGTCCAGAACTCATACAGTCCTCCGTTGGAGGTGACGCCACGATCCCTGTCCTTGGTCACGCCGGCGAACTCAGTCGCTGACATGAGGACATGGTCCCGCACACTTGAGCGATCTCGGAAGCCTTATTGGCTGGTGACAGCAGTGCTGACAGCAATGTCCCCGCACACGGGCGCACTGCGGCTACCATCCACACGTTCCTGACCACTGTCTTGACCAGCCGAGCAGGCTGATCGGTCCGCCTGAAAAGCGGACGGTCGCCCCACAGCTACAGCAAGGGCATGGGGTCGGCCATGGCCATGCGTACAGCCAGGGATTTACTGACAGCTTGCCTCGAGGTGCACTTATGCTTGCTGCTCGGCTCCGACGATCAGGGTGTATTCAACGCCTGCGCGAAAGCCGTCTGAGGATCCGCGAATCGTGAGCTTATGGCGGCCTGGCTGTAACGGCTGGAGGCGCACCCAGATGCCGCAGGCGTAGTACTCAGCGGTTCCTTCCTCACTGGTCAGCGGATTATCGGCTACACCGGTCACCGCAACGTTTTCCTCTTCCATGCGTTCGGAGGTGACCGGCTTTCCATCCAGTGCGGCCTTGCCTTTCGCGGTGGCCATGAACTCCTTGCATGACGCTTCGGAGCCGACCTGGTTCACCAAGGGAAACACCACTGGTCGCTTTGCGGGCAGCTTGCATGTCCGCTGCACGATGCCGCCGAAGGTGCCGGCGAGGAACCACACATCCTCCGGTTGGCTGCGATCGCAGAACTCCCCGGTCGTGTCCATCACAGGGTTCGTGTCCACGCCTTCCGAGGCTGCCCAAGTCCACCAGCGCCCCTGGATCGACTCTGCTGACGGAGAGATCGGCTTCGGTTCCGCGCTTCCGTCCAGGACGATCTGGGACGACTCACAGCCAGCAAGAAGACCGAGGAGCAGCAGGAGGGGCAAAGCAGATCTTAGAGACATTCAGGAATCATAAGGCTCCTGATGGGACGCATCCGAACGTGCGAGGTACTCGCCTCTGCCGCAGCACGGAAGTACAGCAGCGCCACTCAGCAGCTCATCACTTCATACGCCAACGCATGCTTGACCGCCACCACAACCGCTCGACCACGGTCATCCCTTTCACCTGAAATCAAGGGCTCATCAACGCCCAAGCGGATTCACGGAGAGCCAATCGGAATGGCTGGCTTTGAGCTGGTCGCGTTCTTGGGCGTTGGCCAGGCTGACGTCGGCACCGCCGTCGTAAGGGTGGGACAGGCAGCGCAGGTCGGTGTCCATGATGATTACATCGGAGCACTCGAATTCGGCGATCGCTCGCAACAGGGGGTCCAGGATCCCCGGTTTCCACTGCTGCCGGCCGATATGCACATCCATAGTGCCGCCCGGGTCCGAGTCGTCGTCATCGCGGACTTTCGTCCACAAACGGGAGCCGGGGTTGCGGGTATGTGGTGGATCAGTGGTGGACAGTTCGGTGAAACCTTCATCCGGAACGTAGCTCGTGATCCCTGCCAAGGAGTATCGGGACGGGCTGCCGGGCGAGTGCCATGCTGCGTACGACGAGTTGCTGGGCCGGGCGGTCCGAACTCGCCGGCTGGACTTTGTGGAGTCCACCGCGGAGTCGCACGTGACGGCCAGTGCGCGGATGCTGGACGACGCAGAGGTGTTGTTCGCCGTCTGGGCGCCATTGATCACCACTACACGGGTGCCGGCGAGGGCTTCCCTCGCCATGGCCGCCGCGCGATGAGGGAAGAGCGTGAGTTCATCCGTGTCCACGGTGCGGAATACTCCGCACCGACATGCAGTGATGGCAGCTTTGTCGTACAGGTCGTGGCGGATCTGCCGCATCTGTAGTGGCTGATCTGCCGAGCAGCGGCCCGGCCTCTCGGTCAGGAGTGCGGGAGGAGACGCCGTACATGATTGCGAGATGTTCGCCTCAACCTCCCCCGAGGCACTGTCAAGGGTGCCGTCCGCTTCGGTCTTACACCACAGGACGCGCCGGGTCGCCCACAGGTGGACAAAAGGTCCACTAAGCTCTTCCGGTGATTTCCTGCCGTGCGATCGTCCCTGCGGAGCTGGACCGTGTGACCTCGTGGGTCGTGACGGAGCCCGTCGGTTGGATCTCCGCCGACCGTTACCTCGCAGAACTGGCCGAGAACATGTACCGGTCGGAGTGGACGTGGATCGCCGAGGTCGGTGACCGGGTCGTGGGACGTGCGCTGTGGTGGGGGCCGAGGGGCAGCGCGTATCCGGTCGCGCTCGACTGCCTCGACGTGGATCCCGCAGTGGGTGAGCGCATCGTCGTCGCCACCGAACTGATCAGGGCCGCACTGGCAGTGTTCCCGCAGCCGGTGCAGTACGCGATCAAGGCGTCCGGCGGCTGGCGTGACGATCCGGTCACCTCGGCGGCCGTGGAATGGCGGCGAAAGGCAGCACACGCGGCCGGCCTCAGCCGGGAGGTCGAGCGGCTGCAGTTCGAGTGGGCGCCGGCTGACGGGATGCCTCCAGCGGCCGGGGCGCTGCGGTTCGCCGAGGCGTCCGATGAGGAGTTCCTGGCGGTGTTCAGGAGAATCGCCCAGGGCAGTCTGGACTTTCAGACCCGAACGAAGGTGGCGGCCAAAGGCGTGGACGCGACCGCGCGCGAAGAGATGGACTTCTATCTCGGCGCGCCGGGCAAGCGGGAGTGGTGGCGGATCGCCTACACGTACGAGGGCGAGGTGGCAGGCATGGCGATCCCCTCGGCGACGCCGTACAGCGTGAACGTCGGATACCTCGGGGTGGTCCCGGAGTTCAGGGGGCGCGGATACGTGGACGAGGTACTCGCCGAGATCACCCGCATGCATGCGGCCAACGGAGAGTCGCGCATCACAGCCACCACCGACGTGGGCAACGCGCCGATGGCGGCCGCGTTCCTGCGCGCCGGGTACCGCAACACAGAGATCCGGATCAACCTCTCCAACGACCTCCAGTCTTAACGATCTGTTGCCGGGAGCGGAGCACTACCACCAGCAATATCTTTTTAAGGTCCCAACGGGTACTGCGGCATCGGCGGGACCGGAGTCGCGTGTCCAGTGGGTCTGACGTCCGGCGACGCGTAGGGTCGCGAGCCCGTCCACCGGAGTCCCGAGAACGTTCGCGTCGTCTTCTTGCCGCTGGTGCCGCCATGGGTAGTTGCGTTATCGACGGCTGTCCGGGCCCGGGGCGGCCGAGGCATACGATGCGGCTCGTCTCGCCTTCGAGCTCGGTCGGGCAGTACGACGGATGCCGGAATCTCGTGGATGGAGCCAGAGTGACCTGGCTCGTGCGGCTGACATGACACAGTCAGCAGTGGCCCGTCTTGAGGGGGGAGGCACTGTGCCGATGCTGCCGGTCCTCGAGCGACTGGCCAGGGCGCTGGACGCCGAGACTGGAGGTGCCATCAGTTCACGCTCTCCCGCGACCTGAGCCGGATGTATCGCGCGAGATGAGTTGTCGCCCAGTTCGGGGCCGCCCTTCCCGCACCGGCCTCGCGGAGATCCACACTTTTTGGCTCATCCGGACGTCTGGGGCAGCGGCGTGTCCATGATCCGTTTGATGGCCGCCTTCGACCGTGTGCGCCCGCTAGCCGCTAGCGATTTCGCTTGCGTTTATTTCGTCTGTTGCGGATACTGCGAAGAGGGGGTGACGTCATGACTGACGTGCAGGCCAAGCGAGTTCAGCCGGGAAGCATCGATGCCGAGGTAGCCGGTCGCGCGGTACGCCGAATCAAGGATTACCTCATGCGGTATCCCGAGCAGCCGACCGTACATGTCGTCGGTGAGCACGGGGACGAGGACCCCTTGATCCTGCCTCGTGAAGCCGTGACTCTGCTTGCCTTCATCCTCGCCCAAGCAGCCGAAGGGCGCGGAGTCACGGTGATTCCGTCGCATGCTGAGCTGACGACACAGCAAGCGGCGGACATGCTGAACGTCTCACGCCCGTATGTGATCAAACTTTTGGAGACGGGAGAAATTCCCTTCCGGTTGATCGGCAAGCACCGCCGAATCAAGTACGAGGATCTCCAGGAGTACAAGCGTCGCGATGACGCCAAGCGCCGGACCGTGGCCGACGAACTCGCTGCGCTGGGGCAAGAGTTGGGCATCTGAGCCATGACATTCGTGGTGGTCTACGACGCGAACGTGTTGTACGGCAACACCCTGCGTGACCTGCTCATTCGTCTCGCCATGACAGGACGGGTGCAAGCCAGGTGGACCAACGGCATCCTTGACGAGATGCAGCGCAACCTTGCCGCCAACCGGCCCGACATTCCTGCGGAGAAGCTCGACAAGCTCCGCTGCCTGATGAACTCCGCTGTCCGAGACTGCCTCGTCGAGGGATATGAGCCACTGATCGAAGGGCTGAAACTACCCGACTCCGATGACAGGCATGTGCTGGCTGCGGCGATCAAGGTGGGCGCGAAGGTCATCGTTACGTCGAATCTCAAGGACTTCCCTGCCGACTACTTGGCTCCATGGGATATCGAGGTGAAGTCACCCGATGACTTCGTGCTGGACCAAATCGACCTGGACGGAAGGGTCGTCTGGGCCTGTGTGCAGCAGATCGCGGACTCACGGACCAGCCCGCCGGAGACCGTTGATGATGTGCTCGACGCTTTGGAGGCGGCGGGTCTCGTCGAAGCGGTTGCTGCCCTTCGAGCCGGCTAAACGCTACCACCAGCAGTACTTGTACAAAGTGCCCAACGGGTACTGCGGTATCGGCGGGAGCCGGCGTGTCCTGCCCCGTCGGTCTGGCCTCCGGCGAAGCTTGACCTACCGGGCGAGCCGTGCCGCGAGGGCCCGCGTTCGGGGACACATGAGCCCGTCCAACAGGTCGTGGAAGACGCGGTCCACAATGCGGATAGTGGAAGAGCGCGCATGCGGTTTCCGAAGGGAAGCGTTTCCTGGCCCACGTACAGGACGTACCCGGCAATGAGCCGGTCGCCCAGTTTGCGGGCCGCCCCTGAAGTCATCGGCGCGTACGGTTTCGGTCGCCTTGACTTCGATGCCGATGATCTCGCCAGAGGCCCGTTCGAGTATGCCGTCGACTTCGACCCCATCTCGATCTCGGTAGTGATAGAGCCGTACAGGCTCCTCGGACCACGTGAGCTGGCGGGCCAGCTCGCCAAGGGCGAAGTTCTCGATCAGCGGACCCACGGGTGCCGTTATGTCGGCCACTCGGGACGGGGTCAGGCCTGCCAGATGGGCGCCAAGCCCGGAGTCGACCAGCAGCAGTTTGGGGGTCGCGATCGCGCGTGTGGTCGCGTTGGACGACCAAAGCTGTTGGAGTCGTGGAAGCTTCCCTTCCGACTGATCGGCAAGCACCGCCGGATCACTTTCGAGGATCCCCAGGAGTGCAAGCGCCGTGATGATGCCAAGCGCCGATCGGCTGCTGACGAACTTGCCGCCTTGCCGCGCTGGGGCAAGAGCCGGACATCTGAGCGGTCGTCCCGATTGGGGGGCGTCTAGCATCGTGAGCATGAATGAGGCCACCACCGTAACGCTCCCGCACGGCCAGAACCTCAGGTGCGACACGTGTCAGGGTGAGATCTTCGAGTCCCGTCAGTGGAAGTTGCAGACCACCGGGATGACCTTCATGGGTCTGGACTGGGCCAACCGAGACGCGACCTGCTTCGTCTGCACCACTTGTCGGCGGATCCACTGGTTCCACCTGTAGAGGCGGAACTGCTGCAGATCGTCATGTGGTTCGCCGTCTGACGTGGTGGCGTGGGATGCCTGTCCAGGTGATTTGGTCCGAAGGGGGTCCGCGAGACCGGGAGCCGCGTTCCCGATGTGTACCCGGCCCGGAGACCCGAAGACGGAGTTGTGGTCGGGCTGTCTTCGATGGCCTTTACGTCAGTTAGTGAACTGGCAGCCTTTACGCGGTGGTGGTGATGGCCGTTGTCATACGAACTGTAGATTCGTCTGCGCTGCCTGGCTTGCTCTGCTCCGGAGCTGTTCGGCTCTGTTTGTGTCCGGGGGGTCGGTGAAAATCTGTACCCCGAAGAGGAAAGAGGTTTGGCGTGGGGAGAAGGAACCACACCTGATCTGCGATATGGCCCGCCGTCTTTGCCATTCGCCTGTCACTGTGCTCATGTCAGAGTCCGTGCCGGGTCTCCGGGGCGGCATCTTCTTCCCTGTGTGGAACAGGCAGGAGTCGTGAACGTAGAGGCGCAGATCCTCGAGGTGTTGCTACGCGTCCAGGCGCTCGAGACGAGTAGCCGCACCGTGGATGACATCACCGTGATCAGCATTGTTCTGATGATGACCGAGCTCGCTGCCTTGCAGGACGAGTTGAGGCAAGATTTCGCGGCCGTGGTCGACGAGCTCACTGCCTTGCGGCATCACATCAACGACCATTTCAACGGCCCGCGCTGTGAGTTCCTGCGCCGCCCCGGCACTTGGCAGCGACCAGAGAGCAACTAGCGGGTCGGAGCCGGGTGAGAAGGCCTTCGGTTGTGGTGGAGATGCTGTCTGCGCCCTGCCGGAGGTCTTCACGTTGCACGTTCTGTGGACGTCGGCTGCGCGTCAAGTAGATCATGGGGTGTGCAGAGAAGTTCGGTGGGGCGGGCGGGGCGGTTGTGGGCGGGGCTGGCGGGGGTTCCGGTCGTGTTTCCTCAGCGGGGAGAGGTGGCGGTGACCGCCTCCGCCGGGTCGGTATTGTGTCCGCCCGGGTGGACAGGGATCGTCGTCCTGGGTGGAGCGGCGCTGGTCACGGTGCCTGAGGCAGGCTTGGTGGGGCCGGTGCGGCGTGCTCTGACCGGCTGTCTTGGTGAGGATGGCGTTGATCTTGCGCGGCTGTCCGAGCGGCTGGAGGTTCGTGAGGTTCTGGGGCCGGCGACGCTCGCGTATCTCGATGCTGACGAGTTCGTTCCCTGCCATGTCGGGGTGGACGTCGAACGTTTGGCGGTGGGGGATCGGGATGTCTCTGGGCTGGTGGCGGGGGTGGACGAGCGGGATGCCGATGAGAGTGGGTTGGAGGAGGTCGGGTCGGGGGTCTGGGTGGTTCGTGAGGGTGGTGACGTGGTCGCCGCCGCTGGGTATCGGACCTGGTCGGGTGTGGCGGCGCATCTGTCCGTACTGACTGCTGGGGAGTTTCGGGGGCGGGGGCTGGGGAGGGTGGTGGCGTCGGCGGCGGTGGCCGACGCGCTGGGTGAGGGGTTGTTGCCGCAGTGGAGGGCGCGTCCGGAGGCGTCGCGGCGAGTGGCGCGAGCTCTCGGGTTCCGCGAGTTGGGGTCTCAGGTGAGTCTTCGCGTGGAACGCTGACCGCTTTTCGGCTGACCGAGTGGGTGGGTGGAGTCGTGGGGCCGTCTACTCCTTCGCGATCGCCTTCACCTTGCCCGTCTGCGCAGCCGCGCGGTGCGGGTGGCGGCGGCCGTCGCGGTCCTCGCCTGCCGTCGTTGCACGTGGTGGGGAGCGAGTGGTTCGAGGTCGCGGTCGTCGGCTCGCGCCTGCTGAGCCCGTCTCGCGGATGACGCCGGGACGGGCAGGGGTCAGATCGCGGCGGTGAAGCGGGCCAGGAGGGTGCGGAGGGTGGCGCGTTCCTCGGGGGTGAAGGCGTCGGCGATCCTGCGTTCGATGATCACGGCGGCCTCGTCCGCCACCCGGAGCGCCTCGCGGCCCGCGTCTGTGAGGTGGGTCTCCAGCATGGTGCGGTGCCATTGGTGGGGGGAACGTTCGATCAGGCCGTGTTCCAGCAGGTTCTTCAGTACGACGTTCATGGCCTGCGGGGTCACCAGGCACTCCCTGGCCAGGGCGGCGGCGGACATGCCGGGGCTGGCGTCGAGGGCGAGCAGGGCGGCGTACTGGGGGACGGTCAGCCCGGCGATCTTGACCGCCGCGTGCTTGGCCGCCATGAGTCGCTGCTCGGCGCGCTTGACGTCGAGGCCGAGCCGCTCCTCCGGGGGCATGTCCATGCAGGGAGCCTACAAGCCGGCACGCCATACAAGCCCGTATAGATATCAAAGCTTTGATAGTGTGCCGCCATGTCTGTGATTCCGGAGAGCCACCTCGACCTGCTGACCCGCCCCCTGTACGCCCACCTGGCGACGTTGATGCCCGACGGCACCCCGCAGGTGACCCCTGTGTGGACCGTCTGGGACGGCGAGTTCCTGCGCTTCACCACCACGAACGACCGGCAGAAGGGGCGCAACGCCGCCGCCCGCCCGTACGTGGCCATTTCCGTCAACGACCCCGACCGGCCGTACCGCTACCTGGAGGTCCGGGGCACGGTCGAGCGCGTCGAGCCCGACCCTCAGGGTGACTTCTTCGACGTCCTGGCCAGGCGGTACGGCCTGGACTACGAACGGCCGGTCGGCGACGCCGAACGCCGGGTGGTCATCGTGGTGCGGCCCACCCGCTGCACCAGCCAATGACCGGGCACCTCTAGGACGGCTGCCGGGAGCGGGGCTGGGCGCGCATGTGCATGCGTTCGCCCTGCCGTCCGAACAGGTTGAGCACCTCCACCGGTTGATCGCCCGCGGGGCCGAACCAGTGGGGCAGGTGGGTGTCGAACTCGGCGGCCTCACCCGGCCCCAGGATCAGGTCGTGGTCGCCCACGATCAGCCGGACGCGCCCCGAAAGCACGTACATCCACTCATAGCCCTCGTGTGTGACCGGCTGCGGCCGCTTCTGGTCGGCGGGGATGACCGACTTCCACGCCTGCAAAGGGCCGGGCTGGGTGGTCAGGGGCAGCACGGTCCGGCCGTTGCGGACGACCGGTTTGAGCCGCACGCGCGGATCGCCCACCTCCGGCGCGCCGACCAGCTCGTCCAGCGGCACCTGGTGCGCCTCCGCGATCGGCAGCAGCAGCTCCAGGCTGGGACGGCGCTGCCCCGACTCCAGCCGCGAGAGCGTGCTCTTGGAGATGCCGGTGGCCTCGGCCAGGGCTGCCAGGGTCACGCCGCGCTCGGTGCGGAGATGCCTGAGCCGGGCGCCGACCTGGGCCAGCGTGGCGTCTATCCGGGATTGCTGTTCCATGAGGCCCATTCCACCTCCGCTGTCCCGGAAATGGCAACAGAAGTTGTCATCTCCGCGTGCCGGATCGCACCATCGGGGCCAGGAGGTGATCGTCATGACCAAGGCGATGAACAGCAAGGACACCGAGCACGACGTGGTGGTGGTCGGCGCGGGGGCGGCCGGACTGAACGCGGCTCTGCTGCTCGGGCGGGCGCGGCGCAATGTGGTCGTCGTCGACGCGGGCGCGCCGCGCAACGCCCCGGCCGCGCACATGCACGGCTACCTGTCCCGCGACGGCCTGCCGCCGTCGACTTTGCTGGAGCTCGGACGGGCCGAGATCGCCCGGTACGGCGTGCGGCTCGTCCGGGCGCGCGTGGACGAGATCGAGCCGGGCCCGTCCGCGTGGCAGGACGGCGAGATCGGGTTCTCCGTGCGGTTGGAGGGCGGCCCGGTGCTCGGTGCGCGTCGGCTCCTGGTCGCCACCGGCCTGTACGACGAACTCCCCGCCATCCCCGGCGTACGGGAGCAGTGGGGCAAGGACGTCCTGCACTGTCCGTACTGCCACGGCCACGAGGTCGGCGACCGGCCGCTCGCGGTGCTCGGCACGCATCCCAGGGCGGTCCACCAGGCCCTGCTCCTGCGCCAGTGGAGCGACGACGTCGTCTTCCTCGCCCACACCCTCGACCTGACGCCGGCGGACCGCGACCGTCTGGAGGCCCGCGGCCTGCGCATCGTCGAGGGTCCGATCGACCACCTCGTCGTCGAGGACGGACGGCTGCGCGGCGTCGAGCTCGCCGATGGACGGGTGCTGCCACGCGCCGCCGTGTTCCTGTTCCCGCGCATGGTGCCGAACGACCGGCTGCTCACCCGCCTGGGCTGCGAGAAGGACGACGCCGGCTGGGTCGTCACCGACCGCACGGGACGGACGAGCGTGCCCGGCGTCTGGGCGGCGGGCAACGTCGTGGACCCGCGGGCGCAGGTCGTCACGGCGGCGGGGATGGGGGCGGCGGCCGCTTTCGCCGTCAACGCCGACCTGGTGGACGAAGAGGTCCGGCACGCCGTCGAGCGGCGCCGCGCCCCGGCTCGCTAGCAACCCCCTCATACGTAAGGAGATCTCGTCATGCCCGCGCATGCTCCGGGCTCGGTGCGCAGCGTCACCGAGCAGAACTTCACCGAACGCGTCCTCCAGGCGGAACGTCCGGTTCTGATCCAGTTCTGGGCGGCGTGGTGCCGTCCGTGCCGGCTGGTCACGCCGATCGTGGAGAGCCTGGCCGCCGACCGCGCCGGTGAGGTGGACGTCGTCAGGGCCGATCTGGACGACCAGCCCGGCCTGGCCGCCCGGCACGACGTCAACGCCGTCCCCGCCTTCGTCGTGTACGCCGGCGGCAGGCCCGTCGGTTCCTGGACGGGAGCCGCTCCCCAGCACGTACTGGACCAGTACCTCACCGCGGCCCTGCGCGACGCGGGGGTGGACCGTTGAGCGCCGAGGCCGCGGCCGCCCGGGGGACGGCGGTCGCCCGCGGCAGGCTCCCCCTGGGGGTCTACCTGCTGTCCTTCAGCTTGTTCTCGATGGGCAGCGCGGAGTTCCTGCTCGCCGGGGTGCTGCCGGCGGTCGCCGAGGACCTGCGGATCACGCTGTCCTCCGCCGGCGGGCTGATCTCCGCGTTCGCCGCGGGCGTCGTGATCGGCGGGCCTCCGCTGGCCATCCTGACCCTCCGCTGGCCGCGCCGGACGACGCTGGTGGCCGCCCAGGCGACCTTCGCCGCCTGCGTCGCGGTCGGCATCCTCACCGACAGCCATCCGGTGCTGCTGGTCACGCGGTTCCTCTGCGGTCTCGCGTACGCGGGCTTCTGGGCGGTCGCGGCGGTCACCGCGATCGGACTGGTCCCGGCGGACCGTACCGCCCGCGCGTCCGGGGTCGTCGTCAGTGGGCTGAGCCTGGCGATGATCGCGGGTGGGCCGGCCGGGGCGATGATCAGCTACTTCACCGGGTGGCGTGGCGGGTTCTGGGCGGTGGTCGCCCTCACCGTCGTGGGCGCCGTCCTGACGCTCGTCGCGCTGCCCGCCACCAGCGGGCACGGGCGGGCGAGCGTCCGCGGCGAGCTCCGCACGATGCGGCGGCCCCAGCTCTGGGTCGTGTACGCCGTCACCCTGCTGAGCACCGCGGCCTACATGATCTCCTACAACTACCTGGCGGCGTTCCTGACCGAGGTCACGGGCGTGCCCGGGGTCTGGGTCCCGGTGATCCTGACGCTCTTCGGCGTGGGGGCCTTCGCCGGGTTGTCGATCGGCGGCCGGATCGCCGACCGGTTGCCCACGCACGCGCTCCTGGCCGGGGCGCTCGGCATCGCCGCCTGTTCCGTGCTGCTCGCCGTGCTCGGACGGCACGTCCCGGCCGTCGTGCCGCTGGTGCCGCTGCTCGGCGTGGCCGGGTTCGTGCTGAACCCGGCCGTCTACGGGCGCGTGTTCGCCATCGCGTCGGGGGCGCCGACACTCGCCGGGGCCACCACCGTCTCGGCCTTCCAACTGGGCATCAGCCTCGTCCCGGTGCTGGCCGCCGCCGCACTGGACGCCGGGGCGGGGATCGCCGCCGTCCCGTGGATCGGCGCGGCACTGGCCGCGACCACGCTCGTCCCCGTCCTGCTGGACCGCTTGTTGTCGCGCCGGTCGCTCTGAAGGTCGTCTTCGCTGTGTGGTGCGGATCACAGTGGGGGTGTGTCACGGACGGGGTGGCTGTTTGCATCGCGTGGTCAGAGGCACCGTACGAAAGGGACGATGATGACCACACAGCGCGAGAACGGCAAGGCTCCGCATCACATCCTGGTTCTGGGGGCGGGGTACGCGGGGATGGCGGCGGCGGTTCAGCTCGCGGCGCGGACCAAGGGGCGTGAGGACGTCCGGGTGACGCTGGTCAATCCGCAGGAGCGGTTCACCGAGCGGTTGCGGATGCACGTCGTGGCGAGTGGGCAGCAGGTCGCCGAGATGAGCATTCCGGAGCTGCTGGAAGGTACGGGGGCGCGGTTCGTCCGGGGCTGGGTGACGGCCGTGGACGCGGACGCCAGGAGCGTGCGGATCGACGACGACCGGGTCCTGCACTACGACACCCTCGTGTACGGGCTGGGCAGCGTGGCCGACACGGCGACCGTGCCCGGGGTGGAGGAGCACGCGTACACGCTGGACAGCGTGCAGGACGCCGAGGCGCTGGCCGCCCGGCTGACCCGGCTGGCCCAGGCGGGCCGGGGCACGGTGGTCGTCAGCGGCAGCGGGCTGACCGGCGTCGAGTCGGCCGCCGAGATCGCCGAGCGTCACCCCGAGCTGGACGTCGTGCTGCTCGGCAGGCAGGAGCCGGGCGCGGCCATGGCGGCCGGGCCGAGGGCGTACCTGCGCGAGGCCCTCGCCCGGCTGGGCGTGCGGGTGCGCAGCGGCGTCGAGGTCACGAAGGTGCTGCCCGGCTCGGTGGAGGTGGCGGGCGGGGAGAGCGTCGCCGCGGACGCCGTGCTCTGGACGAGCGGGACGCGGGTCTCGCCGCTGGCGGCGGCCGCCGGGCTCACCGTGGACGAGCGCGGCCGCATCGTCACCGACGCCTTCCTGCGCTCGGTGTCGCACCCGGACGTGTACGCCCTCGGCGACGCGGCCGCGATCAGCCAGGGCTACGGCGTCATGCACGGCACCTGCCAGAGCGGCATGCCGACCGGCGTGCACGCCGCGGTGTCGATCCTGCGCGCCCTGGACGGCCGGCGGCTCAAGCCGTTCCGCTTCGGCTACTACCACACCCCGGTGAGCCTCGGACGGAACGACGGCGTCGTGCAGTTCACCCACCCCGACGACAGCCCGCGCAGGGTGTACCTCACCGGCCGGATGGCCGCACGGTATAAGGAGACGGTGACCGCAGCACCCTGGCCGACGTACGTCCGCATGAAGAAGATGCCGGTCTCCGGCGCGCTCTGGCCGCGTGGCGGCCGGTTCACCCGGATCGGCGCCGGGCGATGAGCCGCGCGTACTCGGAGCAGGACCAGCAGGTCTTCGACCAGCATCGCAGGCTGCTGTTCTCGGTGGCCTACCGCGTGCTCGGCTCGGCGGCCGACGCCGAGGACGCGGTCCAGGACGCCTGGATCAGATGGTCGGCCGACGACCGTTCGCAGGTGGCCGATCCGAAGGCGTATCTGGCGCGGATCGTGTCGAACCTGGCGTTGCAGCGGTTGCGGTCGACGCAGTACCAGCGCGAGACGTACGTGGGGCCGTGGTTGCCGGAGCCGATCCTGACCAGCGGCGACACCGCCGACGACGTCGCGGGCGCCGACTCGGTCTCGACGGCGATGCTGGTGGTCCTGGAGACCCTGAGCCCGCTCGAACGGGCGGTGTTCGTGCTCAAGGAGGTCTTCGGCTTCAGCCACGCCGAGATCGCCGAGGCGGTGGAGCGTTCCGAGGCGGCGGTGCGCCAGGTCGCGCATCGGGCGAAGGAGCACGTACAGGCCCGCCGGCCGCGCTTCACGGCGGACCGGACACGGCAGCGGGACGTCACGCGGCGCTTCCTGGCCGCCGCGACCGGCGGCGACATCAACACGCTCATGGAACTGCTGTCCCCTGACGTCACCCTGTGGACCGACGGGGGCGGGAAGGTGCGCCAGGCGCTGCGGCCGGTCGTGGGCGCGCAGACGGTGGCCGCGTGGTTCGCCGCGATCGGCACGGTCTCCTACCAGGGCGTCGAGCCGGGCGACATGCGGGCGGAGCTCGCCGAGATCAACGGCGGCCCCGGCGTGGTGTTCAGCGGTCAGGGCCGGGTCGTCGCCACCGTGACCTTCGACTTCGACGCCGACGGGCACATCACCGCCGTCCACAACGTCGCCAACCCCGACAAACTGGGCGCGATCGCGGCTGGGACCGCCCGCGACCTCACGCCTTGACAACCGTCGCTGACCCGGACGGTGGCGACGACCTGACATGTCGGTTGTCCGCCATGACCTAGTCATGGTGTGTACGTCCCTTTCTGGCGAAACTTTGTTCTACCGGTTGCGCAACCCCCCAACCGGTAGAAAGAGAGCCACCGCCATGCCATTCAGTCGTAGAGCGGCGCTGCTCAGCGCCGCCCTCGCCGCCACGCTCGTCGCGGCCGGCACCGGAAGCGCCCACGGTGACGCGACGGCCCCCGCCGCCGGAGTCGCCGGCGTCACCGGCGTCCCGGCGTCGTCGGTCACCACCGCGCGGGTCACCCTCATCACCGGGGACGAGGTCACCGTGGCCGGCCAGGCCGGCCGTCCCGTCTCGGTCACCGTCACCCCCGGCGAACGCTCGGCCGGCGACCTGCGCACCTACACGGTCGGCGGCGACGTGTACGTGCTGCCGAACGAGGCCGCGCCGCTGGTCGCCTCGGGCCAGGTGGACAAGCGGCTGTTCAACGTCACCCAGCTGATCGCCCAGGGGTACGACGACGCCCACAGCGAGTCGATCCCGACCATCGTCCGCTACTCCGGCAAGGGCCTGGCCAAGGCCGCTCCGCCCGACGGCGGCCGGCTCACCCGGTCCCTGCCCGGTATCCGGGGAGCGGCCGTCGCCGCGGACAAGAAGCGCGGCGGCGCGTTCTGGGAGGCCGTGGACGACGACACCGCCAAGGCGGGAACGCCCAAGGCCCGGCTCTCCGGCGGCATCGAGAAGCTCTGGCTGGACGGCAAGGTCAAGACGCTGCTCGACAAGAGCGTGCCGCAGATCGGCGCCCCCGAGGCATGGGCCGCCGGTTACGACGGAACCGGCGTCAAGGTCGCCGTCCTGGACACCGGCGTGGACGCCGAGCACCCCGACCTGGCCGACCGGATCGCCGAGAGCCGCAGCTTCGTCCCCGGCGAGACGGCTCAGGACGGCCACGGGCACGGCACGCACGTCGCCTCCACGATCGCGGGCAGCGGCGCGGGCTCGGGCGGCACGTACAAGGGCGTGGCGCCCGGCGCCCGGCTGATCGTGGGCAAGGTGCTGGCCGACGAGGGCGCCGGCATGGAGTCGTGGATCCTCGACGGGATGAACTGGGCGGCCCACTCGGGCGCGAAGGTCGTCTCGATGAGCCTGGGCGGCCAGGAGGGCGCCGACGGCACCGACCCGATGGCCGTGGCGGTCAACGAGCTGACCGCCGAGACGGGCGTGCTGTTCACCATCGCCGCAGGCAACAGCGGCCCGGGGGCGACCACGGTGGGCTCGCCCGGCGTGGCCGAGGCGGCGCTCACCGTCGGCGCGGTCGACTCGGCGGATGCGGTCACCGACTTCTCCAGCCGGGGTCCCCGCGGCGGCGACGGGGCGCTCAAGCCGGAGATCACCGCTCCCGGCTTCAAGATCGTGGCCGCCCGCGCCGCGGGCACCTCGATGGGCACGCCGGTGGACGGCACGTACACTACGGCGAGCGGCACGTCGATGGCCACGCCGCACGTGGCGGGCGCCGCCGCCATCCTCGCGCAGCGGCACCCCGACTGGACCGCCGCGAGGCTGAAGAACCAGCTCGTCAGCACGGCGCGGACGACGGCCGGCACCCCCGTGCACAGCCAGGGCGCCGGCCGCGTGGACGTGAGCCGCGCCGTACGCCAGCCCGTCTCGGGCTCCGGCGTGATCGACTTCAGACTCGCCGACTGGGACGCCGGAGAGCCGGCCACCAAGCAGATCGAGTACGTCAACGACGGCGACCAGCCCGTCACCCTGACGCTCGCCGCCAAGGGCGCGGGCGAGGATTTGCCGGCCGCGGCGCTGACCCTGGGCGCCCAGACGGTGACCGTGCCGGCGCACGGCACCGCGTCGGCTGCCATCACCGTCGACACCTCGGCCGTGCCGGCGGGGGCGCACGGCGCGCACGTCACCGCGTCCACCGCCGACGGCCAGACGGTCGTGACCACGGCCGTCGGCTTCGTCCGGGACGTGGAGCGCTTCGACGTCACCCTCAAGGTGCTCGACCGGGACGGCAAGCCGACCACCGGCGCCGCCGTCGTGCACGACATCAACCTCGACAGGCTGGCCCTTCCGGACAGCTACCTGATCGGCGCGGACGGCACCACCAAGGTCCGGCTGCCCCGGGGCGAGCACGCCTTCATGGCGGAGATCTTCCACTACGCCGCCGAGGGGAACCGGGTCTGGGAGTACACCTACGGCGCCGAGCCGGGCGCGGTCATCGACTCCGACCGGACCATCACCTTCGACGGCGCCAAGGCCGGACCGGTCACCATGGACACCCCGAAGCCGAACCAGGCGGACAGGGTCCGGCTCGGCCTGTCGGTCCAGAGCGCGGCCGGCACCAGCGCCTACGGCCTCGAACAGTGGATGAACGGCGAGACGAAGGTGTACTCCGTCCCGTCCCAGGGCACGAGCAGCCGCTTCGAGTCCCGGGTCGCCTGGTCGCCCACCGCGCCGGAGCTGAAGGCCCAGGTCCTCGGCGCCGGGGCCGAGCCGATCGAGCCGGCCTACTTCCGGGGCCGGGCCGGCTCCGCGCGCATCGACGGCGCCCAGGTCCTGCGGGCCGCGGACGCCGGGACCGGGCGTCCCGAGGACTACGCGGGGCAGCCGGTCCGGGGACGGCTCGCGCTGGTCAAGCGCAGCGCCGAGCTCACGCCGCAGCAGCAGGTCGACAACGCGGCCGCCGCAGAAGCGGGCGCGGTCATCATCTACAACGACAAGCCCGACAACTGGGGCGCCGACAACTGGAGCACGTCGCCGACCAGGATCCCGGCGATGACGCTCGCGGGTGAGCAGGGCGCTCGGCTGGCCGCGGCGGCGGCCAAGGGCAGGCTGCAGGTCCGGCTCTCGGGCACGGCGGTGAGCCCGTACGCCTACGAGCTGGTCAAGTACCGCAACGGCGGCGTCCCGGCGGACCAGCGGTACAAGGTGCGCGACGGCGAGCTGGCCACCGTGCAGTCGTCGTTCCACGCCTCGGCGCCGGCCACGGAGGCCGGGTACGCCCGGGCGCTGGTCTCGCCGATGCAGGGCACGGCCTACCAGGTCTTCACCCGGATGGTCATCCCGCGGCCCCTCACCGAGTACGTCACGGCCGACCTGCGGACCTTCGAGTCGATGCAGGTGGGCTCGGTCTGGGAGGGCGGCCAGGCGTGGCAGCAGACCGCGCCGTCCGTGCTCAAGGCCGGTCAGCGGGTGTCGCGCGACTGGAACAAGGCGGTGGTCCGCACGGCGCTGCCGGCCGCGGCGGACAAGTCCGCGGTCCGCGAGGGCGCGATCGGCGTGCTCTTCGCGGGCGGGCTGTTCGACACCGCGCCCGGCCAGACGCACCTGTTCCGCGCCTCCGCCGACAAGGAGCAGTCGACGGTCTACCGCGACGGCGAGCTGCTGGGCTCCGCGCCGTCGGCGGCCGTCGCCTTCCCGGTGGTGCCGGAACGCGCCCAGTACCGCGTGGTGACCGACGTGCAGCGGAACGCACCTTTCTGGACGACCTCCACCAAGGTGCGCACCGACTGGACGTTCCACTCGCAGCAGGTGGCCGCCCAGGACCTGCTGCCGGTCCTGTCGATCGACTACGACCTCGACGTGGACGAGACCAACAGCGCCCACGCGAACGCCCCCACCCGCGTCGGCCTCGGCCTGCGCTACCCGAAGGGCCTGGCGGGGCCGCGCATCACCCGGGCCGCCCTGTGGACCTCGGCCGACGACGGCGCCACCTGGCAGCCGGTACGGCTCGCCGGGGCCGGTGAGCGGGCCTTCACCGGCGCGATCAGGAACCCGGCGAAGCCCGGCGGCTTCGTGTCGCTGCGCGTGCAGGCCACCGACGCCGACGGCGGCACCGTCGAGCAGATCGTGACCCGCGCGTACCAGCTACGCCGATAGTTCCAGGTGAGGGGCGTCCCCGGCGGGGGCGCCCCTCACAGCGGGATCATGCCGGACCGGGCCGCGTACCAGGCGAGCTGCATGCGGCTGTCGGTCCCGGCCAGCTTCATCAGCCGCCGGATCCGGCGCTGGACGGTGCGCTCGCTGGTGCCGAGCCGGCTGGCGACCGTCTTGTCCGGCATCCCGGACAGCAGGTACGTCATCAGCGCGACATCGGTGTCGTCCCAAGCCGCGACCCCCTCGGTCACGCTCGTGGCGGTGAGCCGCAGCGGGGTCGCCGCCTGCCACACCCGCTCGAACAACTCCACCAGAAGATGGACCAGGGACTGCCCCCTGACCAGGAGGAAGCCCGGCTCCACGCTCGTCTGGTCGGGCAGGACGGGCAGGAGCACGACCTCCCGGTCCACGATGATCATCTTGCTGGGCAGCTCGACGGCGATCCTGATCTCGTAGCCGCCCTTCAGGAACCTGGCGATCTCGGCCGGGGCCCTGGGGTCGTCCAGCGCGGCGCGTTCGTACACGTAGCGGTAGGTGGCCAGGGCGTTGGTGGAGTCGTCGAGGTTGACGTCGAGCACGTACGGAGGCCGGAAGAAGGCCAGCACCTCCCGGCGGGCGCCGCGTTCCAGGTTGCCGAGCCAGGTGGCGAGCTGTTCCGGCGTGGTGAGCGCCTCGATCTCGCCCGCGGGCGAGGCCGCGCCCGTGCGGTACACCTCCACCAGCTCGGCCAGCCTGCCCTGCACCTGCTGCAACGCGGCTTGGCGCTCGGCGATCAGCGTGCCGAGGCCGACGTCGGGGGGCACGGCCATATACAACCCGGTGTTGTCGCGGCTGGCCAGGCCGAGCGCGACGAGCCGCGTCACGGCCGCCGTCACGGCCGCCACCGGCAGGTCCAGCGCCTCGCCCACGTCGGGGATCGTCACCCGGCGGCGGCGCAGGAGCTCCAGGTAGACGACCTCCTCCTCGTCGCTGAACCCCAGCCTATCCAGCATCTCTCATCACTTTCCGGCTGTCTGGCAGCATCACGGTCGCTCGTACGCGGGCGCGGCCAGCTCCCAGAGGCCGACCGGCCGCAGGGTGGCCGCGGCGGCGAGCAGCTGCTTCTCGTCCATGTCCTCGCCGGAGAGCCGCACGAGGGTGTTCCCATGGGCGGTGAACACGACGCTGCCGAAGTCATCTCTCAGGATCCAGAGGTCCGGCGCCGCCTGCACGCAGGTCTCGTCCTCGTGGCGATCCACTTCGTCAGCGCAGGCCTGCGCCGGGGGCATGGTCTCCGGCAGGACTTCGACCAGGAGGATGTCCGGGGCGCGCTCGTACCTGAGGGAGAGCTCCGGGCCGCGGACCTCCACCTCGTCCAGCCGGAAACCGGGCAGGTCGGGCGCGACGTTCGAGGTGTCCCGGGCGGTCATGGCCCGCGACTGGGCGGCGAGCGCGATCACGTCCTGGTTCGACCACGCCGCCAGGAACAGGGACGCGGCCACGCCGACCGCCGAGACGCGCACAGGTGCGGCAACCGGCAGGGCGATGCCCGCTCCCAGCGCGTAGCCGCACGCCCCGGCGGCCATGATGATCAGGCCGACGCGCCAGGCGCCGAAGCCGACCATGACGGAGACGGGGGCGGTCACGTTCAGGCCGACGTACAGCGCGATGAGGGCGAACTGCCCCAGCAGCGAGGCGAGCCACCAGTTCCGCAACATGGCGTACCAGGACAGCAGCATGCCGAGCGGAAGGGTCGCGAACAGCATCAGCAGCAGGTTGCCCGCGGCGTCATCGGGGCCGTGGAAGGCGATGACCGCCTGTGCCAGGCCGACCACGGCCCCCACGAGCGCCGCACGGATCAACGCATTCATACTCGATCATGGACGTTCTGCGCCCACTGCTGTCAAGAGGGGGTGTCCGCCCGGTCCCGGCTGGAGAACCAGCGCCAGGACGGCGGCAGGAGCAGCAGGACGACGACGGGCAGCGGCCCGAGGACGGTCGCGAAGAGCACCCGTTCCAGGTCGAGGCCGGGGTCGAGCGCGTCCACCGCGACGGCCCCGCCGACCTGCAGCAGCTCCAGGGCGACGGCGGCCCAGAGCGTCCACGTCCTACGGGCGCCGAAGCGTTCCATCAGCCATCCGGTCAGCAGGAGGAACGTCACCTGCACCCCGAACAGCAGGAGCGGGCCGGGCGCGAAGGCGGCCAACACCGCTCCGGCCAGGAAGACCAGCCCCACGAGGCCGAACGCCACCTGAAGCGTCATGACGAACCTGGCGGCCCGTACGACGAAGGGCATCGGCTCGATCCCGACCGTCTTCACCATGGGACAAATACTGACGGATCGGCCATCCAGCGGGACAGAGAAACCACGCGTGAATTCCACCTTTCGATCAGGAGACGATCGTCCCCCGCAGGGGCCCCCAATTGGACAGCGGCATGCGCGCAACGGATATTGGACGGGAATAGGAGGATCTATTACATGGATGCGCGTCTGGACCATCTCGTTCTCTGGGTCTCCGACCAGCTCGCCGCCCTGCGTTTCTACGAGCAGGTGGTGGGCCTGCCGGGGGTCCGGGGGGAGGAGTTCCGCGAAGGCAAGGCGGGGTTCCCGAGCGTACGGATCACCGATGAGACGATCATCGACCTGATGGCGCACGACGTGTCGAACGGCGTGGAGGAGGGCACGGGGGTGACGGGCAGCGCCGGGCACCAGATCAACCACTTCTGCCTGTCGGTGAGCCGGGAGGACTTCGACGCGCTGCAGGTCCGGCTGAAGGACCACGGGATCGAGGTCACCGGCAGAGGCTCCAACTCCTTCGGCGCCCAGGGCATCGCCCCCGAGACCATCTTCTTCCCCGACCCGGACCGCAACGTCATCGAGGTTCGTCACTACCGCTGAGCCGGGGAGGTTGTCGGTCGGGTTTGGTAGACAGACGGCATGGGTGTGAGCGTCGACGAGTTCCTTGATCTGGTGCGGGGGTTGCCGGAGGTGACCGAGCATCCCAGCGCGGAGTGGGTCGGTTTCAAGGTCAACGGCAAGGGCTTCGGCTACCTGTGGGAGAAGACCGAGACGGTCGGGGTCAAGGCCACGATCGAGGAGCAGCTCGCGCTGGTGGCCGAGCGGCCCGAGGTGTTCGAGGTGCAGTTCACCGCCGGGCGCTTCGGATGGGTCGTCGTCCACCTCGACAAGATCGAGGCTGACGAGCTGTTCGAGCTGATGGCCGAGGCGTGGTGCCTGACCGCGCCCCGGCCGCTGGTCAGCGCGTTCGAGGAGGCGCACCAGATCGCCCCGTCATGAGCCGCGGGTAGTCTCGGGCAGCGTGACCCCCATCGACATCCGGCTGCGCGAATGGCGTGAGGACGACGCCCCGGTCGTGCTGCGTGCGTTCGAGACGCCCGATCTGCGCCGCCAGTCGCCTTTCCCCGTCGTCACGCTCAAGGACGCGATGGGCTGGATCACGTCCTGGACGGGCGTGGGGCACGCGTTCGCCGTGACCGTCGAGGGTGGCACGGTGGTCGGGAACGTGGCGGTGGCCGGGATCGACGCCCACGACAACGGGTGGGTGTCCTACTGGGTCCTGCCCGGACACCGGGGGCTCGGGATCGCGACGGCGGCCACCGAGGAGCTGGCCCGGTGGGCGTTCGGCGAGCGCGGGCTCTTCCGGCTGGAGCTGGGGCACCGCACCGACAACCCGGCGTCGTGCCGGGTGGCGACCAAGGCGGGGTTCCTGGCCGAGGGCATCGAGCGCGGCAAGCTCTGCTACGAGGGCGTGCGCCACGACGTCGAGCGCCACGCCCGCCTCGCCACCGACTGACCCGGCCCCGCGACGGGCCGGTCGCGACGGAGCAGGGCGGCGGGCCGGGGTGATCGGCCGGCCTGGTCACGTGGTGGTGGGGTGAACTACCCTTTCCGGGTGGACAGCGAGAGCCGGGCCGCGGCCGGGCTGCTGGCGGCCCTGAGCAGGGCGGCCGAGATCCTCGCCGACTTACGCCACCCCTTCGTGCGCGGCAACCCCTTCACCCGCTTCGTCCCACCCTCGGGCGTGCGCACCGGCACCGCGTTCACCCTGCCCGACGGCCGCGAGGTGCTGTTCGAGGTCTCCCTCACCGTCTCCGGCGACGCCTTCCACGTGGAGGGCGGGATCACCGCCGAGGGCGAGCCGCTGCTGGAGCTGCCGCGCCGGAGCCTGCCGAACGTGCACGACGCGCTCACCGTCCTGGACGACTACGCCGGCGACGTCGCCGCCCCTGCTGACCGCATGCTGGACGGACTTCTGGACGAAATTGTCTAATTGTCTGACAATGTAGGCATGAAGAACGGACCTCTCGCCGTCGTGGGCGCCTCCGCGCTCTGGGGCACCGCCGGCACCGCAGGGCTGCTCGTCTCGGCCGGGTCGGTCGGTTCGGTGGACTCGGTCGCGCTGGCCGCCGCCCGGCTGGTCATCGGTGGCGCCGCGCTCGGCCTGCTGGCGAGGGCCGGCCTCAGGCGGGTGCTGCGGCCGGGGCTGCTGCTGGCCGCGCTGGCGGTGGCGGCGTACCAGTTGTGCTTCTTCGCGGCGGTCGCGCGGACCGGGGTGGCCATCGGCACGGTGGTCGCGATCGGCAGCGGGCCGGCGTTCACCGGCGTGCTGTCCTGGGTGCTGCACCGGCGGCGGCCGAGCGGGCGGTGGGCGCTGGCGACCGCGGCGGCGGTCTGCGGCTGCGCGGCGCTGATCGTCGGCGGCGGCGCGCAGGCGGGCGGGCGGCTGGTGTCGGGCGTGCTGTTCGCGCTGCTCGGCGGCCTGCTCTACGCCTTCTATGCGGTCTCCGCCGCCAGGGCCATCGAGCAGGGGGCCGAGTCGGACGCCGTGATGGGGGTGATGTTCGGCGGCGCCGCCGTGGTCATGCTGCCGGTGCTGCTGGTCGGCGGCGTCGGCTGGATGGGGGAGCCGCGCTCGCTGCTCGCCGTGCTCTACCTGGGCCTCGGCACGACCGCGCTGTCCTACGTCCTGTACGGGCGCGGCCTGCGTACCACGCCGGTCGCCACGGCCGCGACGCTGGCCCTGACCGAGCCGGCCGTCGCCGCGCTGCTGGGCCTGCTGGTGCTGGGGGAGCGCCTGGCCCCGCTCTCGGTCGCCGGGCTGGTGCTGCTGGTGCTCGGCCTGGTGGCGGTGGCCGTGCCGGAACGAGGCAGGGAACGCGTCGCGGAAACGGCACTAGCATCACAGCCGTGATGTTGCCCCTCAAACCCGTCTCCACGGTCGGCGCGCTCGCCGACGCCCTGCGCAGCCGGGTGCTCTCCGGCGAGATCGCGGCGGGGACGTCGCTGCCCGAGCAGGAGATCGCCGCGTCGTACGGCGTGGCCAGGCCGACCGTGCGCGAGGCGCTGGCCGGTCTGGTGCACGAGGGACTGCTCAGGCGCGAGCGCAACCGCAGCGCCTATGTCCCGGAGGTGACGATCGCGGACCTCCAGGACCTCATGTACGTGCGCCGGCCCCTGGAGGACCTCATGGCCCGGGCCGTCGCCGGCCGCCGGGTCCCCGACGCCGAGGCCGCGCTGCTCAGATGGGAGGAGCTGCCCGCCGACGCGCCGTGGTCGGCGACCGTGGCCGAGCACATGGCCCTGCACGAGGCGCTGATCGAGGCGGCCGGCAGCAGGCGGCTCGTACGCCTCTACGCCGCGCTCGCCGCCGAGACCAGGCTCGGCATGGTCCGTCTGCGCGAGGTCTACCGCGACCGGGACGTCCTGGTCCGCGAGCATCGCGAACTGCTCGACGCCATCGCGGCGGGCCCGGTGGAGGCGGCACAGGCGGCCGTAGCGGCGCATCTCAGCCACAACTGGGGCAGTCCCGAGCGTCCCTGAACGGAAACGCCATGGCCGTCATTGAGCGCGAGCCCTTGCGGGACAAGCCCGGAACTCGCAAGAATCGCGGCCATGCACGGCAACCCGATGCCGGACTCCTACGTATATGTCACCGAAGAGGGCGTCACCCGTCACTACGCCGACGGCAGCGTCGAGGCCCTTGCGTGGGAGGACGTGGCGGAGGTCCGGGTCGCCACCGAATCCGGGGAAGACGTTCTCTTCATCCTGCTCGATCGTGAGGGCGAAGGCTGCGTGGTGCCGCGTTCCGCGACTGATGCCACCTTTCTCGCCCGTCTACGCTATTTGCCCGATTTCGATCTCGACCGGCTGAACCTGGCCGCCGATTCCGCGCGTGACGGGGTTGTGGTCGTGTGGCGCAGCCCTGATCCGCCGTCCGCATTGCCGGATCTGGAGTACGACTAGCGCGTTCGCTAGCCTGTTACCTGGCGAAATGTCGCCATAAACATCACATTTCCTCGCCTGCGTGCTGCACTTTTGGATCGTTCCGTCAACCCCCGAAACCCCTAGATCGACGTCCGATTGTGGACATTTCCCGTTATTCCCCAGGTTGGAATCGATCTTTACTCTTTAGTGGGGGCCGCCGCCCTTGATAACGCATGGGTCATTGTCAACCTATGTGGCACAAGGAACGTCCTGTTATCGCGGTGAAAGCAGTTATCACAGGGTGGTGCTATGAGGGTGGGGACTGGGGAGTCCACTGCTGTGCTCCTCAAGGCCGCGCCACGCCTTGAGTCCAGCATCTGGACCCGGGCGTACCTGCGGCTCCTGTTAGGCGGAGACACGGCATGCGCGCTGCTCGCGTGCGTGTGCGTGCTGGGCGTACGCCTGGCCTCCGGCGTGTACGTGCCGATCGCCGAGTACGTGCTCGGGCTCGGCCTGCTCGTCGCGTGGCCGGCAGCGCTCAAGATGGGAGGCGCGTACCGCCAGCGCGCCAACGGTGAGGGCCCGGAGGAGTTCAAGGCCGTCTTCACCGGCGGGATCGGGCTGATGGCCACCACGGCCGTCCTGGCCTACGCCACGCAGACGGCCATCGCGCGCAGCTTCGTCATGGCGATGCTGCCGCTGGTGCTGATCGCCACGCTCTACTTCCGCTACCGCATGCGCAAGCGGCTGCATCGCAGGCGGGCGATCGGCGAGTACATGCGGCAGGTGATCGCGGTCGGGCACCGGGAGTCGATCCTCGACCTCGTCGTGCAGTTCCGCCGCCAGCCGCACCACGGCATGCAGGTCGTCGGGGCCTGCCTGCCGCACGACACGCTGGACGTCGACCTCGACGGCATCCCCGTGATGGGCTCCTTCGGCGACGTCGCCGAGGTCGTGGCCCACTCGCGGGCCGACGCGGTGGCCGTCCTGGCCTGTCCCGAACTGGACGGGGCGGCGCTGCGCCGGCTGGCCTGGAGCCTGGAGACGGCGCGTACGGACCTGTTCGTCGCGCCCGCGCTCATGGACGTCGCCGGCCCGCGCATCAGCATCAGGCCGGTGGCCGGGATGCCGCTGCTGCACGTGGAGCACCCGGAGTTCGACGGCACGCGGCAGTTCGCGAAGTCGGTCTTCGACCGCCTGGTGGCCGGCGCGGCCCTGCTGGTGCTCGCGCTGCCGCTGCTGGCGCTCGCCCTGGTGATCAGGCTGACCAGCCAGGGTCCCGCGCTGTTCCACCAGACCAGGGTGGGCAGGGGCGGCAGGGAGTTCCGGGTGGTGAAGTTCCGCACGATGGTGGTCGACGCGGAACGGCTCAAGCACCAGCTTCTTGAGGCGAACGAGTTCGACGGGGTGCTGTTCAAGATTAGGAACGATCCAAGGATCACCCGGGTGGGCGCCTTCCTGCGCCGTTACTCCCTGGACGAGCTGCCGCAGCTGCTCAATGTGATCCGTGGTGAGATGTCCCTCGTGGGCCCCCGTCCGCCGCTGCCGGAGGAGGTCGCCAGGTACGGCGCCGACGTGCGCCGCCGCCTGGTGGTCAAGCCAGGCATGACCGGCCTCTGGCAGGTCAGCGGCCGTTCCGACCTGACGTGGGAGGAGTCCGTACGGCTCGACCTGCGTTACGTGGAGAACTGGTCGCTCCTGCTCGACCTGCAGATCCTGTGGAAGACCTGGTCCGTCGTCACCCGTGGAGAAGGGGCTTACTAGCAGTGAAGGCACTCGTGCTCGCCGGGGGGTCGGGCACACGGCTCCGGCCCATCACGCACACCTCGGCCAAGCAACTGGTCCCCGTCGCCAACAAGCCGGTCCTGTTCTACGGGCTGGAGGCCATCGCGGCGGCCGGGATCAGGGAGCTCGGCCTGGTGGTCGGGGACACGCAGGCGGAGATCGAGTCGGCCGTCGGGGACGGCTCGGCGTTCGGGCTGCAGGTGACCTACCTCCGCCAGGAGGCGCCGCTCGGGCTGGCGCACGGCGTGCTGATCGCCCGCGAGTACCTGGGCGACGACGACTTCGTGATGTACCTGGGCGACAACTTCGTCGTCGGGGGCATCAACGACCTGGTGGACAGGTTCACCAGGGAACGGCCCGCCGCGCAGATCATGCTGACCAGAGTCGGCGACCCCGGCCAGTTCGGGGTCGCCGAGCTGGACGCGGAGGGCCGCGTGGTCGGCCTGGAGGAGAAGCCGGCCAGCCCCAAGAGCGATCTGGCGCTGGTCGGCGTCTACCTGTTCAGCCCGGCGATCCACGCCGCCGTCGCCGAGCTCAAGCCGTCGTGGCGGGGCGAGCTGGAGATCACCGACGCGATCCAGTGGCTGATCGAGGCCGGGCTGCGCGTGGAGTCGTCGGTGATCTCGGGATACTGGAAGGACACCGGCAACGTCACCGACATGCTGGAGGTCAACCGGCTGGTCCTGGAGTCGGTCGAGCCCGGCGTGCGCGGGCGGGTCGACGAGGCCAGCGAGCTGATCGGCCGGGTCGTGGTCGAGCCGGACGCGGTGGTCGAGCGCTCCCGCGTGGTCGGCCCGGCGATCATCGGCCGGGGTGCGCGCATCCAGGACAGCTACGTCGGGCCGTTCACCTCGGTCGGCGCGTCGTGCGTGGTCACCGGCAGCGAGATCGAATACTCGATCCTGCTCCCTCGGGCGTCCATCGACGGCGTGGGCCGGATCGAGGCGTCCCTGATCGGCCACGACGTCGAGGTCACCCGAGCGCCCAACACGCCCAGAGCCCACCGTCTCGTGCTGGGCGATCACAGCAAGGTACAGATCACTACATGACAAGAATTCTGGTGACGGGCGGCGCGGGGTTCATCGGCTCCCACTTCGTCCGGGGGCTGCACGACGCGTACGTGACCGTCCTCGACAAGCTCACCTACGCCGGGAACCGCGCCAACCTCGAAGGCGTGCGCCACGAGTTCGTCCACGGCGACATCTGCGACGCGGAGTTGCTGCGCGAGGTCGTCCCGGGTCATGACCTGGTGGTGAACTTCGCCGCCGAGTCCCACGTCGACCGGTCGATCGAGGGCGCCGCCGCCGAGTTCATGCGGACCAACGTGCTCGGCACCCAGACGCTGCTCCAGGCGTGCCTGGAGGCGGGCACGCCGAAGGTCGTCCAGGTCTCGACGGACGAGGTCTACGGGTCGATCGACATCGGCTCCTGGGACGAGTCCGCGCCGGTGCGCCCGCGTTCGCCGTACGCGGCCAGCAAGGCGGGCGGCGACCTGATCGCCCGCTCGTACGCGATCACCTACGGCCTGGACGTGTCGATCACCCGCTGCGGCAACAACTACGGCCCCCGGCAGTACCCCGAGAAGCTGATCCCGCTGTTCGTCACGAACCTGCTGCGCGGCCGCCAGGTCCCGCTGTACGGCGACGGCGGCAACGTGCGCGACTGGATCCACGCCGAGGACCACTGCGCCGGAATCCGCCTGGTCGCCGAGAAGGGCGAGCCCGGCGAGGTCTACCACATCGCCGGCACCGCCGAGCTGACGAACAAGGAGCTGACCGGCCGCCTGCTCGAAGCCTGCGGCCGCGACTGGGACTCGGTGCGCTACGTCGAGGACCGCAAGGGCCACGACCGCAGGTACTCCCTGGACGACGCCAAGCTGCGCAAGCTCGGCTATCGCCCGGAGATCCCGTTCGACCAGGGGCTGAAGGACACCGTCCGCTGGTACGCCGACCACCGCGACTGGTGGCCCTCGTGACCGGAGGTCTGTCATGAGGTGGCTCGTCACGGGCGGCGGCGGCATGCTGGCCGCCGACGTGCTCGAACGGGCGGCGCGGACCGGCGATCCGGTGCTCGCGCTCGGCCGTTCCGAGCTCGACCTGTGCGACCGGCGCTCGGTCCGCGACTTCGTCACCGCCTACCGGCCCGGAGTGGTGGTCAACTGCGCCGCCTGGACCGCCGTGGACGACGCCGAGACCCACGAGGCCGAGGCGCTGGAGATCAACGGGCACGCGGTGGGCTGGCTGGCCGAGAGCTGCGCGCGGGCCGGGGCGCGGCTCGTGCACGTGTCCACCGACTACGTCTTCGACGGCACCGCGCCGGCGCCGTACCCGGAGGACGCGCCGACCGCGCCGGTGAACGCGTACGGCAGGACCAAGCTTGCCGGTGAGCGGGCGGCGCTGGAGCACGGGCACCACGTGGTGCGCAGCGCCTGGCTGTACGGCGCGGCCGGCCCCAACTTCGTGCGCACCATGATCAGGCTGGCGGCCGAGCGCGACACCGTGGACGTCGTCGACGACCAGCACGGCCAGCCGACGTGGACCGCCGACCTGGCCGACTACCTGGTACGGCTGGCGCAGTCCGAGCTGCCGCCGGGCGTCTACCACGGCACCAGCTCCGGGGAGACGACATGGTGCGGCCTGGCCAAGGAGATCTTCACGCTGCTCGGCCTGGACCCGGAGCGGGTGCGCCCGGTGAGCTCGGCGGGCTTCCCCCGGCCGGCCCGGCGTCCGGCCAACAGCGTGCTCGCGCACACCAGGGGAGAGCCGATCCGGGACTGGGACCAGGCGCTGCGCGCGGCCTGGCCGGCGCTGACGCACGGGCGCCGGTGCGGCGTCGCGTAGGCGGCGCGGTGCTGTGGCTCATGGTGGCGGGCCTGGCGGGCTGGGCGGGGCTGCGGCTGTCCGGGTGGGAGCCGAAGTTCCTGTGGTCGCAGCTCGTGTCGTTCACGCCGTACGCGGCGGCGCTGTCGGTGGTGCCGCTGGGCTTCGCGTTCCACCTGCGCTCCTGGCCGCTGATCGCCGCCGCGCTCGCCGTGACGTGCGCGTTCGCGGTGGCCGTCGTGCCGCGCGCGGTGCCCGAGGGCAACCCGCCGGCCGCCGGGCCGGTGCTGCGGGTGATGGCGGTCAACCTGCTGCACTCCTCCGTGCTGCCGCCGGTGCTGGTGGAGACGGTCGAGCGCGAGCGGCCGGACGTGCTGAACCTGCTGGAGTTCACCGGCCTGATGCGGGAGCGGGTGGAGGAGCTGGGGCTGGCGCGGCTGCTGCCGTACCGGATCGTGCTGCCGGGGGAGGACTCGTCGGGGGCGGCGATCTACTCGCGTTACCCGCTGCGGGCGGCGGACCTGCCGATCGCGGCGCCGCCCTTCGAGGAGAGCCCGCGCCACCTGCCCGCCGTCGTCACGCTGCCGGGCGGGCGGGAGGCCGAGATCGTCGCGGTGCACGCGTGCGCGCCCTCGGAGGGCTGGCGGACGGCGTGCTGGGCGTCCAGCATCCGGGCGCTGCCGCCCGCCGCGGCGCCCCTGCGGATCCTGGCCGGGGACTTCAACTCCACCCTCGACCACGCGGTGCTGCGCGATCTGATCGCCACGGGCTACCGGGACGCCGCCGACGTCACCGGGAAGGGGCTCTCCATGACGTGGCCCTACTACGAGCAGCCGCGGCTGTTCCCGAAGGTGGCCATCGACCACGTGCTGGCCGACCGGCGGATCGCGATCCGGAGCTTCCAGACCCTGCGGGTGCCGAGGACCGACCACCGGGCGACGCTCACCGAGCTGGTCCTTCCTTGATGTGACGTTTCCGGAGCCGAGACCGATATGTCATGGACACCCAGGGGGACGGATGACGAGGTTGCCAGAGAGGAAGACGGTGTTCGGCACCGTGCTGGACGCCCTCACCATGAGCCAGGTGATCGACCGTTGCGTGGCGGCCGTCGCGGCGGACGGCAGGCTGACCATCGGCGTGGTGAACGCCGCCAAGGTCGTCAACATGCGCGCGGACGCCGCCCTGCGCCAGTCGGTGCTGGACAGCGACCTCGTGCTGGCCGACGGGCAGTCGGTGGTCTGGGCCGCGCGGGTGCTCGGCCACCGCCTCCCCGAGCGGGTGGCGGGCATCGACCTGTTCACCGAGCTGATGGCCGAGGGCGCCCGGCGCGGCTACCGGGCCTACTTCCTCGGCGCGACCGCCGAGGTGCTGGCCGGGGTGCTGGACGAGGTGCGCGCCCGCTACCCGGGCCTGGCCGTCGCCGGCTCCCGCGACGGCTACTTCGCGCCGGAGGAGTCGGGCGAGGTCGCCGCCGAGATCGCCGCCTCGCGGGCCGACCTGCTGTTCCTGGGCATCACCTCGCCGAAGAAGGAGATCTTCATCCGCGAGTGGGGGGAGCGCACCGGCGCGCGGATCATCCACGGCGTGGGCGGCTCGTTCGACGTGCTGGCCGGGCGCACCCGGAGGGCGCCGCTGCGCTGGCAGCGATTAGGGCTGGAATGGCTCTACCGCATGCTCCAGGAGCCGTTGCGGCTCGGGCCGCGCTACGTGCGCACCAACGGCAGATTCCTGCTCCTGGTGATCAGGGAGTGGGCCGGTGTCAGACGCAGGATCGAGGAGACGACGTGACGGATCACCGGATCGCTCTGCTGAGCTCCGGCCACCAGGACTTCGTGCGGGACATGCTGGACCTGTCGGTACGCGGCCTGCCCCCCGGATACCGCGACGGCGGCTTCGTCTTCACCCGCCGGGGCCGGCAGCAGGCCGACGGCACCTGGACGGCCGTGCCGGAGGGGCGCAGCACCCGCTACTCCGCGATCGTCGCGCTCGGCGTGGCCACCATGGAGGAGTCCAGGCAGCGGGCGGCGCTGGCCGGTGACGACGTCCTCGACCTGGTGGGGAACCTGGTCAAGCGGCTCCCCGAGGTGACCGGCGCCGGTGACGCCGCGCTGATCTGCTGGGCGGCGGCCGAGAGCGGGCACTCTGACCTCGACCAGGCCCTGAGCCGTCTCGCCGAGCTGGACGCGGGCGAGCAGATCTACACCGTCGAGGCGGCGTGGGTGCTGGCCGCCCTGGTCGCGGCCGGGGTGCGCGACGGCCGCGCCGAACGGGCCCGCGAGCGGCTGCTCGGCGGGCTGGCCGGCAACCGGCTCTACCCGCACGCGCTCGGCCGGGGCCCGCTGGTGCCCCGCTACCGCGCCCACGTGGGGTGCTTCGCCGACCAGGTCTACCCGCTCCAGGCGCTGGCCAGGCTGCACGCGGCCACCGGCGACGCCGAGGCGCTGCGGGCCGCCGAGCAGGTGGCCGCGGGCATCTGCCGGGCCCAGGGGCCGCGGGGCGAGTGGTGGTGGCACTACGACGCCCGTACCGGCTCGGTGGTCGAGGGGTATCCCGTCTACAGCGTCCACCAGCTCTCCATGGGGCCGATGGCGCTGCTGGACCTGGCCGACGCGGGTGGCACGGCGTACGTGGCGGAGATCTCCAAGGGGCTCGACTGGATGATCGAGCGGCCCTCGTTCGTGCTCGACGATCTGGCGCTGACCTGGCGCAAGGAGGCCAGGGACGACCCCCGCAAGCTGGTGCGCGGGCTGCGGGCGATGGCGACGGGCGTGCACAGGGGGTCGCGGCTCGGCGTGCTGGACCGGGTCTATCCGCCGGTCGCCGTGGACCGGGAGTGCCGGCCGTACGAGCTGGGGTGGCTGCTGTACGCGTGGCTGGCCAGTTGCGGACAAAGCGCGTGACTTGGCCCTGAATCGGTGCGATAGATCGATTCAGGGCTCGGGGGATATTTCCGTTTCAAGGGGGTTCCCGTGTTACGGCGGCTTCGCCATGCGCTCCTTTCCGTCCTGCTGATCACGACCGGGCTGGCCATCGTCGCGCCACCGCCCGCGCAGGCACTGCCGAGCAGCTTCCAGAGACAGGTGGTCTTTAGCGGGCTGACCAATCCGACCAACATCGAGTTCGCCTCCGACGGCCGGGTGTTCGTCGCCGAGAAGAGCGGCCTGATCAAGGTCTTCGACTCCCTCACCGACAGCACACCGGCGATCTACGCCGACCTGCGCACGCAGGTGCACAACTTCTGGGACCGCGGGCTCCTCGGCCTGGCCCTGCACCCGGACTTCCCGGCCGACCCGCGCATCTACGTGCTGTACTCCTACGACGCGGTGCCCGGCGGCAGCGCGCCGCGCTGGGGCACCGCGGGCGCGAGTGCCGACCCGTGCCCGACCCCGCCCGGCGCGACGGGTGACGGCTGCCTGATCACCGGGCGGTTGTCCGTGCTGACGCCCTCGGGCGGCTCGGTGGCCGAGACCCCGCTGATCACCGACTGGTGCCAGCAGCACCCCAGCCACTCCGTCGGCGACCTGGCGTTCGGCCCCGACGGCATGCTCTACGCCAGCGGCGGCGACGGCGCCAGCTTCAACTTCGCCGACTACGGCCAGGACAACCTGACCAGCTCCGACGTCACCCCGGACAACCCGTGCGGTGACCCGCCCTCGCCCGTCGGCACCGCGCTCAGCCCGCCGGCCGCCGAGGGCGGCGCGCTGCGCTCGCAGGACCTGCGCACCGGCGGCGACCCGGCGGGCCTCAACGGCAGCATCATCAGGATCGACCCCGACACCGGCGCCGCCGCCCCCGGCAACCCGAACGCGGGGAGCAGCGACCCCAACGCGGCCCGGATCATCGCCTACGGCCAGCGCAACCCGTTCCGCATCACCGTACGGCCCGGCACGAACGAGATCTGGGCGGGCGAGGTCGGCTGGAACACCTACGAGGAGATCAACCGCATCACCTCTCCGACCGGCCCGGTCAGCAACTTCGGCTGGCCCTGCTACGAGGGCCCGGCCCGGCAGGGCGGCTACGACAACCTGAACCTGACCCTCTGCGAGAACCTGTACGCGGCGGGCCCGGCGGCGGTGACGCAGCCGTACTTCGCCTGGAACCACGCCTCCAAGCCCGCGCCGAACGACCCGTGCCCGTCAGGAGGGTCGTCCTCCAGCGGCGTCGCGTTCTACGAGGGCGGCTCCTACCCGGCCGCCTACGACGGCGCGCTGTTCTTCTCCGACTTCAGCAGGTCGTGCGTCTGGGTCATGACCAAGGGCGCGAACGGCCTGCCCGACCCGGCGACGGTGACCACGTTCGACTCGGGGATGCCCGCCGTGGAGGTGCAGACCGGCCCCGGCGGCGACCTGTTCGCGGTCGACTACACCAACGGGCAGATCATCCGATACCTGTACAACAACATCCCGCCGACCGCCGTCATCGGCGCCAGCGCGACCTCGGGCAACGCGCCGCTCACGGTGAACTTCACCTCCGCCGGATCCGCCGACGCCGACGGCGACCCGCTCACCTTCCGCTGGGACCTGGACGGCGACGGCGACCACGACGACTCCACCTCGGCCACACCCTCCTACACCTACGCGCAACCGGGCTCCTACGTGGTCAAGCTGCGGACAGACGACGGGCGAGGCGGCCAGGGGAACGCGACCGTCACGATCAACGTGAACAACACGGCCCCCACGGCGACGATCAACTCCCCGTCGCCCTCGCTGACGTGGGCCGTCGGTGACACGATCACGTTCTCCGGCACCGGCACCGACGCCCAGGACGGCACGATCCCCGGCTCGCGGATGCAGTGGAAGCTGATCATGCATCACTGCCCCAGCACCTGCCACGAGCACGAGATCACCACCTTCACCGGCACCGGTGGCTCCTTCGCGCCGCCGGACCACGAATACCCGTCGCACCTGGAACTCCGGTTGACCGTGACCGACGCGCACGGCCTGACCGACACCAAGAGCGTGCTGCTGCAGCCGAAGACGGTGAACCTGACCTTCCAGACCGTGCCCGCCGGGTTGCAACTCGGCTTCAACAGCGAGCAGACCGTCGCCCCCTTCACCAGGACGGTGATCGTCGGCTCCCACAACTCGGTCTCCGCGCCCTCGCCGCAGAGCTCCGGCGGCTCCAGTTACACGCTCACCTCCTGGTCCGACGGCGGCGCGGCCACGCACAACGTCACGGCGCCGGCCGGCGCGGCGACCTACACCGCGACCTACCAGCAGTCCCAGGTGCCGGACGGCCTGGTGGCGGCGTACGGCATGGACGCGGGCGCCGGCACGGCGGTCGCCGACGCCTCGGGCAAGGGCAACAACGGCACGGCCGCGAACACGGCCTGGTCCCTGACCGGCAAGTACGGCCAGGCGTTGTCGTTCGACGGCACGTCGAGCTGGGTGACGGTGGCCGATTCGAGTTCGTTGCGTCTGACGAACGGGATGACGTTGGAGGCGTGGGTGCGTCCGTCGAGTGTGACGGGGTGGCGGACGGTGTTGATGAAGGAGTTCGGGGCTGATCTGGCGTACGCGGTCATGGGGAGCGGCGGCAGCGGCCCGGCGGCGTTCGTCTACACGTCCTCGGGGGCGAATGCGCCGGCGGCGGGCAATCTGCCGTTGAACACCTGGAGTCATGTGGCGGCGACGTACGACGGTTCGACGTTGCGGATGTTCGTCAACGGCGCGCAGGTGGCGGCCAACCCGACGGTCGGCAACCTGCGCACCGGGACGAGCCCGTTGCGGATCGGCGGGAACAGCGGTTCGGGCGACTACTTCAGCGGTCTGATCGACGAGGTGCGGGTCTACAACAAGGCGCTCACCGCCGCTCAGATCACCACCGACATGAACACCCCCGTCGGGCAGCAGGGACCGCCCGACACCCAGCCGCCCACCGCGCCCGGCTCGCTGGCCGCGACCGGCGGTCAGGGCAGCGCCCAGCTCACCTGGACGGCCTCGACCGACAACGTGGCCGTCACCGGGTACACCGTTCACCGGTCGGCGACCGCTGGGTTCACGCCGTCCGGGGCCAACCAGGTGGGCTCGACCGCGAGCACGTCGTTCATGGACTCGGGGGTCGCGGCGGGCACGTATTACTACCGCGTCGTGGCCTTCGACGGCTCCAGCAACACAGGGCCGCCGTCCAACGAGGCGTCGGCGGTGGTCACCCAGCCGCCCACGATCAGCGGGCTGGTGGCGGCGTACGGCATGAACGCGGGCACCGGGACGGCCGTCGCCGATGCCTCCGGCAACGGCAACAACGGCACCCTCACCGCGGCGACCTGGACGGCCGGCAAGTACGGCCAGGCGTTGTCGTTCGACGGCACGTCGAGCTGGGTGACGGTGGCCGATTCCAGTTCGTTGCGTCTGACGAACGGGATGACGTTGGAGGCGTGGGTGCGTCCGTCGAGTGTGACGGGGTGGCGGACGGTGGTGATGAAGGAGTTCGGGGCTGATCTGGCGTACGCGGTCATGGGGAGCGGCGGCAGCGGCCCGGCGGCGTTCGTCTACACGTCCTCGGGGGCGAATGCGCCGGCGGCGGGCAATCTGCCGTTGAACACCTGGAGTCATGTGGCGGCGACGTACGACGGTTCGACGTTGCGGATGTTCGTCAACGGCGCGCAGGTGGCGGCCAACCCGACGGTCGGCAACCTGCGCACCGGGACGAGCCCGTTGCGGATCGGCGGGAACAGCGGTTCGGGCGACTACTTCAGCGGTCTGATCGACGAGGTGCGGGTCTACAACAAGGCGCTCACCGCCGCCCAGATCACCACCGACATGAACACGCCGGTCAGCTAGCCCCGGCTGCTCTCGTCGCGCAGCCAGGTGGTGTAGTCGCCCGCGCGGATCGCGCGGGCGGCCCGCCGCCTGGCCAGCACGGCCATCGCGGCGAAGACCACGGCCGCGCCCGCCAGGCGCGGCTCCTTCGCCACGATGGCCGCCAGGTCGCGCGGCCCGGTGCGCTCGCCGGCGGTGGCCGAGGTCCGTTCCAGCTCGGTGACGCTGGTCATCGCCCGGACCCGGCGGCGCAGCAGGTCGGCGACCGTGCGCGGCGGATGGATCACCGCGCGGGCCGTCCCGACGATCACGCGTTCGTCGGGTGCGAACGCCAGCGACGCGGTCAGGTCGTCGGCCATCACGGGCGGCAGCGCGCGCAGGCGCTCGTTGCCCACGCCGTTCACCGCGATCACGCCCCGGGCGAACAGCCCGGCGCGGACGTGCGGCAGCCGCGTCCAGATCGCGTAGTAGGCGCGCACCGGCCACGGGCTGCCGGCCAGCCTCAGGTCCCGCTCCGGCCCGGCGGCGAGCGGCCCGTCCGGCGCGCTCAGCACGGCCGCCAGGGCGCGGGCGGAGGCGGTGCTGAGCTCGACGTCGGCGTCGACGTACAGGCGGGGGTAGCCGCGGGCCGCCTGGTCGCCCATGCGCAGCGCCGCGCTCTTGGACGGGACGGGCGTGGTCAGCACCCGCACGTCGTACGGCCGCGCCACGTCCGCCGTGCCGTCGGTGCAGCCGTTGGCCACGACCACCACGTCGAACTCGCCGGGCGCCGCCTCGCCGAGCAGGCCGTCCAGCAGGCGGCCGAGCACCTTGGCCTCGTTGTGGGCCGGGATCACGACGCTCACCACGACGGGAGGATCCCCGCGTCGCGGGCCTGCTTGAGCGTGGGGGCGGCGGCGTCCTTCGCCGACAGGACCGGCTCCACGTCGATCGGCCACTCGATGGCCAGGTCGGGGTCGAGCGGGTGGATGCCGTGCTCGTGCGCCGGGTCGTACGGGGAGGAGCAGAGGTAGACGACCGTGGCCGACTCGCTGAGGGCCATGAAGCCATGGCCCAACCCCTCGGTCAGGAAGATGCCCTGGCGTGAGACGTCGTCCAGCCGCACCGCCTCCCACCGCCCATACGTCGGCGAGCCCACCCGGACGTCCACGACGACGTCCAGGGCCTCGCCCGCCAGGCACATGACGTATTTGGCCTGGCCGGGCGGCACGTCGGCGAAGTGGATGCCGCGCAGCACGCCGCGGCTGGAGACCGAGCAGTTGACCTGGGCCAGCTCGATCGAGCGCCCCGTCGCCTCCCGAAGGTCGGCGGCGCGGAAGCTTTCCAGGAAAACGCCCCGGGGATCGCTGTGGATGCGGGGGGTGTAGAGCAATGCTCCATCGATGCTCAGGCGTTTCATGAAGACACTTGTAACACTCATTGCCGCCCACCCGAAGTATGGCTGTGGGTTTCCAAAGGGGGAAATCTTGTCATTTCTGGGTGGGGCCCTTTGTTGATGACATCGTGCCGGTTGTGCGGCTCGACGGACCTGGTCGGCGTGGTGGATCTCGGGGCGACACCGCCCTGTGAGCTCTTCCTCACGGCGGAACAACTTGATCAGCCGGAGCTCACCTATCCTCTTCATCTGCGGGTATGCACGGGCTGCTGGCTGGCCCAGATCCCGCCGTTGATCACGCCGGAAGAGACATTCACCGAATACGCTTACTTTGCGTCATTCTCTGCTTCCTGGGTGGAGCACGCGCGGCGGTTCGTCGACTCCGCGGTGGAACGGTTGAAGCCGTCGTTCGTGGTCGAGGTGGCCAGCAACGACGGCTACCTGCTGCAGCACGTGGTCGAACGCGGCATCCGGTGCCTCGGCATCGAGCCGTCGGCCAACGTGGGCCAGGCGGCCAAGGACAAGGGCGTGCCGACGCTCACGGCGTTCCTGACGCCGGAGACGGGCGCGTCGGTGCGAGACGGGAACGGTCCCGCCGACCTGGTGGTGGCCAACAACGTCTACGCGCACATCCCCGACGTCATCGGCTTCACCAAGGGGCTGCGTGCCCTGGTGGCCGACGACGGCTGGGTCTCGATCGAGGTCCAGCACCTGCTCACGCTCGTGGAGCTGAACCAGTACGACACGATCTACCACGAGCACTTCCAGTACTACACGGTGGCCTCCGCGCAGCGGGCGCTGGCGAGCGGCGGGCTGACCCTGGTCGACGTCGAGCTGGTGCCCACCCATGGCGGGTCGATCCGGTTGTGGGCGCGCCCCTCGGGGAGCCCGTCGGACCGGGTGCTCGACGTGCTCGCCAGGGAGAAGGCCGCCGGGCTGCACGACCTCTCCGGTTACGCGGGGTTCGCGGAGCGGGTCGCCCGCGTCCGCCGTGACCTGTTGCGATTCCTGATCACCGCCGCCGAGGAGGGCAAGACGGTCGCCGGGTACGGCGCACCGGGCAAGGGCAACACGCTGCTCAACCACTGTGGGATCAGGCCGGACCTGCTGGCCTACACGGTGGATCGCAATCCGTACAAACACGGCAGGTTCACGCCGGGCACCAGGATCCCGATCGCTCCGCCGGAGCGCATCGCCCAGGACCGCCCGGACTATGTGCTGGTCCTGCCGTGGAACCTGCGCGAAGAGCTCACGGCTCAGCTCTCCTATGTGCACGAATGGGGAGGCCGGCTGGTCTTCCCGATCCCACACCTGGAGGTCGTGTGAAGGTTGTACTGTTCTGCGGAGGATTCGGCACCCGGATGCGGACCGGTGTGCCGGGCGAGGTGCCCAAGCCGATGGCGCTCGTCGGTCCGCGACCGCTGCTCTGGCACGTGATGCGCTACTACGCCCACTTCGGACACAAGGAGTTCATCCTGTGCCTGGGGTACGGCGCCCACCACATCAAGGACTTCTTCCTCCGCTACCAGGAGGCCACGTCCAACGACTTCGTGCTGCGCGACGGCAAGGTCGAGCTGCTGTCGAGCGACATCTCCGACTGGTCCATCTCGTTCGTGCAGACCGGGACGAACTCCCCGATCGGCGAACGGTTACGCCGGGTCCGCAGCCATCTGGGCGATGACGAGATGTTCCTCGCCAACTACGCCGACGTGCTCACCGACGCGCCGCTGCCCGAGATCATCGACCGGTTCACCGGCTCCGGGGCGGCCGCCTCGATGATGGTGGTGCCGCCGTCCCAGACCTTCCACTGCGTGGACGTCGGCGAGAACGGGCTGGTCGCCGGCATCTCACCGGTCAGCGAGATGCCGGTGTGGGTCAACGGCGGCTACTTCGTGCTGACCCAGGAGGTCTTCGAGCACATCCCGGAGAACGGCGACCTGGTCGCCGACGGCTGCGCCGAGCTGGCCAAACGCGGACGCCTGCTGGCCTACCCGCACCGCGGCTACTGGCGGCCCACCGACACCGTCAACCAGCGCATGGAGCTGGACGAGGCGTACTCGCGCGGTGTGCGTCCGTGGGCTCTGTGGGAACGGTCCCGGTGATCGGACTGCGTCCCGGAGGCGTGACCTCCGTCGTGGCGCTCGCCGCGCACTGCGACGACCTGGCGATCGGAGCCGGCGGCAGCCTGCTGACGATCTGCGCCGCCCGTCCCGGCCTGCGCGTGGACGCGCTGGTGCTGTCCGGCGGCGGGACCGAGCGGGAGGAGGAGGAACGCGCCGCGCTGGCCGACTTCTGCCCCGGCGCGGACCTGCGGGTGAGCGTGCTCAAGCTGCCCGACGGCTACCTGCCGGCCCGCTGGGAGGAGGCCAAGGCCGCGGTGGAGGAGCTGCGCGCCCGTACCGAGCCCGGCCTGATCCTCGCGCCCTGGCGCGGCGACGCCCACCAGGACCACCGGGGGCTGGCCGAGCTGGTGCCCACCGCCTTCCGCGACCACCTGACGCTCGGCTACGAGATCGTCAAATGGGACGGCGACCTGGCCGCGCCCGCCCTCTACCAGCCGCTCACTGCGGAGGTGGCCGAGCGCAAGGTGGACCTGCTCCAGCGCCACTACGCCTCCCAGCGGCACCGCCCCTGGTACGACCGAGAGGCGTTCCTGGGGCTGGCCCGCATCCGGGGCATCGAGTGCCACGCGCGGTACGCCGAGGCGTTCCACGTATCCAAGCTGACCGTCGATCTGGAGAACTGATGCGGGTACTTCTCACCGGCCACCAGGGCTACCTGGGCAGCGTGATGGCCCCCGTCCTGGCCGAGGCCGGGCACCAGGTCGTCGGCCTGGACTCCGGCCTGTTCGCCGACTGCGTGCTCGGGCCCGAGCCGGAGCCGGTCGAGGCGCACGCCGTGGACCTGCGCGACGCCGGTCCCGAGCACGTCGCCGGGTTCGACGCGGTGATCCACCTGGCCGCGCTGTCCAACGACCCGCTCGGCGCGCTCGCGCCCGACCTGACCTACGACATCAACCACCACGCCTCCGTACGGCTGGCCAGGCTGGCCAAGGAGGCGGGCGTGCGCCGCTTCCTGTACGCCTCCACCTGCTCGGTCTACGGCGCCTCCGGCGGCGCGGACCTGCTGGACGAGGACGCCCCGCTGCGCCCGGTCACGCCGTACGCCGAGTCGAAGGTGCGGGTCGAGGACGACCTGACCGCGCTGGCCGACGACGACTTCACCCCGGTGTTCCTGCGCAACGCCACCGCCTTCGGGTTCTCGCCCAGGCTGCGCGCCGACATCGTGCTGAACAACCTGGTGGGCCACGCCCACCTGACCGGCGAGGTCCGGGTGCTGTCCGACGGCACGCCCTGGCGTCCGCTGGTGCACGCCAGGGACATCGCCGACGCGTTCGCCGCCGCCCTGACCGCGCCGCGCGAGGCCGTGCACGCCACGGCCTTCAACGTGGGCACCGAGGTCAACAACGTGACCGTGGCCGAGATCGCGGCCGAGGTCGTCGCGGCCGTGCCCGGTTCGACGCTGACCATCACCGGCGAGACGGGCGCCGACCCGCGCTCCTACCGCGTCGACTTCTCCCGGATCAGGTCCGCCCTCGGGTACGAGGCCCGCTGGACGGTCAAGGCGGGCGCCGTCGAGCTCATCGACGCCTACCGCGAGCACGGCCTGACCAGGCACGACTTCGACCGCCGCTTCACCAGGCTGGCCCGGCTCGCCGACCGGCGGGAGTCCGGCACCGTCGACGACACCCTGCGGCCATGACCGGCCCCGAGATGCACGACCTGGTACGGCGGCTCTACCCGCTGTGCCGCAGCATCACCGGCGACGGCCTCCGCCGCACCCTGGAGATCATCGACGGGTCGCTCCCGCTGGAGGTCACCGAGGTGCCGACGGGCACGAAGGTCCTCGACTGGACGATCCCCCGCGAATGGAACATCCGCGATGCCTACCTCAAGGACGCCGCCGGGAACCGCGTCGTCGACTTCCGGCGGAGCAACCTGCACGTCGTGGGCTACAGCGTGCCGGTCGAGGCCACCATGTCGCTGGAGGAGCTGCGCGGGCGCCTGCACACGCTGCCCGGCCAGCCGGACCTGGTCCCGTACCGGACCAGCTACTACGCCGAGACCTGGGGCTTCTGCCTGAGCCAGAACACCCTGGACGGGCTGGCGGACGGCCCGTACGAGGTCAGGATCGACTCCACGCTCGCCGACGGCCACCTGACCTACGGCGAGCACGTGATCCGGGGCCGCAGCTCGGAGGAGGTGCTGATCTCCTGCCACGTCTGCCATCCCTCGCTGGCCAACGACAACCTGGCCGGGGTGGCGGTCGCGGTGGCCTTGGCCCGGAGACTGGCCGACCCCTGGTACACCTACCGGTTCGTCTTCGCGCCCGGCACCATCGGCGCGATCACCTGGCTGGCCCGGAACCGCGAGCGCACCGACCGGATCAGGCACGGCCTCACCCTGGCCTGCGCCGGGGACGCCGGGACGATCACCTACAAGCGCAGCAGGCGCGGCGACGCCGAGATCGACCAGGTCTTCGCGTACGTGCTCAAGGACCGGCCGCACACCCTCCTGGACTTCTCGCCCTACGGCTACGACGAGCGGCAGTACTGCTCGCCGGGGTTCGACCTGCCCGTGGGCTCGCTGACCAGGACGCCCTACGGGAGCTACCCGGAGTACCACACCTCGGCCGACAATCCCGACTTCGTACGGCCCGAGGCCATGGAGGACACCCTGGAGACGCTGTGGAGCGCCGTACGGGTCCTGGAGGGCAACCGCCGCTACCAGAACCTCAGCCCGTACGGCGAGCCCCAGCTCGGAGCGCGCGGCCTGTACGGCTCGCTGGGCGGCCGCAGTGACACGAAACAGGCCCAGATGGCGATGTTGTGGGTGCTGAACCTCTCGGACGGGCTGCACAGCCTGCTCGACATCGCGGAACGGTCGCACCTGCCGTTCCAGGCATTGGCGGACGCGGCGAACGCCCTGCAGAACGCGGGCCTGCTGAAGGAGTGGGTGGATTGAGTCTGGCGCTGAAAGTCGGCGACGTGGTCGAGGTTCTCAGTGCTGAAGAGATCCTGGCGACCCTCGATGAGCGCGGAGAGCTGGACAGCCTCCCGTTCATGCCGGAGATGCTGCGGTTCTGCGGGCAACGGCTCACCGTCCACAAGGTGGCCAACAAGCTCTGTGACACGATGACCAGGACCGGGATGCGGAAGATGGAGGACGCCGTCCACCTGACCGGCTCCCGCTGTGACGGCTCGGCCCACGGCGGCTGCCAGACGGCCTGCCTGCTCTACTGGAAGACCGCCTGGGTCAGGAAGGTCGACGGGCCGCCCACGGCCGGCGAGCGGGTCCGCCCCGAGCGGCCGCTGCTGCCGATCCTGGAGGTCAACACCCGGCGGGAGCCGGCGCCCGACGGCGAGGAGCGCTTCCGCTGCCAGGCGACGGAGCTGCTGCGCGCCGCCCCCGAGCTGCTGCCCTTTCGCGACCTCGGGCAGTACGTCACGGACATACGCGTGGGGAACTCCGGGCTCTGGGCCACCATGCGCGCGCTCTTCTTCGGCCTGTTCAACCGCTACCAGCGGCTGTCCAGGAGGTTCCCCCGCGCCCTCCGCATCAGGAACGGCCTGGCCTGGGGCTTCGTGCAGCCGGGCCCGCACACCGGCGCCACCCCGACGGGCACGATCGACCTCCAGCCGGGCGAGCTGGTGCGGATCAAGTCGAAGGACGAGATCATCGCCACGCTCTCCACGAAGGGCTTCAACCGGGGCCTCGGCTTCGAGGAGGACATGGCGCGCTCGTGCGGCCGGGTGGCCCGGGTGACGGCCCGCGTCGAGCGCTGCATCGAGGAGTCGACGGGCCGGATGCTGGAGATGAAAAGCCCCTGCATCACGCTCGACGACATCATCTGCGAAGGCATGTACAAGTCCAACTGCCCCCGCGCGTTCATCCCGTTCTGGCGGGAGATCTGGCTGGAGCGGATCGGCGAGCCGAGTTAGGAAAGGCGGGCATGGGAGAGCAACCGAGCCCGGACATCAGTGACATCGGACGCAAGGCGGGCCGAGGGGCGGTGTGGAGCCTGCTCGGCACGCTGGTCACGCGTGCGGGCTCGTTCGTCCTCGGCCTGATCCTGGCCAGGCTGCTCTCGCCCGACGACTTCGGCACGTACGCCGTCGCGCTCGCGGCCACGCAGTTCGTCATGGTCGTCAAGGACGTCGGCGTCATGTCGGCCGTCGTGCAGTGGCGGGGGCGGCTGGAGGAGATCGCCCCCACGGCCACGACCCTGACCATGATCTCCGCCCTCGGCCTGTACGGGATCTTCTGGGTCGGGGCGCCGTACTTCTCGGCGCTGGCGGGCAGCGTGGAGGCCACCTCCGTGGTGCGCATCCTCACCGCGGTCATCCTCGTCGAGGCGGTCACGGCGGTGCGCAGCGCGGCCCTGCTGCGCTGGTTCCGCACCGGCAAGAACGCCAAGGCGGTCCTCGCGGGCTTCCTGGTCAACGCGCCGGTGGCCATCGTGCTCGCGGTCAACGGGGCCGGGGCCTACAGCTTCGCCTGGGGCCAGCTCGTCGGGGCCGTCGTCACCGGCGTCTTCATGCTGATCTACGCGCGGCTGCCCTACCGGTTCGGGTTCGACCGGCGGATCGCGGGGCGGCTGCTGAGGTTCGGGATCCCCTCGGCGGCCGGGATCGCCCTGGAGGTCCTGCTGCTCAACGTGGGCTACATCATCGTCGGCAACATCATGGGCGCGGCCTGGCTCGGCTTCTACCTGATGGCCTTCAACGTGTCGAGCTGGGTGCCCGGCATCATCGGCAGCGCCATCCGCATGGTGTCGATCGCCGGCTTCTCGCGGCTGGCCGAGCGGGACCCGGAGTCGCTCTCGCTCGGTGTGCAGAAGAGCCTGCCGCTGCTCATCGCGATGATCCTGCCGCTGGCCGTCTTCATGGCGGTGCTCGCCCACCCTGTGATCATCTTCATCTACGGCCTGGAGTGGGAGCAGTCGGCGGGCGTGCTGCGCTTCCTCGCGGTGCTGATGCTGGTCCGCATGCTCACCGCCTTCGCCCTCGACATCCTGAACGGCCAGGGCGCCACCCGCTCGACCGTCTGGATGAACCTCGGGCACGCGGCGGCGATGATCCCCGCGGTCATCGTCGGCGCGAACCTCGACGGCATCCGCGGCGCCGCGATCGGCCAGGCGGTCGCGGCGGTCCTGGTCGCCCTCCCGCTCGCCATGATCGCCGTGCAGCGGGCCGGCGTACGTCTCGCGCCGGTCCTGCCCGGCCTGGTCCGGCCCGCCATGGGCGCGCTGCTCTGCGGGGCGGTCATGCTGGGCCTGACGATGCTGACCGAGGGGAGTCCCTTCGTCCAGCTCGTCGTGGCGGGCGGCGCGGGGCTGCTGGCGTACACGCTGGTCGTGGTGACCCGCGACCAGTTCCACCTGCTGAGCGATCGTGTGGTGCGGCTGCTTCCCGCCCGCGCGCGCTGACCTTGAGGAGAAGCGATGCTGGTGTCCATCGGAATGCCGGTCCGCAACGGCGCGGACCACCTGGAGGCGGCCGTCCGGTCGGTGCTCGCCCAGGAACACGCCGAGATCGAGGTGGTGATCTCCGACAACGCCTCCACCGATGACACCGAGGAGCTGTGCCGCCTGCTGGCCAAGGAGGACAGCCGGATCGTCTACCACCGGCAGGAGCGCGACCTGCACGTCGTCGACAACTTCGAGGAGGTGCTGCGGCGCTCGCGCGGCCGGTTCTTCCGCTGGATGGGCGACGACGACCGCCTCGAACCGACCTACGTCTCCCGTGCCCTTGAGCCGTTCCAGGACGACGAGCGGCTCATCCTGGTCACCACCGAGGTCACCTACACCTGGCTCGACGGGACCGTGCACGAGCCGCGCTACCTCGGCACCCGCCTGCTGTCCGACGACCCCGTCGACCGCCTGGAGGAGTTGTGCGAGGTGTGGGCCGCCCAGCACCTCAGGCTCGACCCCCTCTACGGCCTGATGCGGCGGGAGCGGGTGGCCGCCGTGCCGCGCCCCCGGATGATCCGCGAGGACGAGGTCTTCGCCGCCCGGCTGGCGCTGACCGCGCCGTGGGGGCACGTGCCCGAGCCGCTCGCCCACCGCCACCTGCGCGAACGCCGGCTGTCGGCGATCGCCTCGATGCTCGGCGTGCCGGCCTGGACCGCGCGGTTCGCCACCACGCTGCAGTTCCGCGCCATCCACGAGGCCCTGGGCGGGATGGAGCTGTCGGCGGAGCAGCGCGGGCGGGCCCGTGCCGTGCTGATGAGGGCGTACTGGCGGCGGCAGCGGAAGATGCTCGCGCACCGCGGCCGCAAGCTGGCCGGGATGGCCACCAGGGCGGTCACCTCGAAAAGGTGATCGCGCGGTCTCCGTGTAACGAAGAAGCGGACCGGGACGAGAGAAAGGAAAAGCACCACGCGAGGGGGAATATCTCGCTATGCCCGTTTTATTAGCCAACAGCCGGATTAACGACGATGTCCGGCGAAAAATGATCTTCCAGGGTGATGTCTTTCTCTACTCCGCGACGCCCGCCTCGACCGAACTGATCGAGTTCGCCCGCGAGCTGATCGAGGAGGCGTTCGACGGCCGCGACCCGCAGACCGCCCAGTACGAGATGCCCGTCGAGGAGTTCGCCGCACTGCTCGCGCAGCTCAAGCCGCGCTTCATCCACCACCCCACCAGCAAGAGGATCCTCGCCGCCCTGCTGGAGGAGCAGGGCATGGCGCTCGACAAGACCTACTTCGACGTGCCGAGGCTGCGCACCTCCACCGCCGACCACTATCTCGACTCCGGGATCTCCTACGCCTACCACGCGCATCGCGACTGCTGGTACTCCGCGCCGTTCTGCCAGGTCAACTGGTGGATCCCGGTCTACGAGGTCGTCCCGGAGAACGTCTTCGCCCTGCACCCGCACTACTTCGACCGCCCCGTACGCAACGGCAGCGGACGCTACGACTACGCGGAATGGACCGCCGTCAGCCGGCCCGCGGCCGCGCAGCACATCCACAGCGACACCCGCGAGCAGCCCAGGCCGGAGGAGGAGCTCGATCTGGGGGCCGAGCTGCGGCTGGTCCCCGAGCCGGGCGGCATGATGCTGTTCTCCGGGGCGCACCTGCACTCCACCGTCGCCAACACCTCCGGCAGGACCCGCTTCAGCATCGACTTCCGCACCGTGCACATCGACGACGTGCGCTCCCGTGCGGCGGCGCCCAACGTGGACGCGACCTGCCAGGGCACCACCCTGCGTGACTTCCACCGAGCCGACGACCTGAGCCGCATCCCGGAAGAGCTCGCCGCGGCCTACGAGGCCGAGGCGCTGGCCAAGCTCACCTGACCCGCGCGCGTACGGCCTCGCGCAAGCCCTTCCAGCTCCGATGCCGCTGGAAGGGCAGCTCGAAGACGGACGCGAACAACCACGCCGCCGCGATGCTTGCCGGCACGGCCAGGGCGAGCGTGAGGAGGAACGTGGGCATGCCGGGCGGCGTGCGTGGGGCGACGACAAGCCGGTTGATCATGACGACCAGCGGCGCGTGGATCAGGTAGAGGCTGTAGGAGAAGGAGCCGAGGCGCCGGACCGGCCGGGTGTCGAGCAGCCGTACGAGCCACACCGGCCGGCCCGAGGCCACGCCCGCCAGCAGCAGTCCGGCGGCCGGGCCGATCGCGAGGTCCACCCAGAAGAAGTTGCCGACCACCCACACCGGCCCGGCGGCCACCACCAGCAGCAGCACCGGCGCGGCGGCCGCGGCGGCGTACCAGTGCCAGGCGGCCCGGCCCGACTCCTCCGGCGTGCGCAGGACTCCCGCGCAGACCGCGCCGATGGCGAAGAGCGCGGCGAACTGCGGGGCCAGCCGCATCAGCAGCTCCACGGTGGGCACCGCGGGCGCCAGCGCCCCCACCGCCACGACGATCAGGGTCACCGCGCCGAGCATCAGCGCCGCGCCCCACCTGCGCAGGACCAGCAGCATCAGCGGGAACACCAGGTAGAGCTGCGCCTCGACGGCGATCGACCACATGGCCCCGTTGGGGCTGGGGGAGCCGAAGACGTCCTGGAGCAGCAGCCCGTAGATGAGGGCCGACTGGCCCGTGGGCGGCTGCTGCCCCGGCTGCGGGATGACCGCCCACGCGATCACCAGGCTGAACAGCAGCGCCGCCCAGTACGGCGGCAGAATGCGCCAGGCCCGCCGCTGGAAGAACGTCCGGACGCTGCCGAGCCGCCACCCGGACCTGGCGGGCGAGACCGCCAGCGAGAACCCGGACAGGACGATGAACACCACGACCGCGAAATGGCCGTAGAGCAGCCATTTCGTCCAGCCGGGCGAATCGTTGACGGGAAACCCCGGCCACGTCAGCAACCAGCAGTGGTGCAGCACCACGAACAGGGCCGCCAGGCCGCGTAATCCGTCGAGCCCGGCCAGCCGGCCCCGCGTCGCCGGACGCTCCACTGTCAGCCCCAAGGGAACCCCCGTCGCCGTAGTCGGTAGGTCTATCGGTCGGGCGCGGCGGTATGTAACCGGTCCGGGGCGATGTAACGTCTTCCTGCTTTTCGGCGATGGCCGTCTATAGGGCAAGCGTCGCCGATGCGGGGGAACGTACCAAAATGGAGTTCTGGAAGGCGATCCTTGGTCTTCTCCGGCGAATTCACCTAGGTCCACCGCTCATCCTGCTCTCCGTCCTGGTGGGCGGCGTCGTCCATCTCGTCATCCCGGCCCAGTACACGGCCGACGTCTCGCTCGTGCTCGCCACCCCCGTCAACGGCGGCACGGTCTCCAACGACAAGGCCAAGCAGGGGCTGACCAACCCCTTCCTCAACTTCAACGACGCCCTCAAGACCGGAGCCAGCATCGTCATCCTGGCGATGAACACCCAGGACGTCTGGACGCAGCTCGGCGCCCCCAAGGACGGCCCGACCGAGATCACGATCGACGACGGGCGCACCAACCCGAACGTCCTGGACATCAACGGCCCCTACATCTACGTCAGGGTCAACAGCGACTCGGCGGAGAAGGCGACGGCCGTGCTCATGGCGGCCCGTGAGCGTGTGGCGGCCGAGCTGTTCAAGTGGCAGAAGGCGCTCGGCGCGCCGGCGAACACGTTCATCACCTCGACCGACATCGTGCCGCCCGCCAAGCCCGAGGCCGACAGCAGCCTCAGCTGGCAGGGCGCGATCGGCGCCGCCCTGCTGTGCCTGTTCCTGGGCCTCGGCATCGCCTACGGCGTGCTGACCAAACGGGCGCCCGCCCCCGAGAAGCGGCCGGACGCCGAGGCCCCGGCCCGCGAACCGCTCGCCGCACCGACGCCGCCCCCACCTCTGGCCCCACCACTGGCCCCGGCCCCGACTTCGGCGCTCGACGAGGACAGCTCCGCCACGATGGAGTTCCCCGTCTACCGGGGAGAGCCCCTCTCGCGTGTGCCCGGGCCCAGGAAGGCGAACCAGGACGACGGCGAGGGATGAGGCCCGGCATGGACTTCTGGGCGACGGTGACGGTCCTGTTCAGACGTTGGTACGTGACCGTGCCCGCGTTCCTGCTCACGATCGCGGGCACCTTCGGCGTGTACGCCGTGGCGCCCAAGACGTTCATCTCCACCTCGGCGCTCGTCCTCACCCTGCCGGTCACCGGCGGCAGCGTGCCGAGCGACCCGGCGTTCCCCAACCCGCGCACCAACCCCCTGGTCTCCTTCGACCAGGGGCTGAGCATGACCTCCTCCATCCTCATCCAGGCGCTGAACACCCCCGAGACGGGTGCCGCGGTCGGCGCGCCGCCCGGTGGCGCCGTCACGCTCAAGATCACCAGTGGTGGCACCAACCCCGAGCTGATGCCGGCGACGCCCTTCATCGTCGTCGTCTGCGAGGCGCCGACCGCCGAGCTGGCCCACGGCATCGTCACGAAGGTGACGGCGCTGGCCCAGACGGAGCTGCGAGCCCGGCAGATCAAGGTCAACGCGCCGCCCACCACGTACGTCACCGCCACGGTCGTGGTGCCGCCGACGCAGGCCGACGAGAAGAAGGGCAGCCGGATGCGCAGCGCGGTGGTCGCCGGGGCGCTGGCGTTCTTCATGAGCCTGTTCGCCGCGTTCATGACGGAGAGCTTCGTCCGGCACCGCCGTGCCCGCCGGTCCGGCCCGGCCACGCCCCCGCGCGTCGAGGCCGCCGCGGCCAACGGCACCCGCTCGCTGGCCGGACGTGAAGGATGACCCCGATCCTCATGCCAAGGCGCGCCGACGGCGCCACGATGATCGGCATCTTCGTCCTGGTGCTGCTGGTCCTCCCGGCCCGGCTGGTGGTGGCCGGCCTCCCGCTGTCGCTCACCCCCGCCGAGATCGTGGCCCTGACGCTGGGCCTGGTGTGGGTGTGCGCCCAGATGATCAGTACGACGGGCGCCGCCAAGGGAGCCAACCCCGCCCGTACCGCGATCTTCGTCTACGGCGCGCTCCTGCTGGCCGTCTACGGGTACACGACCTCGGTCTACCTGCCCTCCGACGAGCTCAACCTCGCCGACCACACGCTCGTGCTCTACCTCGGCTACGTGAGCCTGGTCCTGGTGATGTGCGACGGGCTGGGCAGCCGCGAGCGGCTCGACTTCGTGCTCAAGGCCGTCGTGGTCGGCGGCACCTTCTCGGCGGTCGTCGCCCTGCTGCAGTTCAGGCTCGACCTCGACATCACCCAGTACATGCAGTTCCCGGGCCTGCGCCACTCGTCCACGGAGGAGGTGCCGACCGTGATCTCCCGGTCGGACCTGCGCCGGGTCGCCGGGACGCTCGGGCATCCGATCGAGTTCGGCGCGGTGTCGGCGATGGTGCTGCCCATCGCCGCGCACCTCGGCTTCCAGGCGCGCAGCCGCGGTCAGGCCGCGACCCGCTGGTGGATCTGCGCCGCCGTCATCGGGGCCGGCCTGATGTTCTCGGTGTCCAGGACGGCCGTGCTCGGTCTGGCGGGCGCGAGCATCATCCTCCTGCTCGGCTGGTCGAACCGGCGCAGGCTCATCGCCGCCGGCGCGTTCGTCGTGTTCCTCGGGTTCATGAAGGTGCTGGTGCCCGGCCTGCTCGGAACGTTCTACAACCTGTTCGCCGGGGCGGGCGAGGACAGCAGCATCATCTACCGCACGCACGACTACCCGTTCGCGATGCGGGAGTTCGGCAGGAGCCCGATCTTCGGCCGCGGGCCGGGCACCTGGTACCCGTTCAAGCATCAGGTGTTCGACAACCAGTACCTGCTGTCGCTGGTCGAGACCGGGCTGATCGGCGTGGTCGGCTTCGTCGGCGTGATCGTGGCCGGGATGTCCGTCGCTCTGTGGGCGCGCCGGCTCAGCACCGACCCGAACGTGCGCAACCTCGGGCTGACCATTGCCGCCTGCCTGGTGATCCCGCTGCTCGGCGCGGCCACGTTCGACATGTTGTCCTTCCCCGGCATCACCAGCCTGATGTTCCTGCTGATCGGCGCCGCCGGGGCGATGCTGCGCCTGGAACGCGCCGATCAGGCGGCCAGGACGCTCCTCAGCTCCTTCCACGACCCCGCCGAACGGTCGCGCTCGCTGATCGCGCTGACCGGCAGGGGCCAGGGCAGCGCGAGGTCGGGGTCGTCGTAGCGGACGGCCAGGTCCTCGGCCGGGTCGTGCTCCCTGTCGATGCGGTAGCAGACGTCGGCGTGCTCGGTCAGCGCCTGGTAGCCGTGCAGGATGCCCGGCGGCACGTACAGGTGCGCGAACGTCACGTCGTCGAGCCGGACGGTGACGTGCGAGCCGAACGTCGGCGACCCAGGACGCGCGTCCACCAGGACGTCGAGCACCGCGCCGTGGGCGGCCCGCACCAGCTTGGCCTCCCCGCGGCCGGACCGGCCGTGCATCCCCCTGATCGTGCCGAGCCGCGAGCGCGACTGGCTGTCCTGGACGAACGCGGTGTGGTCCAGCCCGTGCGCGGCGGCGATCGCGGCGTCGAAGGTCCTGGTGAACAAGCCCCGGTCGTCGTGGCTCGGCGTCGGCACGAACAGCAGCACGCCGTCGAGGTCCAGCCGCTCGACTCTCATGGTGTTCCTCTCATCCGGGTAGGGCCCGCATCCGGCGGGAGGGTCTGAGCAGGGCCACGACGGAGGCCCGCGCCGTACGCCGGCCCGCCGCCGCCCGCATCGCCTCGCCGAGCAGCACGGCGAGGTAGAAGCCCGCGGTCGCGATCCGGCCGCGGCGCAGCCTGAACAGCCGCACGCGGTTGACCGTGAGCAGCGCGGCCAGCATCGGACTGATCTTCGCCTCGCCGCCGATGTGCTCGACCAGGGCGGCGGGCTCGTACCAGAGGGTCCAGCCCGCGTCCGCGGCGCGCAGGGCGTACTCGGTCTCCTCGCTGTACAGCAGGAAGGACTCGTCCCAGGGGCCGACCTCGGCGAGCGTCGCCACCGACAGGAGCATGGCGGCCCCGGTGGCCCAGTCCGCCGGGCCGGGCCGTTCGTAGCGGTCCGGGTCGGCGACCATCTCGCCCAGCGTGCCGAGGCGGCCCGCGAGCCGCCCGCCGAGTAACGACTCGGCCAGTGCGCGGCGGACGGCGGGCGTGCGCCGCAGCGAGTGGTGCAGCACGCCCTCGGTGCTGACCAGCCGGGGAACGGCGATGCCGGTGCCCGGACGGCCGAGCGCGGCCGCGAGCACGGCCAGCGAACCAGGACGAAGGCGGCAGTCGGGGTTCATCACGAAGACCGCGTCGAGCTCGTCGAGGTCGAGCGCCGCGATGCCGGCGTTGATCGCCGCCGCGTAACCGGCGTTCCTGCCCACCTGCAACGGCCTGACCGGCAGGCCGGCGGCCTGCTCGGCGAGGCGGAGCGAGTCGTCCTTGGAGGCGTTGTCCGCCACGACGACGTCGGTGAGGAGCACCCCATCGGCGCCCTCCCGCAGGGAGGCCAGGCATCCGCCGAGGACCGGCGCGCTGTTGTAGGTCACGATCACGATCGCGAGACGGGGAGGGCCGGACGTCACATGTCGCCCATCGCGCCCCAGGAATGGATCGTTACAGGTAACAGATGGCACCGGTGAGGCGATATGGGGATAGCGGCCGGTGTCGTAGAGACGGAGAGAGACTCCATGCAGAACCTGCAGGCTTTCACCTTTCGCCGGGACGAGCTCTTTCCACTGGCGGACAAGTACTCCGAGCGGTTCCGCACGGCCTCGCCCTTCCGCCACGTGGTCATCGACGACTTCCTCCCGCCGGACGTGCTGGAGCCCGTGCTCGACGAGTTCCCGGAGCCGCGCGACGCCACCTGGGAGCGGTTCGACAGCGCGCGTGAGGTGAAGCTGGCGCTGGCCGACACCGAGCGCATGGGGCCGGCCACCCGGCACCTCCTGGCGGAGTTCAACTCCGGGGTGTTCATGGAGTTCCTGGAGCGGCTGACCGGCATCGGGCAACTCGTCTCCGACCCGCACTTCGAGGGCGGCGGCCTGCACCAGATCCGGCCGGGCGGCTTCCTCAAGGTGCACGCCGACTTCAACAAGAGCCGCAAGCTCAACCTGGACCGCCGGCTCAACGGCCTGCTGTACCTGAACAAGGACTGGGAGGAGAGCTACGGCGGCCACCTGCAGCTGTGGAACAAGGACATGACGGCGTGCGAGTCGAAGGTGCTGCCGGTCTTCAACCGGTTCGTCCTGTTCGCCACGACCGATGACGCCAACCACGGCCACCCCGACCCGCTCACCTGCCCGCCCGACCGCGCGCGGCGCTCGATGGCGCTCTACTACTACTCGAACGGCAGGCCGGCGGACGAGGTCACCGACGACCACACCACGCTGTTCAAGCAGCGGCCCGGCGAGGCGTGGAAGAGCAACCTGCGCCAGGTCGCCAAGCGCTGGACGCCGCCCGCGCTGGCCGACCTCGTCGGCGGCCGGAAGTCCAAGGGCGAGTGAGGCCGTACGCCGGAGGGTTGTGCCTTGGCCTGGTCCTGGCGGTCGTGCTGCTGAGCGCGTGTCAGAGTTCCGGGAGTGAGCCGCTCGGCTCCCGCTCACCCGCCACGCCGTCCGCGTCCGTCTCCGCCACGCCGTCGAGGGCGTCCGGGCGGGTCTGGCCGGGCCCGGACAACACGGGCGTGCCCGACGGCGTACGCCTGCGCCCGTCGGACTCCCTGGTGGTGAGCGAGAAGGGCGCGGTCATCGACGGTCTGGACGTGACCGGCTACATCACGGTCGAGGCCGACGACGTGACCATCCGCAACACGCGGGTGCGCGGGCAGCAGGACTGGTGGGGGATCCTCCAGCGTGAGGGGCGTACCGGGCTGACGGTCGAGGACAGCGAGATCTTCGGCAACGGCAAGGTGCGCACCCAGTTCGGCATCCTCAACCAGGGCAAGCTGATCACCGTCCGCCGGGTGGACGTCCACACGATCTCCAACGGCATCCTGACCCAGCAGGGCCTGGTCGAGGACTCGTACGTGCACGACCCGAAGTACTACGCGGGCGACCACACCGACATGATCATGTCCACCGGGCCGCCCGCCCCCGGCACCGAGCTGGTCATCCGGGGCAACACCGTGATCAACACGCTGGACCAGACCGGCGCGATCGCCCTGTTCCAGGACTTCGGCGTGAGCCGCGACGTCACCGTGCAGGGGAACCTGCTGGCCGGCGGCGGCTGGTCGTTGTACGCCGGGGCGGGGGCGAAGGGCAGGTCGTCCAACATCAAGGTGATCGGCAACGTCTTCAGCCGCCGCGTCTGGCCCAAGGGGGGATTCGCGGGCCCGGTCTCATATTGGGATAAGAACGGGTCCGGAAATCGATGGGACGGGAACACCTGGGAGAACGGCGGGACGGTGCCGCCGGGATGACGACCATTTGTCGGATTTAATATGACAGATGAAAAAGCTGTGATTATTGTGAATTAAGAGGAAAGCGACGTCCTTTTCAGTAAAAAGCCTCACTCCTGCTTCCGGCATGGCTACTCTCTCCCCTTGGGGGACTCGGACCTGGCCTAGATCGGAAGGAGTCACCTGTGTCAAGGCATCGAAGAGGGAAGAGACGCGCGGGGTGGTTATCCCTGGCCGGCGTTTCCGTGGTGGCGCTGCTGGCCGGCGGGTACGGCATCATCGCCACCGACGTACTGGAGCCCCGGGCGGTCCTGACGGACGCCGGCGGGGCGCAGGCCGCGGCAGGGCCGCACGCCGCCGCCGGCCAGAAACCCAGATCGCGTCCCACCACCCAGAAGCCCCGGCCCAGGAAGACCCGGAGCCAGGAGCCGCAGTGGTGGCCCAGGCGGCCCACGAGGAAGCCGACCGCGCGCCCCACCCGCCGCCCGACCCACCGGCCCACCCATTGGCCCACTCGCTGGCCGACACACCGGCCGACCGGGAAGCCCACGGTGAGCCCGCCCGTGACGCCCACAGTGGACCCGCCCGACACCCCGACGCCGACGCCGACGCACACACCGACCACCACGGGCACCCCGACGCCGACCCCCACGCGGACACCCACCCGGACGCCCAGCCCCACGCCCAGCCAGACCCCCACGGCGACCCCCACGGCGACGCCCACCAAGTCACCGACGGCCACACCCACCAGCACACCGACGGCGACGCCCACCAGCACGCCCACCAAGACGCCCCCCTCCACGCCGCCCCCGTCCCGGGACTGGCCGGGAGAGGGCAACACCGGCGTCCCCGACGGCACGAACCTGGTCAAGAAGACCGGCTCGATCGTCATCAAGGAGGACGGCAAGGTCATCGACGGCTGGGACGTCACCGGCGACATCACCGTCGAGGCCGACAACGTCACCATCCGCAACACCCGCGTCCGCGGCCAGAGCGACTACTGGGGCATCCTCCAGCGCGAGGGCTTCTCCGGCCTGAAGGTCGAGGACAGCGAGATCTTCGGCAACGGCAAGGTGCGCACCCAGTTCGGCATCCTCAACCAGGGCAAGCTGATCACCGTCCGCCGGGTGGACATCCACACGATCTCCAACGGCATCCACACCGATCAGGGTCTGATCGAGGACTCGTACGTGCACGACCCCAAGTACTACTCCACCGACCACACCGACATGATCATGTCGACCGGCACCGCGCTCCCCGGCACCGAGCTGATCATCCGCCACAACACGGTCATCAACACGCTCGACCAGACCGGCGCGATCGCCCTGTTCCAGGACTTCGGCGTGACCCGCAACGTCACCGTGCAGGGCAACCTGCTGGCCGGCGGCGGCTGGACGCTCTACGCGGGCGCCGGTCGCAAGGGCCTGTCCTCGAACATCAAGGTCGTCGACAACGTCTTCAGCCGCAAGGTGTGGCCCAAGGGCGGCTACTCGGGCGCGGTGGCGTACTGGGATCCCGAGGGGCCGGGCAACGTCTGGCGCGGCAACACCTGGGAGAGCGGCGGCGCGAGCGTGCTGGCCGACTGACGTCGCAGGCCCTCAGGACGCCTGTGAAGCGCGTACTAGGCCCGGATCGCGATGACCGACTTCACCAGCCCGCCCAGCCGCTCGAAGTGGATCCGGGACTTCGGAAAGTAGTGCCGCATCTCGGTCACGCTGAGCAGCTCGACCTCCATGGCGATCATGCGCGCGGCGTCCCGGTCGGAGGTCGGCGTGTGCACGAGCGGCCAGCGGCGCAGGATCGTCGTACGGGCGGCGAGGGGCAGGAACTGGAACCCGGGGAACAGGAAGTGCGGTTCGACCGGGAAGTACCGGTACGGCGTCTGCACCCAGTGCCGCTCGGCCATCTCGTGCACGGTGTCGGCGAACCGCTGCCGGCGCTGGTGGCCGCCGACGTGCTCGATGACGGCGTTGGAGAAGACCAGGTCGTAACGGCTGGAGCGGATCGAGGACGGGAGGTCGCAGGCGTCGGCGACGTCGGCCCGCAGCCACGACGGCAGGTCGGCGGGCGGCTGTTCCAGGTTGACGATGTGCGCGTGCGCCGGCTTGACCGGCGCCCGCATCCAGGCCCCGGCCGTGCCGCCGAGGTCGAGGACGCTCATCTGGTCGAGGTCCGGGAACCGGTCGGCGAACCAGCGCCACCGCCGTGCCCGTGCCTTGGCTCCCAGGGAGTCAGGAGCGTCCACAAAACGACTGCGCAGCGCATTCAGACGGCTCATGCAGGGGCTCCTCGGCTCCGGCCGGATCAGTAACCCCTATGCTCGCAGAATTCCGCCTGATCGGCTAAGAGTGCGATTCTTCGTGACATTCTTGCGACGCATACCAATTAACGGTCCGGCGCAGCCCTTCGTCCAAATCCGTGGCAGGTCGCCAGCCGAGCCGGTCCGCCGCCGGTGCAATGTCGCCGACCTGCGTGATGTCATGCGGACGATCGGGGGCGGAACCGAATTCGGGTCGCGTGGGCGCGCCGGCGATCCGGTAAAGCCGTTCGACGATCTCGTGGGCCGGGGTTTTCAGGCCCGTCCCGATATCGAGCGTGTGACCGACCGCTTTATCCGACGTGCCCGCCAGGACGAACGCGTCGACGACATCGTCCACGTAGATCCAGTCGGCGAGCTTGGCCCCCCTGGTGAGCCGGGGACGCTCGCCGCGCAGGAGACAGAGCGTCACGTACGGCACGAGCTTGGTGGTGTCGGGCTGGGCCGGGCCGTAGACCATGCTGGGACGCAGCACGGTCACGGGCAGGTCCCAGAGCCGGTGGTAGAGCTGCGCGTAGCCGGTGGCGGCCCACTTGGACATCGCGTACGCCGACGACGGCGGCGCGTGGTCGTTGCCCGGTCGCGGCTCCTCGATCGAGCCGGTGAACACGGTCCGGACGCCGTGCTCGCGGGCGGCCGACAACACGTTGACCGCGCCCACGACGTTGCTCTCCAGCGTGGCCCGGACGACCTCGTCGCCGCGCGACCCGGTGACCTCGCCGGCGAGGTGGAACAGCAGGTTCGGGCGTACCGACCGGAAGAGCCGCGAGGTGTCGCCGGCGTCGTCGAGCCGGGTCTGGTGCCAGATCTCGCCGTGGCGGGCCCGCTGCGGCCGCCGGCTGATCGCGTGTACCTGCGCGCCGAGCGAGCGTAAGCGTCTGACCAGGTGCGATCCGATGAACCCGGCCGCACCCGTCACCAGCACCACGGCCTCGGGCCAATACGACATCGTGGATTGACCTCCGTGGAAGATGGAGCCGTTCGGGCCGACGGCTCCATCTAATACACGAACTAGCTGATGCGCCAGGTGTCTCCACCCAAGAGCAGCTCGCTCAGGTCGCCGGGGCCCTTCTGCGCCACGGCCTCCTCCAGCTGGTCGGCCATGAGCACGTCGTAGGCCGGGCGGTCGACCTGGCGGAAGATGCCGATCGGCACGTGCTCGAAGGCCGGCTCGTCGAGCCTGCTGAGGGCGAAGGCCACCGACGGGTCGGGGTTGTGGGCGTCGTGCACGAGGATCTGCTCCTCGCTCACGCCGTCCCTGGCGACGACCTCGATGCCGCCGTTGGCGCCGCGCACGACGGCCTTGGACGAGCTCACGATCGGCTGGCCGTGTTCGAGCCGCAGCGTGATGTCGTCGCGGACCGCCGGGTCCTTGAGCTGCTCGAAGGCGTTGTCGTTGAAGATGTTGCAGTTCTGGTAGATCTCCACCAGCGACGTGCCCTGGTGCGCCGTGGCCTCGCGCAGCACCGACTGCAGGTGCTTGCGGTCGGAGTCGATCGTGCGGGCCACGAACGACGCCTCGGCGCCGATGGCCAGCGAGATCGGGTTGAACGGCTTGTCCAGCGAGCCCATCGGCGTCGACTTGGTGATCTTGCCGACCTCGGAGGTGGGCGAGTACTGGCCCTTGGTCAGACCGTAGATCCTGTTGTTGAACAGCAGGATGTTCAGGTTGACGTTGCGGCGCAGCGCGTGGATCAGGTGGTTGCCGCCGATCGACAGCGCGTCGCCGTCACCCGTGATCACCCACACCGACAGGTCGGGCCGGGAGGCGGCCAGGCCGGTCGCGATCGCGGGCGCGCGGCCGTGGATCGAGTGGAAGCCGTAGGTGTCGAGGTAGTACGGGAAGCGCGAGGAGCAGCCGATGCCGGAGACGAACACGATGTTCTCGCGCCGCAGCCCCAGCTCCGGCAGGAAGCTCTGCACCGCGGCCAGGATCGCGTAGTCACCGCAACCCGGGCACCAGCGCACCTCCTGGTCGGACTTGAAGTCCTTCAGCCCCTGCTTGACGTCCGTCTTGGGAACCAGGCTCAGGCCCTTCCCGTTCACCAGCTCAGTCACTGTCGATCACCACTGTCGATCACGTCCTGAATGACTCCGGCCAGCTCCTCGGCCTTGAACGGGAGCCCGCGCACGCGGTTGTAGCTGATCACGTCGACGAGGTAGCGGGCCCGCAGCAGCAGCGCGAGCTGGCCGAGGTTGATCTCGGGCAGCAGCACCTTGTCGTAGCTCTTGAGCACCTCGCCGGTGTTGGCCGGCAGCGGGTTGAGGTGGCGCAGGTGCGTCTGGGCGACCTTGCCGCCGTTGCGCCTGATGCGCCGTACGGCCGCCGCGATCGGCCCGTACGTCGAGCCCCAGCCGATGACCAGGACCTTGGCGTCGCCCTCGGGGTCGTCGACCACGAGGTCGGGCACGTCGATCCCGGCGATCTTGGCGGCCCGGGTGCGGACCATCAGGTCGTGGTTGTCCGGGTCGTAGGAGATGTTGCCGGTGCCGTCGGCCTTCTCGATGCCGCCGATGCGGTGTTCGAGGCCGGCCGTGCCGGGGATGGCCCACGGGCGGGCCAGCGTCTCGGTGTCCCGCTTGAACGGCAGGAACTCGCCGCCCTCGCCGTTGGGCTCGGTCGTGAACTCCTGCGAGATGTCGGGCAGGTCGGCGACTTCGGGCAGGCGCCACGGCTCCGAGCCGTTGGCCAGGTAGCCGTCCGAGAGCAACATGACCGGGGTGCGGTACTTGACCGCGATCCGCGCCGCCTCGACGGCCGCGTCGAAGCAGTCGCTCGGCGAGAGCGGCGCGACGATCGGCACCGGCGACTCGCCGTTGCGGCCGAACATGGCCATCAGCAGGTCGGTCTGCTCGGTCTTGGTCGGCATGCCCGTGCTGGGACCGGCGCGCTGGACGTCAACGATGATCAACGGCAGCTCGGTGGTGACCGCGAGGCCGACCGTCTCCGCCTTCAGCGCCACGCCGGGCCCGGAGGTGGTGGTCACGCCCAGCGCCCCGCCGAACGCCGCCCCCAGCGCCGCGCCGACGCCCGCGATCTCGTCCTCCGCCTGGAAGGTACGGATGCCGAACCGCTTGTGCTTGGACAGCTCGTGCAGGATGTCGCTGGCCGGCGTGATCGGGTACGAGCCCAGGAACAGCGGCAGCTTCGACTGCACGCTGGCCGCGATCAGCCCGTAGGCCAAGGCCTGGTTCCCCGAGATGTTGCGATAGACGCCGGGAGCCAGCCTGGCGGGCTTGACCTCGTAGGAGACCGAGAACGACTCGGTCGTCTCGCCGTAGTTCCAGCCCGCCTGGAAGGCCGCGATGTTCGCCTTGGCGATGTCGGGCTTCTTGGCGAACTTCTGCTGGAGGAACGAGATCGTCTGCTCGGTCGGCCGGTGGTAGAGCCACGACAGCAGGCCGAGGGCGAACATGTTCTTGGCGCGCTCGGCGTCCTTCTTCGAGATCTCGAAGCCTTCGAGCGCCTTGACCGTCAGCGAGGTCAGCGGCACCGCGTGCACGCGCCACTCGTTCAGGGAGTCGTCCTCCAGCGGGTTGGCCGCGTAGCCGACCTTCTGCAGGTTGCGCTTGGAGAACTCGTCGATGTTGGCGATGATGTCGGCGCCGCGCGGCAGGTCGCCGAGGTTCGCCTTCAGCGCCGCCGGGTTCATCGCCACGAGCACGTTGGGCGCGTCGCCGGGCGTCAGGATGTCGTGGTCGGCGAAGTGGAGCTGGAAGCTCGACACGCCGGGCAGGGTCCCTGCGGGGGCGCGGATCTCGGCGGGGAAGTTGGGGAGCGTCGACAGGTCGTTGCCGAACTCCGCCGTCCCCGCGGTGAAGCGGTCGCCGGTGAGCTGCATGCCGTCGCCGGAGTCGCCGGCGAACCTGATGATCACGCGGTCGAGTTGCTGGACCTGCTTCGTCACAGCTCAGTCCTCCTCGACGCGCCAAGGCGCGGTTGCTTTGGGCGCGTTCTCTGTTTCCATGCTAGATCCTCGGAAGGTCACGCGTTTGCCAGCCGCGAAAGCGGGTAACGCGGTCGGAAGTCAGGTTGAGGCGGGAGAACGACGACACAGCCCTGACGCGAGCCTGCAGAGGTCTACATGCAGGCGTGCGAAGAGGACGGTTCGGGTCACGAGCGCCAATGATACGTCCCCCCAACACGTGTGCTACGTCAGGGGCTGCTTGCGCGACTGCGTGCTCCCCGTCTCGTACAGGCGTCCGGCGCGCATCGCTGCGGAGCCGTACAGCTCTGGAACGGTCACGAAGGTGTAACCCTTCCCGCTGAGTTCTTTCAGGATGCCCGGAATCGCGTCGATCGACTCCGCATTGGTGTCGTGCAGCAGGATGATCGCCCCCGGATGGGCCTTGCGCACGACGCGGTCGGTGATCTCCGACGCCTTGGCGCCGGGCTCGTCCCTGGCGTTGACGTCCCAGCCGACCAGCGACAGTCCCAGGTCGCGGGCGACGTCGCGGACGTCCTTGCTGATCGCGCCGTAGGGCGGGCGGGCCAGCGTGGGCTCCTGCCCGATCGCCGCCCTGACGGAGTCGTCGGTACGCCGGAAGGAGTCGGCGATCTTGCTGGTGCCCTGCTTCGACAGGTCCCGGTGGGCCCAGGAGTGGTTGCCGACCAGATGGCCCTCCGCGCTCATCCTGCGCAGCAGGCCCGGCTGCGTGACGGCGTTCGTCCCGACGGTGAAGAACGTGGCCCGTGCCTTGCCGGCGGCCAGCAGGTCGAGCAGCCGCCCGGTCCCCGGCCCCGGCCCGTCGTCGAACGTCAGCGCCACGCACTTGGTCCTGGCGCAGTTCACGCTGCCGGCCCGGTTGCTGGTGGCCTCGGGACTGGCCGTGGGCGTCGTCTCCGGCCCGGCCGGAGGAACGCTGCGGGCAGCCTCCCGCACGCTCTCCTGCGCCCGGCGTCCCAGCTCGGACAGCAGCGGCGTCACCCGTCCGGCCTGGACGGCCACGGCGACCCGGCCGAGCGAGCACGGCCCGACCTGGCAGTCGTCGAACTCGACCACCAGATCACCGCCGCGGTTGAAGGCCATGGAGTCGAACTGGTCGGGGTCGGCGCGCACGCCGTCCGGCTCGACCTGCGGACCGCGTCCCTTGAGCTGCTCCTTGACCAGCACCGTGAGCCGGTCGAGCGCCTGCTGCCCGCCGAGCAGCGCCATGGACCCGGCCGCCTTGCCGGTACGCGGGTCGAACCAGAAGGTACGGGTGGAGTTGCCCCAGCTCGCGCCCAGGAACTCGCCGGTGCGCAGCCGTACCCCGACGGCCTCGGGGGAGCGGGCGGCGAGCTGCCAGTCCATGTTCAGCTCCGAACGCGGGTAGCCGCCGTTGACGCTCTTGGCGGCCCGGAAGGCGCGCAACTGCCGCTCGGCCTCCGCGCGCAGGACGCGGTTCAGGCTCGGCGCGTCGGTCAGTTCGGGGTAGCTGATGTGCACATATCTGCTGTGGTCGTCCTTGTTGGTGATGTTCGCCGTGGACAGGCCGACGACTGTCGCGGGGTCGACGAAGTCGATCGCGGTCGGCTCTGCCGGGACCAGCACGTCCCGCTCGGGCGAGGCGGCGGCCAGCCCGCAGCCCCCGGCCGAGAGGGCCAGCAGAGCGATTCCAGTAAAGAATCGCGTTTGGTGCATGTCTGTCAGGGTATGGGGGCGACTATCCCTTTTGCTCTGTCTTGGGGTTATGGGGTCTGAGGTTTGACTGGGTTACGATCACGTCATGGAGGGCTACTTCGGGTCCTACGTGCTGGTCGCCGTGCTGTTCGCGATCGGCGTCGCCATCGTCGCCGGGGCCCTCACGGTCAACCGGCTCCTGCGGCCCACCAGGCCGACCCCCGAGAAGCTGACCACGTACGAGTGCGGCGTCGACCCGGTCGGCGACGGCTGGGCGCAGTCCCAGGTCCGCTACTACGTCTTCACCTACCTCTACGTCGTCTTCGCCGTCGACGCCGTCTTCCTCTTCCCGTGGGCCACGATCTTCGACGCGCCCGGCTACGGGGTGACGACCCTGGTCGAGATGTTCGTGTTCCTCGGCTTCATCACCCTCGGCATCCTGTACGCCTGGCGCAAACGCGTCCTGTCCTGGACGTAGATCGTTATTCGGGTGTGCTGGTGCGTCGGACGTGGCTTCTGTCACCGTTCTCCGACATGCCGACACAGAGACCGTGTCCCCGATGTGGTGTCTCGATCACACAGGACGGGCGTTTTCCCGTGTGGTGTCCGTCCTGCGGGTGGAACCTGCCCGTACCTGAGGGCAAGCGCTCGATCAGCCAGGCCGTCACGGACCGGCTGACCGCGGGACTGCACGCCGACACCCTCAAGAAGGGCGCCGACGTACCGGGGACGACGGTCGCGCGGGTGCTCTCGTACGTGATCGCCGCGTCGGTGCATGTGATCGCGGCGGGCGCGCTCGTCGGGGCGGGGTGGGCGGTCGTCACGTGGCCGAACGTCCTCGGCGTGCTGCTCGGCGCGCTCCTGCTGTTCGTCGCCTGGTTGATGCGCCCGCGGCTGGGACGCTTGCCGCGCGGACCGCTCGTGCTCACCAGGCACGCCGCGCCGCGCCTGTACGACCTGATCGACAGGGTCGGTGCGGAGATCGGTGCGGACCCGGTGGACCTGGTCATCGTCACTCCCGCTTTCAACGGCTCCTTCGGTCAGGTCGGCCTGCGGGGCAGGCGCGTGCTCGAGATCGGCGCCCCGTTATGGGCCTTGCTCCAACCTCAGCAACGGGTGGCGCTGCTCGCGCACGAGCTCAGCCATTCCAGCAACGGCGACAGCCGGCACGCTCGGTTCACGCGCACCGCGCTCGGCGCGCTGGAGTCCGTCCGACGGTCCATGCGCGGAGCCTCACGAGGCGGGGAATACGTGGGGGAGACCATGCCGGAAAGCGTGCTCGGCCCCTTCGCGCTGGCAGTGATCATTCTGATGCGCGTCTCGGGGTTGCTGGTCTGGATGCTGGGCATGCTCCTGCTGTTCGTCACCATGCGCTCCGCCCGCCAGGCCGAGTACGTCGCCGACGAACGCGCCGCCCGTGTCGCCTCCTCCGAGGCCGCCGCCGGGACACTCGACCTCGTCGCGACAGGCGACATCGACGTGAACGAACTGGCCTGGATGTCGGCCGCGCTCGGCCCCTCGGTGTGGGAGAAGCTGCGCGAACGGCAGGCCGCCTTCCCCGACCACGAGCTCGAACGGCGGCGCCGGATCCAGGCCATGGAACAGGCCCGCGTCGATGACTCGCATCCACCGCTCCCGCTGCGCGTGGAGTTCATACGCTCCCTCCACCACGACTGGCCGGTCATCCGGCTGCGGGACAACGAGAATGAGGCCATCGAGGCCGAGCTCGCCCCCCTGTTCGACCGGCTCGTCACCGAGCTCGCCGCCACCAAGAAGCATGATTCCTTTGCCTGACCTGCGATTCGCGCAAGAATGGGCGACATGGCAGCAACGGATCTCCCGATGCCCACCGTCGGACCTGTCTCCAGGCTCGCGCCCAAACCCATGCGGTTCGTGCTCAACTGGGGTCGGCGCTATTCCCTGTGGGTGTTCAACTTCGGGCTGGCCTGCTGCGCCATCGAGTTCATCGCGACCTCCATGAGCAGGCACGACTTCATCCGGTTCGGGGTGATCCCGTTCGCCAACGGCCCCCGTCAGGCCGACCTGATGATCGTCTCCGGCACGGTCACCGACAAGATGGCCCCCGCCGTGAAGCGCCTCTACGAGCAGATGCCCGACCCCAAGTACGTGATCTCGTTCGGCGCCTGCTCCAACACCGGCGGCCCCTACTGGGACTCCTACTGCGTGACCAACGGCGTCGACCAGATCATCCCCGTCGACGTCTACGTGCCCGGTTGCCCGCCCCGCCCCGAGGCCCTGCTCTACGGCATCATGAAGCTCCAGGAGAAGATCGCGGGGGAGAAGCTCAGCGACCGCTACGTCTGGTCCCGCTCCCACGGCGCCGAGGACCAGGCGTGAACGCCGCCGCCGTCGCCGCCCGGTTCGGCGAGCGCGCCGAGCTCAGCGAGTCCTACGGCGAGACCACGATCGACGTCGCCCCCGCCGACTGGATCGAGCTGCTGACCTACGCCCGCGACGACCTCGGCCACGCCTTCTTCGACTGGCTGACCGGCGTGGACGAGCCGCCCGACGCCTTCGTCGTCGTCGCCCACGTCTACAACCTGGACACCCGCGAGCGGCTGCTGCTGCGCACCCGGGTGCCGCGCGCCGACCCGCGCCTGGCGTCCGCCGTCGGCGTCTACCGGGGGGCGAACTGGTACGAACGCGAGACGTACGAGATGTTCGGGGTGATCTTCGAGGAGCACCCCCACCTGGTGCCGCTGCTCCTGCCCGACGGCTTCGAGGGCCACCCGCTGCGCAAGGACTTCGTGCTGGCCGCCCGCGTGGCCAAGCCGTGGCCGGGCGCCAAGGAGCCGGGCGAGTCCGGGCACGGCGCCCCGAGCCGCCGCAAGACGCTTCCGCCCGGAGTACCGGCCGATTGGGGTCCGCCTGATGCTTGAAGTGGTGCTGAGCTTCGTCGTCATCCTCGTCGTGTTCCTGGTGCTGCCGCTGATCGTCGGCCAGACCGAGCACAAGGTCATGGCCCACATGCAGTCGAGGCTCGGCCCCATGTACGCGGGCGGCTTCCACGGCTGGGCGCAGCTCATCGCCGACGGCGTGAAGTTCATGCAGAAGGAGGACGTCATCCCGGCCGCGGCCGACCGGCGCATCTTCATGATCGCTCCCGGCGTGGCCCTCGTCCCGTACCTGATCGTGCTGATCGTCATCCCGCTCGACCGCGGGCTGGTCGCCGTCGACCTCGATCTCGGGCTGTTCTTCGTGCTCGCCGTCATGGGCGTCGGCGTGCTCGGCGCGATCATGGCCGGATGGTCGTCGGCCAACAAGTACTCGGTGCTCGGCGGGATGCGGGCGGCGGCCCAGCTCATGTCGTACGAGCTGCCGCTGGTGCTGGCGGCCTCTTCCGTGGCGATGGCGGCGGGCACGCTGTCGATCCCCGGCATCGTCGAGGCGTGGCAGTGGTGGTGGCTGCCCTGGCAGGCGATCGGCGGCGTGGTGTTCTTCGTGGCGGGGCTGGCCGAGCTGCGGCGTCCGCCGTTCGACATGCCGATCGCCGAGTCCGAGATCATCATGGGCCCGATGACCGAGTACACCGGCATGCGTTTCGCCCTGTTCATGCTCTCCGAGTACGTCGGGATCGTCGTCCTGTCCTTCCTGACCACTGTGCTCTTCCTGGGCGGCTGGCACGGGCCGTTCCTGCCGGGCTGGATCTGGACCCTGCTCAAGGTCTTCGCGCTGGCGTTCGTGGTGATCTGGCTGCGGGTCACCTATCCCCGGCTGCGTGAGGACCAGCTCCAGAAGCTCGCCTGGGCCGGGCTGGTGCCGCTGGCCCTCGTCCAGCTCGCGCTCACCGGCGTGGTGAAGGTCCTCGTCTGAGGTTCGCGGGGCTTTCTGTTGTGGCGACGGAAACTTTATGTCGTGCTTATCCGTCGTACCCGGCATAGGGGGCCCCAGATGAAGGGGACGACTTGTGAACGCGCAACTCCTGCCCGTCGCGGGTGCGATGAAAGGCGCCCGCTGCCCGAAAGTCAGCCTGACCTCCGACGGCCGAACCTTGACCGTCACCGACGAAGCCAGGGGCCGTTCGACGACCCTGTCACCCGCATCGCTCTACCGTTACGGCTACTCGATCGACGGTTCCGGAAAGAAGTCGCAGGTCCTGACGGGGGTCGCCGCCCTCGACCCCGACGGACTGGTCCTGCTGGACCTCCCCGGCGACTGGCACCCGCCCCACCTGCGGGACTTCGCCGCCAAAGCCGGAATCCCCCTCAGAGACGGCCAGGACGACGGCTCCGAGCGGACCCGCCGGATCCTCGCCGCCCGCGCGCCCGGCTGGGAACGCGTCCGCGGCCTTCCGGTGCCGCGACCGGCCAGATGGAACCTGGCGCTGGGCGTGTGCGCGGGAGTCGCCGGGCTCGGGCTGATGGTGTACCTGGGGGTCACCGGGATGTGGGGGGCCTGGCGCGGCTTCTCGGCCGTCGGACGGGTCCTGATGGAACTGATCGAGGCCAAATGGCTGCTGGTCGCCTTCAGCCCTGCCCTGCTGGTCGTCCGGCCTGTGCTGGGCGGGGTGCATCGGTGGCAGGCGGGGCGCGGCGTGATCGTGGGGCCGCCGGAAGGGCCGTATCTGCGAATGAAGTCGTCCAGGAGGTTGTCGGTCTATCGCCGGTCGGGGGTCATCGCCGAGCTTCCGGTCGAACGGGGCAGCAGCCTTCTCCGGTACCGCTTCGACGACCTGTCCGGCATCTTCCTCCTCGACCCCGCCGGGAACCCCTTGATCCACCTTCCCGGCCGCTGGGCCCCCGCCGCTCTTCACCGCTTCACCGAACGCCACGGCCTGGGCCTGGCGATGCACCGCATATCCCGAGACGAATACCTGACCCTCACCACCCATTCCCCCCAAGCCATCCCCTGACCCCTCTGCCCGCCCTTCCGAGCCGGGTCGAGCTCCGGCTGTCCGGCCTTCGGGCGGGGAAGGTCCGCCGCTGCCTCTGACCGTCCGTCGGAGGCGCCGGTTCCGTACGGAGGCGTCGGCGTCTAGTGGACGATCGCCACCATCACGTCCGACGCCGACGGCCGTTCCTGGGGGCGCTTGTTCAGGCAAGCCCCCACGATCCCCCGTAAGGCGGGCGGTAACGGCGACAGATCCGGATGAACCGTAAGCACCCGGTTGAAGACCGCAGGCACGGTGTCCTCCCCGAACGCCGGCCGCCCCGTGGCCGCGAACATCATCGTCACCGCCCAGCTGAACACGTCGGACGCGGGCCCCACAGGCTCCCCGGTCAGTTGCTCAGGCGACATGTACGGCGGCGTCCCCACCATCTTCCCGGACGTCATGGTCATCCTGTCGAGCGCGCGGGCGATCCCGAAGTCGATCACCCGCGGCCCGTCGTGCCCGATCAGCACGTTGCTCGGCTTGAAGTCACGATGCACCACCCCGGCCTTGTGGATGGCCGCCAATGCCCCGGCTGTGGATAACGCGAGCCGCGTCAGGCCGTCCTCGTCGCGGGGCCCGTGGCGCCGTACGAGTTGCTCCAGCGACGGCCCTTCCACGTATTCGGAGACGATGTACGCGTGCTGCCCGTTGATGTTCACATCGAGCACCCGGGCTGTGGAAAACGTGGCGACCCGCCGAGCCGCGTCCACCTCCCGCGCGAACCTCGTACGTGCCGTCTCGTCTACCAGGTCGTGCAGCACCTTGACCGCCACCCGCACCCCGTTGGGCGCCATGGCGAGGTAGACGGCCCCCTGCCCGCCGCGCCCGAGCTGGTGCAGCACCCGGTAGTGCCCGATCCACTCCGGCTGCCCGGGATGCTGCTGACGGGTGGGGGCCGTGGTGCGCTGATGCACGTCGGTGGGACGGTATTGCGGCACGGGCCCCTGCGCCTGCACGGGCGGCCGGTGACGTGCCCGCGCCATCGCCGGCACCAGGACGATCGAATGGGCGATCCCGCCGATCCAGCCGACCACGAACCCGAACGAGATCAGGGTGGACATCGGCTCGGGAATGCTGTCGAAGTCGTCGTAAAGGATGATGGCGATGGCGAACGAGCCGATGAGGACCAGGTAGACGCAGGCGCCGATGGCCTGCCAGGTGCTCCGCAGCCAGTACGCCGCGAACCCGATCGTGAACGGGGTCGCCAGCCCGCACGAGATGAGGGCCAGGACGGCCCACCCGATGGCGGCCGCCCACGCCCCACTACTGGGACGGACCGGATGGCTGTACGGCATGGCCGAGAGACTATCGCCATGCAGTCGTTCATATCGGACAGTCACCCAGCCTGTGGATAACTTCCACTGAACCTGTGGATGGCTGTGGAAAAACTGGGGACAACGGTCTTGGCTCATTCACCTCCGCCGCCAAGTACGTCATGATGTTGAACCATGGCGCGGATACCGGGAGTCGGACTGGCAAAAGGGCTGTCCATCACTCTTCGCCACATGCTGCGCAAATCCGTCACCCAGCAGTATCCCGAGGTCGAGCCGGCCCTGCCGCCCCGCAGCCGTGGCGTTATCGCCCTGGTTGAGGAAAATTGCACCTCTTGCATGCTCTGTGCCCGAGAGTGCCCCGACTGGTGCATTTACATCGACTCCCACAAGGAGACGATCCCGGCCCCGGAAGGCGGACGTCCCCGCCAGCGCAACGTGCTCGACCGGTTCGCCATCGACTTCGCCCTGTGCATGTACTGCGGCATCTGCATCGAGGTCTGTCCCTTCGACGCCCTCTTCTGGTCTCCGGAGTTCGAGTACGCCGAGGGTGACATCCGTAACCTTCTGCATGAGAAGGACAAACTGGCGTCCTGGACCCAGACCGTCCCGCCGCCGCCTGCCCACGACCCCGGCGCCGAGCCTCCGAAGGAGCTGACGGCCGCCCCTCGCCGTCCCGCGGCCCGTGCCGGAACCGCCCGCCCCGGCGCGCCCGGCCCCGCCGGCGCCGAGGCCCGGCGCGCCACGCGAGAGCGCGCCGCCGGACCGCGCGAGGCCGCCACGAGCGAAACCGGCACCGGAACGCCGGCGAGCCCTCAGGAAGCGGGCGCCGCCCGTCCGGGGGTCGTAGAGCCGGGGGCGGCGGCCTCCGGTGGGATCGCGGGCGCCGAGTCTGAAGCCGGCGCCGAATCGGCGCTCGGCCCCGACTCCGCCGTAAGCGCAACCCCCAGCACAGAAGCAGCGCCACCTTCCGAACGTGCCGAGGCGGCTCCGTCCCAACAAGGCGGTGACGACACCGGGCGGGCCGGTTCCACGGAGGCTCCTGAAGCCGCTCCCGGCGAGGGCCCTGCGGCGACCCCTCCCACTGCGGGCCGCCGCGAGCGTACGCGCAGGCCCATGTCGAACGTGCGAGGCATCCGCCCGCCAGGCGCTCTCCCCCCCAGCCCGCAGCCGGCCGAACCGTCATCCACAGAACCCGCCCCCGAGCAGGGACAGGAGACGAAGGCCCCGGCTCACCCGTCCGAGCCGACGAAGCCCTCATCCGAGACAAGCCCGTCAGACACGACGGAGCCCTCAGACGTGACGAACGGCGAGGTTCCCACCGAACCCCAGGGCGACGCACCCCGCGCCAACGAGGACGACGACGCTGCCATCTCGGCAGGCGAGGCGCCGAACCGCACGCCCGCCCAGGACCAGGGCCCGCAAGCTTCGGAGGAGCCCTCGCCGGGAACGACTTCATCCACAGGCGAGCCGCCCTCGAACAGGTTTTCCACAGCCACGGGTGAACCGTCACCGGAACCCGGGCCGGAGGAGCAGACTTCATCCGCGAGCCCCCGCAGGCGCAGGATGGCGGACCCACGGTCCATCCGACCGCCGGGGCGGCTCGGCCCTGACGACCCAGAGGAGTCCGAGGAGGAGTCGTGACCGAGGCGGTGCCCTCCTACCTGTCACCCACCGGGCAAGAGATCGTCTTCTTGCTGCTGGGAGCGGTAGCGGTTGGATCGGCGCTGCTCGTCGTCACGACCAGACAACTCGTCCACGCCGCCCTCTGGCTCGTGGTCTCCTTCGGCGCGCTCGCGGGCGGCTACCTGGTGCTGACCGCCGAGTTCGTGGCCTGGGTCCAGGTGTTGATCTACGTGGGCGCGGTGGTGGTCCTGATGCTGTTCGGCATCATGCTCACCCGCGCCCCGATCGGCCGTTCCGCCGACCTCGACAGCGGCAACCGTCCGGTGGCGGCCGTGGTGGCGGTGGCGACGGCGGCGGTCCTGGTCACGGTCGTGATCGACGGTTTCCGTACGGCGTACACACCGCTGACGCCGGGCCACGGGGCGGCGAAGGAGCTGGGCGCCAGCGTCTTCGCCACGTGGGTGCTGCCGTTCGAGGCGCTGTCCGTGCTGCTGCTCGCCGCATTGATCGGAGCCATCGTGCTGTCCCGTACGGACATTCCCGGCTCGCCGCCCGATGAGACGGGGGGTCACTAGTGCACATCGCCTACCCGGCGGTCGTCTCCGCGCTCCTGTTCTCCGTGGGCGTCTACGGTGTGCTCGCCAGGCGCAACACGATCCTCGTGCTGATGTCGGTCGAGCTGATGCTCAACGCCGTCAACCTCAACCTGGTCGCCTTCGACGTGTGGCTGCGCGACCGCCTGCACAGCGGCCAGGTGCTCACCCTGTTCGTCATCGTCATCGCCGCGGCCGAAGTCGGCCTGGGGCTGGCGATCGTCCTGGCCCTCTACCGCAACCGCCGTACCGTCGACCTCGACCACCTCCGCGACCTGTCCGAGCCCGCCGACGAACGTCCGGCCCTGCTCACGAGCGCCACCCAGGCCCCCGTCGACAACCGCCAACCCGCCCCGGCCCTCGACGGCGGCCGCGCAGACGACCAGAGCGCCGAGCGAGGAGGCAAGCCGTGACGACGTTCCCGCTGCTGGCCGTGCTCCTGCCCGCCATCGCCGCCGCCATCGCCCTGTTGCTCTCCCGCCGGCCGCACCCCCGCACACCGGCCCAGGAACAGCCACCACGCCACACCCCCACCGACAGAGCGCGACTCGCGGCGGCCGAGAAGACCCTCGGCGAACGGGCCAACACCCGGGCCGCGTGGATCGCCATCCTCCCGACCGCCGCCTCGGCCGTCCTGGCCCTGTGGCTGGCCTGGGGGCCGGGCTTCACGTTCCTGGACGGCGGCACACCCTCCGAGCCCGTGGGCCGCGCGTACGGCACGATCGTCACCGGCGGCGTCCCGATCTCGCTCGTCCTCCAGGCCGACGACCTGTCGGCCATCCTCGGCGTCCTCGTGACACTCGTGGCGCTGGCCGTGCAGGTCTACTCGGTCGGCTACCTCAAGGACGACCCCCGCTACCCGTCATACAGCGCGTTCATCAGCCTGTTCACCGCCGCCATGCTCCTGGTGGTCTACGCGGGCGACCTCCTGGTCCTCTACGTGGGCTGGGAGATCATGGGCCTGTGCTCCTACCTTCTCATCGGTCACTGGTGGGAAGACCGGGGCAACTCACGCGCGGCGGTCAAGGCGTTCCTCGTCACCCGGCTCGGCGACGTCGGCTTCCTGTTCGGCATCTTCGTCCTGGGCACGGCGGCGGGCAGCTTCCGTGTCGCCGACGTGCTGGCGAAGGTGCCCGACATGTCCGCGGCCACCCTGACGACGGCCACCATGTTGTTGCTGTGCGGTGTCGCGGGCAAGAGCGCCCAGGTGCCGCTGCACACCTGGCTCCCGGACGCCATGGCCGGCCCGACGCCGATCAGCGCGCTGATCCACGCCGCCACCATGGTCGCCGCCGGCATCTTCATCGTGGCCAGGCTCTTTCCCGCCTTCCTCGCCGCCCGCCCCACGCTCGACGTCCTGGCCGTCATCGCGGCGATCGGCATGCTGGGCGCCGCGCTGGCCGCGTTCGCCCAGGACGACCTGAAACGCGTGCTCGCCTACTCCACGGTCAGCCAGCTCGCCTACATGGCCGGCGGCCTGGCCGCGGGCTCCGACCGGGCGGCCATCTTCCACCTGGTGACGCACGGGGCGTTCAAGGCGCTGCTGTTCCTGTGTGCCGGAGCGGTGATCCACCACGTCGGCTCCAACCTGATGACCCAGATGGGCGGGTTGCGCCGCGAGCTGCCGGTCACGTTCGTGGCGATGACGGTGGGTTTCGCCGCTCTGATGGGCCTCCCACCGGCCAGCGGCTTCTTCAGCAAGGACAGCGTCCTGGCGGCCATGGACAACGCGCTGGCCGGCGGAGGCCTGACGGACGCCGCCGCACTGCTCCTGTACGGCTGTGCGCTCGCCACCGTCGCCGTCACCGGCGCGTACGCCACCAGAGCCTGGCTCCGCACGTTCTTCGGGCCGCCGCGAGTGGTGGCGCTCCCCGAGCCCGAGCCCGGCACGGCCCACGTCGTCGACGTCACCGAGGCCCCCAGGACCATGCTCGTGCCCGTCATGCTCCTCACCGTCCCCGCCCTGCTGCTGGGCTTCGCGGTGGAGCCGCACGTGGACCTGGCGGTGGCCGCGATCAGCGTCGTGCTCGCCCTGCTCGGCGCGGGTGTCGTCTACGCCGTCTGGCGCGGCGACCCGCTCACCGATCCGGCACGCCTGCTGGGCCCACTGCGGGCCCCCTGCGAGCACGCGTTCTACGTGGACGGCCTCTACGCCGCGCTGTTCGTCCGCCCGATCATGGCCCTGGCCCGGCTGGTCGTCAGAACGGACGACGTGGTCGTGGACGGCGCCGTCCGCGGATCGGGCCGCACCGCCCGCGGCCTGTCCGGATGGCTGCGCCTGGCCCAGAACGGCAACGTCCAGCTCTATGTCAGCGGCGTCCTCGCCGGGGTGCTCCTGATCGCGGTGGGGGCGGTGATGCTCACATGACGGCCCCCAGCCGCATCAGAGCGGCCCACACGACGAGCCACGACCATCCGGGCACGAGTGCGCACCCGCGCGGGACGGTGGTGATCTCATGACGGGCTGGCTGCCGGTCGCACTGCTCGCCGTGCCGCTGCTCGGCGCGCTCCTGCTCCTCCTCGCCCCCGGCGCGCTCCGCCCGGCCCTGCGCACGTACGGCCTGATCCTCTCGGGCATCACGCTGGCGCTGGCCCTGGTCATGACGGCCACGTTCGATCACGGACGTCCGACGCGCCTGCAGTTCACGGTCGACCAGCCGTGGATCCCCGGCCTGGGGCTCCGCTTCCACCTGGGCGTCGACGGCATCTCGCTGCCGCTGATCGTCCTGACCGCGCTGCTGACGTTCCTCTGTTTCGGCTACCTCTCCTGGGGGCGGGCCCGCACGCCGAGCCGCTTCCTGGGAAACAGGCCGCGGGCGCTCGTGTTCACGCTGTTGGTGCTCGAAGTCGGCATGATCGGCACGTTCCTCGCCCTCGACCTGCTGCTCTTCTTCGTCTTCTTCGAGATCGTGCTGATCCCGATGTACTTCCTGATCGGCATCTGGGGCGGGGCAGGGCGCCGGGCGGCGTCGATCAAGTTCATCCTCTACACGCTGCTCGGCTCGGTCGTGATGCTCCTCGGCCTGCTGCTCGTCCGGGCCCAGACCGGCACGCTCGACCTGGCCGAACTGGCCGCGTCCCACGGCGCGGGGATGTCCAGGTCCGTGCAGATCCTGGCGTTCGTGGCGATCGGTGTGGGCCTGGCCGTCAAGACGCCGATGTGGCCCCTGCACACCTGGCTGCCCGACGCCCACACCGAGGCCCCGACCGTCGGCTCGGTGCTGCTGGCCGGCGTGCTGCTGAAGATGGGCACGTACGGTTTCGCCAGGATCGCCATCCCCGTCCTCCCCGAGGGGGCGATCGCGGTTGCGCCCTGGCTGGGGGCGTTCGCCGTGGTCGGCGTCATCTACGGCGCTCTGGCCTGTCTGGCGCAGCGTGACCTCAAACGCATGATCGCCTACTCGTCCGTGGGGCACATGGGCTTCGTCCTGCTCGGCTTCGCCACCCTGACCCCGGTCGGCGTCAACGGCGCCCTGTTCGCCAACGTCGCCCACGGCCTGATCACCGGCCTGCTGTTCTTCCTGGCCGGCGCGATCAAGGACCGCTACCACACGGCCGACATGCCGAGCCTCGGCGGCGGCCTGCTGGCCACGATGCCGCGCCTGGGAGCGGTGCTCACCTTCGCCGCGATCGCCTCGCTCGGGCTGCCCGGTCTGGCCGGGTTCTGGGGGGAGATGCTGGCGCTGTTCGGGGCGTTCCAGCCGGCGAGCGGCCTGCCGCGTCCGCTCTTCCTGACGTACATGGTGATCGGTGGCTTGGGGGCGGTCCTGACGGCCGCGTACTTCGTGCTCATGCTGTCCCGCGTCACCCACGGCCGCCCGTCGGGGCATGCGCGGCAGCCGGCCGGCGAGACGCCCGACGAACGTCCGGTGGCGCCCCTCGGCTCGGACGAGTCGCTCGCGGGGCAGCCGACCACGACGCTCGAAGCCGAGAACGTCCAGCAGGGCATCGATGACATCCGGTCCTACGAGCTGGCGGCGTGGACCCCGCTGGTGGTCCTGATCCTGCTCTTCGGGCTCTGGCCCGGCCTCCTGCTCTCACTCACCACGCCGGCCGTGCAGACGCTGCTGGGAGCCCTGTCATGACTCAGCAGATCGACTACTTCGTGATCGCGCCGCCGCTGGCGCTGGCGGTGGTGGCCGGGCTCGTGCTGCTGCTCGACGCGTTCCTGCCGTCGTCGGCGCGCACACGGACCGCACTCGGGCTGGTGACGCTGGCGGGGGTGACCGCGGCCCTCGGGTTCGTGATCGCGCAGGCCGTGAGCGGTACGTCCCGGGCCACGTTCTGCGTCCCGCCGGAGCTCGCGGCCGGCGAGGCGGGCTCATTGTGCTCGTTCGTCGCCGACCGGTTCACGACGGCGTTCGCGGGGCTGGTGCTCGTCGCGGCCCTGGTGGTCGTGCTGATGTCGATGGCGGAGCTGGCCGGCGGCGGCATCCCGGCCGGCGAGTGGTACTTCCTGCTGCTCGGCACCCTCGTCGGCGCGGTGACCCTGCCCGCCTCCCGCGACCTGGTCATGCTCGTGGTGGCGCTCGAACTGGTCTCGCTCCCGGTGTTCGCCCTCACCGCGCTCAAACGTTACGACGGCCGCGCCTCCGAGGCCGCGGTCAAGCTCTTCGTCGTGTCGGTCGTGTCCACGGCCATCATGCTGTTCGGCGTCTCCCTCCTCTATGGCATCTCCGGGACGGTCTACCTCTCCCGTCTGGCGGCCGTCCTGAGCGGCCGGGCCCCGGCGCCGGGAGCGGCGGCGGGCACGTACTCCACGGCGTTGGAGACGGCCCACGGGCTGCCCGCGGTCGTCACGGTGGGCGTCGTCCTCGTGGCGGCCGGGTTCGCGTTCAAGATCGCCGCAGTGCCGTTCCACTCCTGGGCGGCGGACGTCTACCAGGGCGCGCCCATCCCGGTGGCGGCCCTGCTCTCGGTCATCTCCAAGGCGGCCGGGTTCGCGGGGCTCATCCTGATCCTGGTCACCGCCCTGGCCGGGCAGTCGTCCACCTGGGGGCCGGTGATCGCGGTCATCTCGGCGCTGACCATGACCGTGGGCAACCTGCTCGCCATGCGCCAGCGTTCGGCCGTCCGCATGCTGGCCTGGTCCTCGGTCGCGCAGTCCGGCTACGTCCTGGCCCCGCTGGCGATCGCCGCCACGGCGGCCACGTCCCAGGCCGCGACCGGCACGTCCGTCGCGTACCTGGTCATCTACGCGGCCATGAACCTCGGGGCCTTCGCCGTCGTCCTGCTCGTCTCCAGAACTTCCCCACGCAACGAGCTCGACGACTACCGCGGCCTGGTCCTGCGCAGCCCGGCCGCTGGGATCGCGCTCGCGTTCTGCCTGGTCTGCCTGGCAGGGCTGCCGCCGGGGCTGGCCGGCCTCTTCGCCAAGGTCTTCGTGTTCCGGACGATCGTCGAGGGCGGCCTGGGCTGGCTCGCGCTGGTCATGGCCGTCAACACCGTGATCGGCCTCTACTACTACGCCGTATGGGCGTCCCGCCTCTTCACCCCTTCAGGAGAGAGGCGCCTCCGTAGCCCGTCCCCGGCGGCGTGGCTCGCCGTCGGCCTGGCCCTGGCCGTGGCGATCCTCTTCTCGGTCGCTCCCCAGCTCGTCCTCGACCTGACCTCGTTATCGGCCACGAGCTGACCGTGGGCGGGTCCACCGGCTGTTCGCATTGCGGGGCAGCCGGGCCGCAACCCGCCCTGCTTCCCCCGGAACAGGGGGTAAGTCGCGCTCCGCCCGCAGCTGAGCACGCCGGGGAACGATAACCCGGGTCATCGTCGTTGGACGAGGTGAAACCCGGACCACGAAGGGGGGAGACCTTGCACCACAACGGTCTGCGTACCGCCATCCTCCTGGGAGGTCTGTCGGCGTTCATCATCGTGGTGGGCGCGTGGCTCGGCGGTGGCACCGGCCTGCAGATCGCGCTGGTGCTGGCCCTGCTGAGCAACGGCGTCGCCTACTTCTTCTCCGACCGCATCGCGCTGTCGGCCATGCGGGCCAGGCCGGTCAGCGAGGTCGAGCACCCCACGCTCTACCGGATCGTCCGCGAGCTCTCCACCGAGGCCCGCCAGCCGATGCCGCGCCTGTACATCTCCCCGACGGTCCAGCCCAACGCGTTCGCCACCGGACGCAGCCCACGTAAGGCCGCCGTGTGCGTCACGTACGGCCTGACCCAGCTGCTCGACGAGTCCGAGTTGCGCGGCGTGATCGGGCACGAGCTGTCGCACGTGTACAACCGGGACATCCTTGTCTCGTCCGTGGCAGGCGCGCTGGCCACGATGATCACGTGGCTGAGCTACGTCGCCGTCTTCTTCGGCGGTTCCGACGACGACGAGGGCCCCGGCTTCGTGGGCGCCCTGCTGATGATGATCCTCGGGCCGGTGGCGGCCGGGATGGTCCAGATGGCGATCTCGCGGACGAGAGAGTTCCAGGCCGACGAATCGGGCGCGAGGCTCACGGGTGACCCGCTGGCCCTGGCCTCGGCGCTTCGCAAGATCGAGATGGGTGCGCGCAGGTTGCCGCTCCCCGAGAACAGCCGCCTGACCTCGGCTTCGCACATGATGATCGCGAACCCGTTCAGCGGATCCGGCTTCGGCCGCCTCTTCTCGACCCATCCGCCCACGTCGGAGCGGGTGGCAAGGCTGGAGCGCATGGCCGGCTACCGCCGCTGACTTTCCCGATCAGATGGACCGAGGGCGTTCCTGATCGGGTGAGGCTGAGGAGGCGAATCCGTCGCGACTGCGCCAGGGCTGCTGAAATCGACCGAGAGCCCCGAATCCGGCTTTCCTGTCAGAGCTTCGCCATCTGCTCTCCACCGGCCGTACCGCAATCGATCAGGGCCTTCCGGCCCTGTCTCGGAAGGCCGCAAGGGCTCGCGTACGGCTCGGCGGGTCTCACCGCTCGGCTGTTACCCGAGCTCGCCGGCCGCAGTGACCTTCCTCAGGATGGCCGGCAGGTCCTCGGGGAAGAAGGTCTCCCCGGTGTTCTCCAGTTCCTCCGCGCTCCACCACCGATGCCCGGTGGTCGTCTCCTTCTCGATCTGCTCCATGTGATCGAAGGAGACGGCAGCGTCGTGCACCCGGATCGCGAAGAAGGTCTGGTCCTGCGTGATCGCGTACTCGCTCCAGAAGAACTCGATCGTGCTCGTCCCGTACGGACCGGCGAACTCCTCCGCCTCCCGCCGCATCCCGACCTCTTCGTACAGTTCGCGCGCGGCGGCCTGCTGAAGCTCCTCCCCGGCCTCGGTCGCGCCGCCGATGGTGAACCAGAACGGCTCGTCCGGCCGTTGCGGATCAAAGCCGTGCAGCAGCAGCACCCGGTCTTCTGCGTCGAGGGGCAGGACGCGTGCCGTGAAGCGGCGCAGGGGGATCTTCGTCACGGTTGTCGAGCTTACGATGCCGGACCCGCCCGTCCGACGAGAACGCAGGCCCGAGGCACAAGAAGGCGCGTACGCCACCATGTGCCCCGGATGCCGGCCCGTTAGCGGTAGTTCACGAATTGCAGAGCGATGTCCAGATCCTTGCCCTTGAGCAGAGAAATGACGTCCTGCAGATCGTCCTTCTTCTTCGAGCTGACCCGCAGCTCCTCGCCCTGGATCTGCGCCTTGATCCCCTTGGGACCCTCGTCGCGGATCAGCTTGGAGATCTTCTTGGCATTCTCCTGGTCGATGCCCTCCTTGAGGGTGACCAGCATGCGGTATTCCTTGCCCGACAGCCTGGGCTCGCCCGCCTCGAGAATCTTCAGCGAGAGCCCGCGCTTGACCACCTTCTCCTTGAACACGTCGAGTGCGGCATTCGCGCGCTCCTCGCTGTTCGCCTTGATCTCGATGTTGTCCTGCCCGGACCAGCTGATGCTCGCCCCGGTGCCCTTGAAGTCGAAGCGGTGTCCGATCTCCTTGACCGTCTGGTTCAGCGCGTTGTCGACCTCCTGGCGGTCGATCTTGCTGACGATGTCGAAAGATGAATCGGCCAAAACACCCATCCTCTCGGCTGTGAAAGCGTTATTCGGGATCCCGCCTCTCCGCCGTACGCGAAACCGCTCCGCCGTACGCCAAATGCGCGGACCCAGCGAACGAGCCTAGCCAGCATCGGCGCGCCGTGCAGTCCACGTTCCCCGGACACGGCTTGCTGTCGGGCCCTCGGCGGCGGATCATGCCTGTGGGCCCACATTTCGCAGTTTCCGATCGTATTGGTAGGGATCATGCGAGTCATTGGAGCCGGCTTCGGCCGTACAGGAACGCTGTCCACGAAGACCGCGTTGGAACGTCTGGGCTTCGGCCCATGTCATCACATGACGGAAGTGCTCCAGAATCCCGTCCACATCCGCCGCTGGCTGGACCTCGCCGAGGGCCGCCCCGTCACCTGGGACACCCTCATGTCCGGCTACGACTCCTGCGTCGACTGGCCGGCCGCCGCGTACTGGCGCGAACTCGCCCACCATTACAAGGACGCCAAGGTCATCCTCACCGTCCGCGACCCCGAACGCTGGCTGGCCAGCATGAACGCCACCATCTTCAAACGGTCCGCCCGCGCCCGCACCTGGTCGGGCCGGACGATGGGCACGATCTCCAGCCTCCTCGACACGGACTTCGCGGCATTCATCCGGATGACCCGGCTGGTCGTGAGCGAACGCGTCTTCGGCGGCGGCATCCCCGACACCGAACTCGCCCTGAAAATCTTCAAAGAACACGTGGAAGAGGTCAAAGCCACCATCCCCCCGGACCGGCTGCTGGTGTTCGAAGTGGCCCAGGGCTGGCAGCCGCTCTGCGACTTCCTGGACGTACCCGTCCCGAACGAACCCTTCCCCAGAACCAACGACGCGGCAGGCTTCGACCAGCACGCGCGCGGGATGGGACGCCTGCTGTTCCGGCGCAGCCGATGACCACGATCCGGCTAGGGACAAACTGGTGTCACGTACACCTCGGAAGTCCGCTATTCTTCTGTCTGTCGCCGCGAGAGCGGATGGCACGGCAGGTTGCCCGAGTGGCCAAAGGGAGCGGTCTGTAAAACCGTCGGCTCAGCCTACGCAAGTTCGAACCTTGCACCTGCCACACCAGCGGGAAGAGGCCCGTCACCAGCGGAAACGCGGTGACGGGCCTCTCGCTTTGTGTCCCGCCATCCACGGCTGACACCGGCGCTCTACGGTTGATCGTTCCCTATACGTTCCCTAGCGATCATGGCTGGCGGGCCGCAGCCTTGGATGTGCCTGCGGGCGTCGCCTCGCTCAGCGTGAGGTCTGTGGCGGCGCGGGGCAGCGGCGTACTCACTCTTCGTCCCAACGAGTTCAGCGCCGGGCGAGGGGCGCGTGGCGATTCTCTTCCAGGTCTGTGTGCCCTGGTAAGGGTCATGGAGCTGGGCTTCGGCGGCGGACAGCCTGAGCGAGGCGGTCACGATGAACTGGCAGCACCAGACGACATCCTCCGGCGTCGAAGCGTAGTTGCTCGGTACCCGGCACTTCCGCCGGTCGCGGCGGCTCAGGGGCTTGTTACCGCGACCTTCGCAAGCCGTTTCGGGCGATGGAGTTCGTCGGCCAGGCGGTCGGGCTCTGCAACCCGATGTACGTGCGGACCCTCGCCTTCGACCGGCTGGTCCAGGCGGCGAGCTGCGTGCACATGGGCGACCCGTCGCAGGCCGCGGCCGTCGCGCTGGAGGCCATCGACCTCGCCGGGCCGCTCAAGTCGGAGCGCTATCTCCGGTACATCCGAGACCTGCAAGCAGACCTGAACGCGTACGCGGACGATGGCTTGGTGGCGGAGTTCAACGCCGTCGTTGCTCGAAAGTATTCGTCGGAGAGCGATTAGTGCGGTGACCGCTAACGTTCACCGGGTTCAGTGACCTGCGGCCGGTCAGTCGTCGTTGACCAGCCACTGCCGTCCGTCGATCAGCTCCCGGACCGCGTCGAGCTGTCCGGCGTGCGTCGCAGTGTCGACGATCACGTGCATCAGCACTTCGCGCAAAGACCCCAGCCGCCATGACCCCGAACCGAACATCTTCGTCGGCCACCAGGCCGGCACGGCATCGATCGCCGTCGCCCCGATGACCATGTTCGACTGCTCGATCGTCCGTCGATACCGCGCGAGCACGTCCGCACCGGAGAACTCCTCGGGGACCTTCCAACCGAACTCGCCGACCACGAGCGTGTCGATGACCTGGCGATCGGCGGTCATCGCGCCGCGAAACCAAAGCGCCTCGGACCAGGTCAAATGGTGCACCAGGTCGCGGGGCGACCAACCGGACGGCAGCACCACCTGGCGTAGTTGCTCCTCGCCAAGGCCGTCCAGGATGCCCAGGACGTGCTTGCGCTGCGAGTCCAGGTAACCGACCAGTGTTTCGCGCTCCACGGCCTTGCCCTCCCCGCGATATTTGCCGACGTCAGACCATACAACAACGAGATCGGCAACCGCGTGGATCAACGTGAGCGCGGTCAAGCCGGTGCGTTGTCCACCCGGTGAACGTTCATGGTCACCGGGTTAGCTGTCGTACCCGTGGCGAGGTGGCCGGCCGTATCTCCACAGGAGGTAACCGAGCGGCAGCACGAGCACCAGCAGCCGAGCAGGGGCATCGCGGAGGTCGTCGAACTGGAGTTGGTGCAGCAGGCCGGCGCGCAGGGATTCGTCCCCGGTGAGGAGAGGGGCGAGGCCCACCAGCCCGTACACCACCAGGGCGTCCATGACGGTCGTCAGCGCGCGCCGCCCAGAGATCGGCGGCACCGGGAAGTCCGATGCGAGCAGCACCAGCAGGGCAGCCGCCAGCAGGCACAATTCCCAGAGTCCCCAGCCGCCGGACAGGGCCTCGAACCAGTCCGGGGTGAACATGGGCAGGGAGCCCGAGCAGATGTTGTCCCCCTGGTAGTCGGCCGAGAGCGGCCGGGCGAGCGCGATCAGCAGCAGCGCCCAGGCGGTACGCGGTCCTGCCGTCGCCGAATGCCGCCGCATCAGGGCGACCAGCACGACCAGCAGGGGCACGGCCCAGGTCGTCGCGAGTTCGGTGAGGGTGGCGAGGTCGTCGCGCAGTGGCAGGAACGGCGAGTGGTCTACCGCGTCGTACGGACGTACGCAGCTCAGAACGCCCTCGGTGAAGCCCTCGAAGTGCACCTGCGCGAGGTACTCCTCGGGCACGCCGGCGGCCGTGAACAGGGAGGACCAGTCGAACCTGGTCTTCCAGGTGTCCCAGGTGGGGTAGGCCGCAGCGGCGAGGGCCGCCAACCAGGCTAACGGGGCTGAGGGTGACACGTCAGGGGCTCCTTTTGCTTCTGGCGCACCCTATCGGTGATCTTGAGCGACGAGAGCTGAGGCTGCTGGAAGGGGGCCTTGCATCCCTGCGACTGACAGCCGTCACAACATGTCGGATATGGCACGTGAGCCCCGGACATCGACCTTGATTGTCGAGTAAGTGGCACCCGTACTGCGCTCCTGTGGGGTGGTCATCTCCCGGCCCAGGACATCGACCTTAGAAAGCACGCCAGCGGCGAGGTGCGTCGGGATTCCGCAGCGAGTTCATGCGATTGCGGAACTCCCGGGCTATGGCCGCGTCTTCGTCGACGTTCTGCATGAGCCACGTCGTCATTTTCAGCTCATTGATGTCTCTGAGCACCGGGTAGCCCTCCCAGGCCAGAACATCGAATCCGTACCGCTCCGCGAACTGGTCATATTCGGTGCGCGTTCCCCAGCCGACCGTGTGCTCGATGGCGGTGACAGCGAGATCCGTCTCCGGTGGGCCGAACGCGAAGCGCTCGAAGTCGATGAGCAGGACCCTTCCGTCGACGGTTCTGATGAGATTCTCGTTGTGCGCGTCCCCATGGACCGCGCACAGCGTGAGAGGGAAGGCCAGCTCGTCGTACGCGCTTTGCAGTTCGCGTCGGCGTGTCAGCAGGAAGTCTCGATCCTCGTCGGTGAGGACGGACGCCGCGTTGATGCGTTCGGAGACGCGGCTGAGGATGTCCATCGCCGGCAGCTCCAGGTCGGCGGGGACGGCCAGGCCGTGGAGCTCGTGCAGGACGCCGGCCAGGTCGTCGAGGGTCGCGGGCGAGCCGCTGTCGGGGATGAGGTACCAGAGCGTTACCGGATGACCTCTGACGATGAGCGGTTGGTCGTGCGCCGTCGTTCTCGCCGCCGGTATCCCGGAGTCGTTCAGCCAGGCCGAGACGGCTACTTCCTTGTGTACGTCGTCCAGCACCTCGACGCTGCGCGCGATCCTCACGACCACCTGCTCGGCGGGGAGTGCCTGACGTACGGTCCCTCTCGCCACGCCGTACGTGCTGGCGAGGGTGGATTCGGAGGGCAGCATGGCACCGGCCGGCAGGGCACCTTGGAGGAACCTTCCGCTTGTGCTCGTCCTCGTGAAGGATGAGCAGCGCCTCCCAGACGGACCGCGCATGCCGGTACAGTCCCCTGGCCGTCTCCTCGTACTGGCCTGTAGAGGTGCGCCGGAGGATCAGGAACTGCCCTCCCTGGCAGGCCCACTCAAGGGCACCGCAGCATGAGGTCTCCGTGATCCGGATGCGGTCCCTCGGAGGGCGCAGGTACGGCTCCCACTCAGGTACGGGCTCGCCAGGAGGCTGGGTCATGCTCCGGTTCCCCTGCGCCGTACTGCCTCACGTACCGGTACACCTTGCGACTTCGCCGGCCGTCAGCTTGGGCAGCGGCCTCGCATGCCATAGACCCGCGACGTCGCACCAGACGTAGAAGCGCCTGAACGCACCGCGCAGATCAAGCTCACATGCCTGCTCAAGCGTCGACGTCATGCCGGCCGCCCCTGCAGTCGGCGAGCCGGATGGATGTGCGGAGGTCCTGCAGCGTTCTCGACGTTGCCGATCAGAGTCGACTGCCAGGCCAAAGCCGCCGCGAGCGCGATCGCGTCCTCGCACCGGACGATGCGCATGACCCCCTCCGCCACCAGCTCGACGGTCAGAGACCGGTTCGGCACGGCGGTCCACCACAGCCTTTCCGTGAAGTCGAGCTCCAGGGTGATGTCCCAGGCCGGATAGGTGCCGCGCAGTACGGAGAGCTGGCGGTCCCGCAAGTCCTGTATGAGCGCCGCCAGTGCGGAGGCCTGGCGAACGCTTTGGGCAGTGGCCCTCAGCAGCTCGTCCAGCCCGGCTTTGGTGTCGGCGTCTAGGTGATTCGTGTCCCAGTACACGAATCCATCACAACGCTGAGTAACGACGCGTAGACAGATGTGATTGGGGGACACTGGGGGCGGCGACCGTGTCCCCCAACTCGGTGGTGAGGTGCGACGGCATGCTGGAACAGCCCAGAACTCCCCGGTGGGCCGAACGCATACGCGATGAGCGACGTCAGCGTGGCTGGTCACAGAAGCAACTGGCCAGGCACCTGTTCCAGGCGGCGGGCGAGGAGATCGCCTTGCCCGAGTTCGAGTCGGTGGTCCGCAGGATCAAAGACCACGAAGCTGGCAACAGTCGTCCGAAGGACCCTTACCCCCTGCTGTACTGCCGCGTGTTCGGCATGGACGAGGCCGTTCTCTTCGACCATGACGGCGAGCTGGTGGGGACGCTGCCGACGAGTGGTGACCTGATCGAGCACACAGCCTGGATCGAGCAGACCAACGTCGGCAACAGCACCATCGCCATGATTGACGAGACCCGCTACCACCTGACGCAGCGCCACACCCAGACCGCACCCGCGCCACTGCTCGCCGATGTACTGCGCCTGCACCGGCGAGTGCTAGCGCTCCTGCGGGCTGGCAAGCAGCGGCTCCACCAGACGCGCGAGCTGTTCCGGATCGACGCCGAACTCCTCGCCCACGCCTGCATCCTGCTGGGCGACCTGTACGACGACGAATCGGCCATCGTCCACGGCAGGGCCGCCCTCCTGTCCGCTCAAGAGGCCGGCGCGAGCGAGGCGGCCGCATTGAGCGCCCAGGCCAAGACCGAGCGGTGGCGATGCCGGTACGCCGTCTCTGCCGACGCGGCCAGACGCGGCTACGAATGCAGCCCGCCCACGCCCCTGCGGGTGCTCCTGGCCAGCCAGGAAGCGAACGCCGCAAGCCTGCTCGGCGACTTCGACCGAGCCCGAGAAGCCCTTCACCGAGCGGACGAGGCGGCCGGTTCCGTGGGCGGCGACTCCGGCGTGACGCCCTGGTCGTGCCCAGCACCCAGGCGGGCACTGTACGCCCTGTCGGTGGCACTCCAAGCCAGCGACCATGCCGCAGCACTGCAGGCGGCAGCGGCGGCCGACGACGCATGGGCCAACGGCGCTCCCTGGGTGGCCGGCACCTGGGCACAAGTGCGCTTCGGTGCCGGAATTGCGTACGTGATGATGGAGGACCTGGACGCCGCCGCCGAACAGGTGACGCCGGCTCTGTCCCTGCCGCCCGAACACCGGCTGTCCACGATCACCAACTACCTGGTGCGGATGGATGCTCGATTGGCCGCCCCTCGGTTCCGCGGCTCGGATATGGTGACCACGCTGCGCGAGCAGATCAAGACGTTCAACTCCGCTCGGGCTCTGCCCGCCCCTGTCGAGGAGGATGCGTGAGCCCGTTGCCGACGCGGATGGTGAACCGCTGGGAGAAGCGACGAGCGCTCATGCTGCCGCCCGGCCAGGGCCAGCTCTACTGGCACGTCCTCCTGGGAGAGGATCCTGAAGCACGGGCCATCGTCCAAGAGGCTCACGACCGCCTGGCCGGCCTGCCCGGCCTCGATCTGGTGCCGCAGAAGTTCATCCACCTCACCACGTTGGTCGTCGGCTACTCACACGAGATCACTGATCATCAGGTGAACGTGATGGCTGAGGAGGCCACGACTCAACTCTCCCGGATCGCGCCCATCACTGTCTCGCTGGGGCGTGTGCTCTACCACCCGGAGGCGGTGCTCCTGGAGGCGCGGCCGGCGGACCGTCTTAGGCCCCTGTTGGAAGCAGCCAAGTTCGCCACACGGGCGGCCACCGGCCGTGATGGCGCCCTTGCTCATGCAGCATGGATACCGCACGTCACGGTTGCCTACAGCAGCGCTGATGGCCCAGCAGCCCCCATCATCGCAGCGCTCGGCAAACAGCTTCCCGAGCGCCACATCACCATCAACAACATCCACATCGTGAACCAGGACGGGCCCGAGACGGTTTGGGACTGGCGTCCTCTGACACAAGTGCAGCTTGGTATCTCGTGAGCCGTCGGCAACGTTGTGCGGCTGTCGAATCCGAGCCATGCGCGTCCGCGTCACCTGTGGAATAACTATTTTGCGAGATTCTGCGGTGTTCTGCTGGGCGGATTGAGAAGGCATCAGCAACTTCGTCGTACTGGGCCTGACCTGGAGTTGTGCCTTCATCATCGGTTTTCGCGAATTCTGCGGTTCAACCGACCGGTCGAGATCGGGATTCTCAAGGGCGGAGTACTGTCCCGCAGCGCCGTTTTTCGTTTGTGCTCCCTCCCGATGCCAGGACACCGCCTGTGTCATCCGGGCCTCGCCAGGAGGGCAGCGGACATCAAGGAACATCCCGATGACCGTCGGTTCGCGAGAACTGGTTGCCCATGATGAGGCCCTGCTTGGACCAGGATCACGTCTAGGGCAGCGCCCGCCACTGCGACTGGGAAGGGCCGTCCCGAAAATCGTCGTTTGGGGGCGGCTTCTTCGCCCGTCTAGAGATGCAGCGATGGTCTGGATCGCCGCAAGGCTTGAACTGGTGGCATGGACCGATCGGAGGGCTCATCCTGAGGGCATGGCGCAGTCTTCCTCTGCGTCGATGCATGACCATCAGACGAAGATCACAGCGGTGATCTCGACGCGACATCTTCGACTACTTCGGTGGCGGGGGCGGGGCATGGTGGGACGCCTCGATGAGATCGCCTTCCTGGACGGCCTATACGACCTGGATGGCCCGGTGGCCGCGCCGCCACCACCGGCGACGACCAGATCGGTGGCACTGCTCAGCGAGCAACTACGTGGCAACCGACCGTCCTATCGTTGAGCCGCCACGATCATGCGCGTTCATCGCTGCCCCTTGTGTCATCTTTGGTAATTTCTATCCGGAAGGTCGCATTCCGTGCCTCTTGGGTAGCTCAAATAGATCTTGATGCCGTGATCGTCCAAAAGTTACGCTCTGCCTGATTTTGCATCAGGCTCCGAGCCGCACGGGCCAAGGCGACAGTCGCCCCCTGCCCGGTGGGGTGGAGCGACGGCCGGCGTCCGCAGGGCCGCCCCTCGTTGGTTCGGAGTGTGACGGCGTATGCGCCGGAATTCGTCATGGGCTCGTTCACCTCGGCTGCTCGCCGGCGTTGCCACAATGGTCGTGACGCTGGTGCTTCCAGGCCTGGTGCAGCTTTCCTTGACACCTGCCCCTGCCCTGGCGGCGGCCGGCGGCGAGACGGCGGCCGCCGCGCAAGGATCGCTCGACATTCCGCAGCAGCTGCCGGGAGCCACGCATTCCTTACCCTCGCTGGTGCCTGCCGGGACGACGAGGGCGGAAGAGCCGAAGGCGGCCAAGGCGTCCAAGCTTGATCTGAAGCCCGTCAAGGGTGCCTCGGGGCCGGATGCGGCGCCGCGGGTGCAGAGTACGCGTGGCGGCGACAGGCTTGCTTCCACGGGTTCGGCGCGGGCTGAGGCGCTGGACGCGGCCTCGGCGTCGGTCCCGGTGGTCGATGACATGTGGCCGCTGGACGGGG